>SVJB01000038.1 GCA_015069185.1 Oscillospiraceae bacterium
CCAGCATGATAACAGCAAGCATCAGCGCCGCAGCCCTGCCAAGGAAGGTGGTGCGCTCCCGCATGAATGCGCCCTTCATGCGCTGCTTTGCCATGCGGCGGGAGCTTGCCTGGCTCATGCCCAGCTGGGGACGGGTGGCGTAGGAGAACAGCTCCAGTATGGCGGTGAGGTAGCCCCGCTTCTGCTCCCTGCCCACAAAGGCGATGACCTCCGCATCGCAGGCGGTCTCCATGTCGGCCCGCATCTCGGCAAAGCCAATGTGTACCGCTGGATTGAACCAGTAGATTATACGAAGTGCCGTCAAAAGCGCGGTCATGTAGTGATCCCGGCGCTTTTTGTGGGTCAGCTCGTGGAGGAAGGCATAGCGCAGCTTTTCCTCGTCTCCGTCCATGGACGCAGGCAGCAGCAGTACGGGGTATGTGAAGAAAGCTATGCCGGGGGATATGGCCCTGTCCACCGCCCACATGGTGATGGGTTTTACACCGAGGGCAGCACAACATTCATCGTATATGGCGTATACTCTGGGAGACACAGAAGCGGTGTGCCGCTGCATATCCTCGTAAAAGCGCAGTTTTACTATCATCATCCACAGGCCGAAGACAAGCGCCCCTGCTGCCCATGTCCAGAATGCGGCAATTCGCCAGCGAATATTGAAGGCAGGCTCCTTTACCTCAGGAATCGAAACCACGGTGCTTTCAGGTATTTCCTGAGAAATAGAAGGAGGAACAGCATTTTCGCCCTGAGTATTAAAGTCGGGCTGAACAGGAGCTGCTTCAGTTACAGGAGCCATGTTCACGGCGGGTATTTCATTTATAGCAGGGCTTTCGCTTTCAAATATACTTCCTTCCTGTATCACAGGGACAGACCGCTCCGGAAGCAGGCTTTCCACATGGAAGCCGCTTTCTATGGTGACAGGCAGCATCAGCCGCAGCACCAGCAGCAGCCACATTGCATACTGCACCTTTGGCGAAATGCGCTTCTTGAATGCCGCCCGAAACAGCAGTATGAAGGCCGTGATTACAGCAGAATAAATGTTGATTTCAATGAGGATATCAACTGTTCTTTCCATCCTGCTCCTCCTTCAGCATCCGCTCCAGCATTTCCATAAGCTCCAGGCGATCCCCCTTGGAAAGATCCCCCTCACGAACCATGCTGGTGACCATAAGGCCCAGGGAGCGGGATTCCATCCTGCCAAGGATAGCTTTGCTCTCACGTGAGATGCACTCCTCACGGGACACGGCGGGAGAGTAGAACTTGTCACGGCCACGCTTTACGGCGGAAACGTAGCCCTTCTTTTCCAGTACGTTTACATATGATTGATAGGTTTTGTAGCCCCAGTTTACCTTGTCGCCAATGCGCTCTATGGTTTCACCAAGGGTGGATGGACTTTCTGCCCACAGCGCTTCCATTACGATCCATTCATTGGGATTCAGGGTGTCCTTCATATTCAAAACCTCCATTAGCAGTATTATCAAGCTTGTGATTATAACTATAATCTATATGAGTAAAGCCGTCAATATTATGTGGGGGTTGTTTACAGTTAGTTCATGGGTGAGTACACGACAATTCTTACTTGGCAAGCAATGCAAGTGGCAAGCCACATTGCGTTTTGCATTCTTGTCCCTTGCGGGTCAGCCGTGCAAACTGCTTGCTGGGGGAGTCCCCAAACCCCACAACTATTCTCAGTAAAGTTGTTTATCCATCACTTTAACTATTTGCTTTTCTTCAAAACAAATCGACTGGCGGTACACCAATAGCATTGCAGCTATTATAACATTTAGCTCTCACCCCACATAGCGAAAACCTTACCATTCAACAGCCTCTACACAGTTATTTTAATTGTGCTTATCAGTATAGCTTTCTAACAGGAAACAACATAGATATGTTCTGGAAGAATATAAAGCCTTAAACCATATATCTACTACAAAAGTTAAACAAATTTGAGTATAATATTATAAAAGTAATCTACATAAAAAGCATTATTCAATATATTAACAATACATAAATTCACAGATAACAAAATCGACGCAACAGGGGAGTATATATGAAAGCTAAATTGTATTATATGGGCATAAAATCCCGTTGCATGAACCGCAAAGGATACTGGATAGTCAAGCACATCAAAGATAAGATCTTTTTTGTATTAAAAAGAAAAATATATATTATTAAAAAGCATTTATCGGATTTAAAAGATAAAACTCCATTAAAAAATAGAATCCTTATCGAAACCATTAAACAAATAATTATGGCAGTAATTATTCTGTCCATTTTTTATGGGTTAGATTTTTTGTGGCGATTCCGTGATCAAATTTTACCAAACGGCCATTTAATACTACGATTTAGCCTTCCTAATTTGGACTTTTCTGATTTCTCGACGCTGCTCTCATCTGCTCTTATTGCAATGTTGGGTGTTACCGGTGTATTTTTAGGATTGTATTTTTCAAATATGGCTACAGTCTATTCTTCAAGGTATGCTAATGCACCATCAAAAGTCAGAATTTTATTTGAAAATGAAACCATAACTAATAAAGGTATTAAAGATATTATACAATTTATTGTAATCTGTTGTATCTCATTGTTTTTAATCCAGATTGACAAAACTCCAGCATTTTTCACTACATCGTTTTTATTTTATTTGGGCATTCAAAACGTAGTCGCTTTTGCACGAATAGGCAAGCGATCTTTTCGCTTTTCTGATGTTTCTGATATAGCTACTCCTGTATATATGAATATATGTGATGAAATGAAGCTATGTTGCCAAAACCAGTTTCTAAGTAATGATCCTTCTTTTCAAAATCATCATTATAAGCAAGTGGCAGACCATTTTGATACCTTATCAAAAATCTGCGACTATTATATTGATTCACAAGAACTTAAAGGTATATCTATTTTAAACTTCACTCGCAATAACATAAAAATATTAGGTGAGTATTGGAGTACGAAAAACCTTATTCCTTATAATTCAAAATGGTTTCCTACTATACTGAAGTATAAAAAGTGGTTTACTGCTAAATCCTATGAAGTACAGATTGCATTGAAAACCGGAACCTCCATACAAAACGAAGAAGAACAAGATATATTTTGGTTCGAAAAGAATGTCTTTGCTATAAATAAGAAAATCATAAAGCAGTTAATAAATTCAAAAAAATACGATGCATTATACGAATATTTGATAAATCTAAAGAATCTTCCCTACAACGCTATAAAAGGCAATAGCTTATCTTTTTTTCTGAATGAACTTGAGTATTTGCAAAATGAACTACTGACACTTGTTGATAAAGATATATCAGATTGTAATCCCAATATACCAGCCCTATTTGATGCATTAATGTTATTGTATGTGGAAGTAGTATTAGGTATTCAGCGTTATTATTCTGAATACTCTTTTGATAATGAATTTTCAGAGGTTATTAATCCCCCGGTATCATTTGCAATTTGTCCCTCCGCTAATTCTGCCGAGATGCATAGTTTCTTATTAAAGTTAGATTTAGAAAAAGTTATTAATGATAAACAGATTACACCATCTTGGTATATTCGGCAGCAAATCGCCAAAGCGGATTATGAAAAACTGATAAAGTCATTGCATTCTATACAGAACATATATTCTGACATTGCACCATCTTTTGCAGAGCAACTAATTGTGAAAGAAAAATATGCCGAGGCTCTAGTGGTAATATCCAGAATTGCTGAAATAAAATCCAAATGTGATTATGCTCTTGATACATTGGTCCCTCTAGTTCGGTCCTTACAGAATATGCATATTGATAAAGAGGATACTTGGGAAGAATGGACTGAAGAACAGTTTGCGGCGAAAATCGAAATGGTAGCAACTAAATTACCGGACTTGTGGGTGCGCGCTTCAGTCTCATTTACATTTGAAAATATAAATGATTTGGCTTTATATCCCGATATGTTGGGTCATTGTTATAATGTGTTTTGTGATTCATTGATTGATACTATAACTTCAGATCGCTTAGATGTCTTCGAGAAAATTTTCTCAAGATTCTTGCCTATCGTTGCATTGTATCATGAAATCACACGCAAGGAGATTATCGAAAAACGCAGAGAATATAACGATAGCTATATTCTACATTTAATAGCTGCGCCATTCTTAGAGTATTGCACCATTTGTGGATATGCCCTTATTTGGGGAGCTATAACGAACAACAATAATTGGAAAAGAACGATAGAATCAAACTTCATGAAATTCTTGGAAGCGAAAAAAGAGAACAAAAAAGAGGTCCTCAAATATTTAATTGATGTTATTAAGATAACTGCAGATGCACTCCCCGGTATTTCTGAGAGGGATCTGTTAAGATCAAGTTGGGAGATTCGCATTAACGGAGCAATAAAGAATTGTTCAACTGCACATGTTATACACGATCATTGGGGGCATCATTATTATAAAACAGATGATGCTGTAATTAATGCGTTCCTTAGAGGTAAATGGGATCATAATTTAGCAGATAACGCTTACGAGGTGTTCCTCAATTTATTCGTTAATCCGTTTGTAGACGAAGATGACAGATTTTACAGCAAATTTAAATGGGAGAACAAAATTGATGAGCGCAAAAAATAGTTACATTAAAGGCTTCGGGTTACAAAACTCAGCATTCTTACAAGATATGACCCTGTCGTTTTCTATAGAGTTAGGAAACCGTTCCCAATATAATAATTTTTATCATATTACACCAATGGAAGGGTCTGTCTATTCTTTATACAAAGAATACTCTCACCATTTTTTCCTAGATAGCATAGATGATCTTCTACGTGACATTGTTCGTAATGTTTTTTTGCATGGAAGTGTCTTTATATATCTTGAAACAGATGAAAAAAACGGCAATCTGAAAAATTGGAAATTTGAAGTAGCACACTACAAGTTTTACTTAAAAGGCCATCACAAATACTATTTAATTAATAATAACTTCGATGTAAAAACCTTTCCATTAGAAAAAATAGCCCACATCTCTATTGCTGATTTTGGTTTTACAAAAAAGGAATTACGCATGATATACAAGGCACTCAGGCAATCTGATTCATTAATTTCAGATGCTACCGACTTGTATATATCGCCCAAATATGACTTTAAGCGTCATGCTAAATATACCGATACATTCCTGCTTGCCGCTATCAGCAAAATCTATTGGGATAATAGAAGTGCCACTAATAAATACTACACCGTACCATGCGTTTTGCATCAAAGAAGCAAATACCTACAACTTAAACTCCGAATTTTAAATTTATTAATTAAAAAACTGAATATGCTTGCTTCATACCTATATTTAAGATACGGTATATACGGCCAATTACATTATAATTCACAATTCTCAATCGAGGAAATTGATCGGCGCATGTTACAATATAATGAGGGAAGTATTAATACGCATAGTTTAAGCAACTATTTGTACAAGTATAATTAGTTGATTTCTTTTTTACTCAGATTATACCATCCAACATATATATCCCTATTTACATTTGCTCTATAATATTTTTCCATAGTGTTTGGAGCATTGAATACGGCTATTAGCAAATACTTCTTCATGCTTCGACCCTCAGATTTGTTTTGCCCAGGCATTCGAATACACACTGGATATGCAGGCTGTTCAGTTTTAAGTGCCGTTCTTTTACTATCCGAGCAGGATAATCCTCCCAGCAATACCGGTGCGTGATTTGGAAATTCGTAATACAATAATTGTTTAGTTTACGTATCCCCAAAGACAAACTGAACCAAGTATCAACCGATATGATCTAATCATTGATTGGTTACCTTACCGCCAATAGCCGACGTATTTAGGTTTTTTAGACTCGCTGTCTTTGCCATGGCTTCGCTCTCCAAGCAGTTCATCTTTACGCGATATTGTTGGATCATACCAGTTTGCCTTGGCATTTGCCCAAGCAACCCATTCGCTGATATCCTCGTTTTCATGCTTTGCAGCATAAGCATCAATATAAGCACGAATCTTGCAGGCAATAGAATAATCCTCTGCTTCATTTTCCAGAGCTGTTGTCCTGTCAACCTCTTCATTATATATTTTTCTGTGCGCTTCTTTCCGTTCTGCTTCTTCCTGACGTTTGCGCTCAGCCTCTTCTCGGGCCAAGCGTTGCTGCTTCAGCCTTTCAGATGCAATGTACATCTCAAGCAATACATCTCCCAAGCGATCTTCCAGTCTATAAGCTTTGCAGTCACGAAAAGACTTTTGTCCAGCGACGGTTAAGCTCAAGCGGCCATTATACAGATAATCATACTTCCGTATCTGCGGCTTCGCCTCAAAACTATATTTTTTACGCCGCTCTTCATATTCCAAAAGCCGTCGATTCTCTTCTTTTGTTGGAACATGGGGCACCTTATCCTGCGATTCTGAAAAAGATATGGCAACCATTTCTCCGTTCACAACAAACTCAAGCTGCTCTGTTAGTTTGCAATCCAGCGGCTCCATTGCCTTGATTAGAGCATCAATGATATGGCATGCACGGGGAATCGAATCGTTTGCTATCGTGCCCGCCAAATATGGTGGAGATGTTTTCCTCTGTTGCCATCGGTTATTGTCTTTGTTTGACTCGTTCTTTTTCCATTCAGCAATAACCTTTCTATGTGCGATAATCGCGGAATGCATGCGCTCATTTTCGTCTGGCAAACGAATCTGAGATGCTATCGCCAGCACAACCGACTTGTCCTCTTCACCTAAAAAATCAAGCGAACGCTGTGTATCCTCATCAGCGGAAGTAGTGTATCCTGTTTGAATGCCTGTTTTCTTTGGCTCTTTTGTGCTTTGCGGAAGCGGTGTTCTTGTAACGCTCTTTCCAGCACGAAGCTTTGCCCAATAGCCGAGAGGCGGCGTCGGGACATCTAAAGACTTGCACACCTTATGAATAGCAACATCCGATACCTTATATTTTTTTGCAATCTCGGTTACAGGAGCAGCCCATACCTCCCTGTAAAGGGTCTCCCGATCATATATGTTGTAAATCTGTCCATAGCGTTGCGTTGTCTCAGGTATTTCATTCAGAATGGCAGGCTTCTCCTTTATACTTTGTTCCAGATTCTCTTCCGATTGCTGCACAAGCTCTTCTTTAAGGCTGTCCGACATTACACCTTGCGTCTCGTCTGGGCATTTTGTTTTCTCATCGAGTTGATTATTCAGCTTGGGCTCCCGCGCTACCGTAAGCTCTCTATATAAAGCGACACTTGCCTCAGGCAAACCGGAAAAGTCTGTTTTCTCTATTGCCTTACCCAACCGCAGCTTTGTCCAATAACCGGATGGGGGTATTGGAATACTCGCAGCTTTAAGCTGCTTTATCAGTTGTGCATAGGGAATATCATACTTCCTTGACACGCCTGCAACCGATATTTCCCATACTTCATCGTACAGCTGCTTTCGTGTTAACGTAATCACAGGGATTTGCACTGATATGACCTCCTTTCTGTCAGGTGTTGGGCTTTCAACTGCTTCTACGGAATGAATTACTTGAGCAGATGTCTCTAATACTTCATTGTCCGCAGCTTTTATTTCAATAGCGGGGTTGTCTGTGATTCTGCCCGCCAGTATTTCAAACTGTTTTATCCCTCCTATTCCTCTTTTTCGCTTAATAGAAAAAGCAGGTCTCGCTTCAAATCCTCAAACTGAGCAATAATCCTGCCAAGATTTTTTTCTATCCCTTCTACTTGGATTTCATTGATCTTGCCGTGATTATAGGCTATCAATCTTTCTGGGATAATGGAGTAGCTCCAGCTTTCGCGATAAGTGTCTTCATTTTTAACCGCAAATCCGATTGGTAGCACATTGTTTCTCATACCGAGCGTCAGCAGATTCGGAGAAATGCCAAGATAATCTGCTGCAATTTTAATTGTAATTTTCGACATGGCACGTATTTCATCGTCTGTATACTTTCCCATGCAGTTCACCTCCTTCCACATTAAAGAATGCTTTTCATGATAGGTTTTTCTGTCAATCTCAATATCATAAAATCACTATTCACATTATAGCATCATTCTTAGTACGCAAGAAGAAAAATCGAACATTGTTTACAAACATTCAAAGTATACTTATAATATTTGTTGACAATAATGTATATTATGAATAAAATATTGATAAAGGATGGTGTGCGTAATGGCAATAACAACAAAGGAAGGAATTCTCAAAGTACTAACAGCTTACAATCCATGGTGGAAAACCGGTGCTGTTAATCTTAAACTATCGAAGCCGTACAAACGCTTTGCTTTTTATGAAGCAATGAAACGCTTGAATCAGACTGACATCAGGCGTACTGTTGTCCTCACTGGCACAAGACGCGTAGGCAAAACGACAATACAATACCAAATGATCGAGGCGCTCTTAGCTAACGGCGTATCGCCTCAAAGAATCGTCTTTATTTCCATGGATCATCCCATGCTAAAACTCAGCGGCTTCAATGATATTTTAGAATGCTATCATGAGAACATTTATGCTGATCAAAATGTATATTACTTTTTTGATGAAGTTCAATATGCACCTGATTGGGATAAATGGCTCAAAACAATTTATGATATGCAACCTGATACAAAAGTTGTCGCTACCGGCTCCGCTAGTCCCGCTCTAATTAAAGGAAATCAGGAGAGCGGCGCCGGCCGTTGGTCTGTAATCCAAGTTCCCACCATGTCTTTTTATGAATACTGCGAGCTATTGGATATAGACCGTCCCATACTGCCAAAAGACCTTAAGGTAACGCCCCTGCTTCACAAAACGCAGCAAGAACGCTCGAATATAATGATTCAGCTTTCCAAAGTTCAGAATCACTTTAACCGCTATTTACAAATCGGCGGATTCCCTGAACTGGCTTTAGCCGATAACGATCTCATGGCACAGCAAATAATGCGCGAGGATGTTGTAGATAAGGTATTAAAGCGGGATCTGCCATCGCTCTACAATATTCGTAATGCCACCGAGTTAGAGCGCATCTTTCTATATCTGTGCAATGTATCTTCCGAAATTGTATCAATTGATGCCATTTCGAAAGAACTCAATGGCGTTTCTCGCCCTACGGTAGAAAACTATATTCGGTATTTAGAAAGTGCTAACCTTATTTATCAAAGTTGGCCTGTCGATATGGCTGGAAAAAAAGTCTTAAAAGCAAGCCCCAAGATATACATAGCTGATGCCGCCATTCGAAATGCCGTTCTTATGGATGACTCGCTGCTTACCAATCCCATCGAAATGGGTAAAATAGTAGAAACAGCCGTATACAAGCACGTCGCTGCTTTTTATTATCAAAAAGCTACTTCCGTTGGTTACTATCGCGGCGGAAGAAAAGACAAAGAGATAGATATTGTAGTTGATTATCCAAACGTTAACAATATCTTAATTGAAGTTAAATACCGCGAAGGAGCACCCGTCTCAGACGATGATGCAATCTCCGAGCATTGCGCACATTCCTCAGCTTCAATTATTGTAACGAAAAATGCAAGTGACTTTGGTCTTCACAACACTAAGTCTGGCAACAGCATGATTCGTATTCCAGCATTTGCATTCTTATATCTGCTTGGTCATGCAGAAAAATTCGGATACAATGGCATCGAATAGTTTTAAATGTTTTTTTACAAAGGAGCTTGCTTAATTATCATTGAGCAAGCTCTTTGATGGTATTTCTTGTAGTACTCGTGATATTAGTAATAGAATTCTCGCATTGAACACTTTGTTTTTCAGCAATGCGCGTGTTCCGAAGTTCATTTCAATAAAATATCAGCTTACTATCCGACATATATCATGTACAGTTTATAAATAACATATCGAAATATTATTGTGCCATAAACTGCGACTATTGTATTAGTATTGCCATTATTAAACCACAATTAAGAGGGAACACAAACATATGCGTTCCCTCTTGTTATTCTTATCATTTATTAATATCATTTTGTAGAAAGTGGTTATAATTTGGGGGAGTAAAACATTTCCTTTTTGTGGAGATATATCACTTACCATTCACCCCACCCCCCTATTCGCCTTCGCCCTATAATAATTCTCCATTGTACTTGGCGCATTGAACAGAGCCGTGAGCAGGTACTTCTTAATGTTCCGAACCTCAGTTTTGTTCTTATCTAGGCATTCAAATACATACTGGATATGCAGGCTATTCAGCCTCATAAACCGTTCCTTCACCATCTCAGTTGAGTAATCCTCTCCCGCTATGCCGGTATATGGTTTGTTTGAGCATAATACCTCTTCCATCAGGTCAACCACCTCATCAAGGCGGCCTGCTATCATCTCATCCTCAGCTAATGCATCGTAGCAAATATTCTCCATAATGATTTGCCTGTATTGTGCTGCTGTATCCATATCCATCTCTTCCATGATCTCTTCCTGATATGATTGGATAGGATGGATATTTGCTCTATTAGTATTTAATCTATTAGTATTTAATTGTACAGGCATTTCCGTACCCGGCCTTTCCGTATACGACATATCCGTACCTGGTTTTTCCATATCCGGGTTTTCCAGTTCTGGCTGATCTTCACTTGGCTGTTTGTCGCCAGTATTTTGCGGCTGCTCATATATCACATATTCCGTATCCTTGATACGTCCCTTATCATCCCTTAACTTATTGCGTACAATATAGCCCGCATCTTCCAACTCACGCAGAGCGTTTCCAATGCTGTCCACTCCCTCTT
>SVJB01000039.1 GCA_015069185.1 Oscillospiraceae bacterium
CGTGGTTTGTGAATATCTCGGTGCAGATATTGTTCACTCCGTATTTGATAAGGTCAAAGTCTGCTTGGGAATATGACTCTTTGAGCTTTTCTGCATTATCAATTTTAATAAGCATTACCGCTGCAAGCTGTGCATCTGGGTATTTTTTATTGATAAGTGATAATAAAAGCGCTAAGCTTTCATTTGAATTTTCTGTAAGACAGGAATGAAGGCTGATTTTCGGCTCTGTATTATGCGGTTTCGAGTGCGAGTATAAAAGCTTGATTCTGAACTTTTTCCAGAGCGATAATACCCTCATAAGTGTCAATAGTGACAGGAATATACATATATAAGTATATATGTAGTTCCTGTTAGAGAAGCCATCTCTCACAATGATTGATTCCGGAGTCAGCATTGTAAAGTAGCGGTCAAGCTGTGTGGAATAAGTATATACCGCGATATAGTGCCTGTTGTTAAATTCAATACTGTTGTATGCTGAGCCATTGTGTTTTAGCTTATATAGTTCATCTTTGTTAAGGTGCGAAAAAAGGTTAAAGGAAGCATCGCCTAATATTACTTCGCCATCAGAGGCTGCTATTATGATTTCTCCCTGCAAATCATAAGAAATATCAAGATATATACGGGAAAGCTCGGTGAAGTTTTCGCGAGTAATAATCAGGTCATCAGGGTTGTTTGAGTTTAAGAATATCTTATAGAAGTATTTAGTATTTTTTTCAGATGGCGCAGTAGATGTGTAGTAATAATCCGTTTTTCCACTTTCACGGTACTGTCTGATACAATCAAAAACAATCTCATGAGATGGTGAAATTACACCGTTATAGCTCTTATTGGTGTTCGCATCGCATAGAAAGGAATTTTTGTGCTTATATATGTATATATTATCGATACTTTCAGCAGTAACCATATATTTTCTGAGCTTTTTACTTATTTCAAATGTACTCTGAATTCTGTCCGGATTTTCGATAAGAGTCATAATTTCCGGATCTGAGATGATTGTAGCTGCGAGTGTTGCGGTTGTGTTACTGCGATTATCCTCGGATGCCTGCTGAACGCGCATTACCTGCGATGCTCTTGTGTAATGATTTGTAATGTTCTGACTATACGACAGGTAATATGACACGATAATCTGACAAATAAGCAAAACTGCAATCAGAATCATAGGTGTATATTCCGACAGTTTAGATTTTTCAAATTTTTTTAAATAAGAAAATAATCGCACAAATAACTCTCCTTTTCTATTCTTCAATAATGGTATTTTAACATAATCGATTTGAATAATCAACAAAAAAAAGATTTTGGTCAGTAATTTGACAGAAGAAACTAAAATTGAAAATAAACTTTCTACAATGAAATATATACCGGTATTTTATGGAAAGAGTACCAAGCTTTGTATGTTGATATTACACAACCGGCATGATATTCTTTTGTTAATAAAATACTGTGATATTACTCCGATTTTATCGAAAAAGTGTTATTTTGTTGTTTTTTAAACATTTTATATATAAACTCAACAGATAAACGATATAAAAGCGGATATATTTTATTGATGATGTCACAACAGACGTGATATAATTTGGACATAAAATAGGCTTGGAGGAATTGCAACTATGAAGAATAGAGTGGCAACAAAGAAAAAGAAGAGGCGAATGACTCTGGAATGGAGAAGCACAATCAGCTTGGGCTTTCTCACTCTTCCGGCAATTGTGTGGTTTATAGTTTTCTGCTATATACCGATGTTCGGAATAATAATCGCATTCAAGGATTTCGATTATGCAAAAGGAATCTTTGGAAGTGACTGGTGTGGATTTGATAATTTTGTGTATCTGTTTAAATCAAATGACGCATTCAGAATTTTAAGAAACACTATTTTGTATAATTTTTCGTTTATTGTAATCGGCACAATTGCAGCAATCGCAATGGCTTTGATGCTTGACTCTATAAAAAGTAAAGCATTTATAAAGTTTACTCAGACAACAATTTTTCTCCCATACTTCATTTCATGGGTTGTAGTTGCATTTGTTACACAGCAGATGTTTGCGTTAAATAACGGTGCAATGAACAGTCTGATTGAATTTTTTGGCGGAGAAAAGGTTTTATGGTATACCAATACGAAGGCATGGCCAATTATTTTGATTATAGCAAACCTGTGGAAACAGATAGGTTTTAACACAATCGTATACTATGGCTCAATATTAGGCATTGATTCTTCTCTTTACGAAGCAGCAAGAATAGACGGAGCAAGCGGAAGACAGTGTATTACAAAAATCACACTACCTTTGCTTAAGCCAACTATTGTTATTTTATTTATTATGTCTATTGGATCTATTTTGAGAGCTGATTTTGGTTTGTTCTATTACTTGCCTAATAATCAGGGACCACTTTATCCTGTAACAGACGTTATAGATACATATATTTATAGAGCACTTAAAGTTTCAGGCGATTTAACAGGGTCTTCTGCAGCAAGCTTTGTTCAGTCTGTTGTTGGATTGATTCTGGTGCTTATCACAAATACAATAACAAAGAAATTAGACCCTGAAAATGCATTATTCTGATAGAGGAAAGGAGATAAAGTGTAATGAAAAAGATAACATTATCTAAAATAATAATACCGATAATACTTTTAACGGTATCAATATTATGTGTTCTTCCTTTTCTGATGATTGTGTTTACATCATTTGCAAGTGAAGAAGGTCTTATGCAGTATGGATATTCCTTTTTTCCTCATTTGCCTACGCTTAAATCATATGAGTATATTATGTCTAACGGCACACAGCTCTGGTCAGCATATGGTTTGACAATATTTGTGACAGTTGTCGGAACATTTCTTGGAATAATTTTTATGACAACATGCGCATACGCTCTTTCAAGAGATGATTTTAAACTAAAGAAGTTTCTTTCATTTTTCATATATTTTACGATGCTTTTCTCAGGAGGTACAGTTGCATCATACATATGGATAGCTCGTTATTTAAAGCTTTCCAACAATATAGTCGTACTGTTTCTGCCGATTATGATGAGTGCATATAATATTTTTATTTTAAGGGTATCCTGCAAAAGTATACCGTACTCATTGATTGAATGTGCAAAGCTTGAGGGTGCAGGTGAATGGTATATTTTCGTCAGAATTGTTGTTCCTCTTGCAAAGACGGGTATTGCAACTATTGCACTTCTGACTATGTTCACCTTGTGGAATGACTGGTATAACAGTATGATGTATATGGATACCAGTGATAAATGTACTCTTCAATACTATCTGGTAAAGATACTCGACAGTATAACCTTTGCAAAAGCAAATGCTTCTGCATCTGGTGGACTATCACAAGCCTCGGAGCTTCCTGACGAAGGCGTTAGAATGGCAATATGTTCTCTTGCAGCAATTCCTATGCTGTGCGTATTCCCATTCTTCCAGAAGTACTTTGTCAAGGGCATCACAGTAGGCTCTGTAAAAGGTTAATGTTTTTAATTAAAGTTAAAATATAAATTTTATTGTGCATATGCACGGAAAGGAAGAGAACTATGAAAAAGACAAAAAAACTATTGGCACTCGCACTTGCGGCAGTTATGGCAGTTATTCCGCTTTCAGGCTGTGGCGGCAACAGCGACAAGAGCGAAACTATCAAATGGTACATATTTGATAACCCGAACAACACAAATGCAAAACAGGTTTATGAAGAACTGAACAAGAAGATTTACGAAAAAATCGGTGCTGATGTTGAGTTTGTTCCGATTATTTCCGGTAACTACGAAGCAAAAATGCAGGTTTTAAATGCAACTGCTGAGCAGATGGATATCGTTTTCGTATCTAACTGGCTTAATAACTACTATTCAAACGTTGCAAAGAACACACTTCTTCCGTTGGATGATTTGTTAAAGAACACACCTGATCTTTACAACACAATTCCTGATTACTTCTGGGAAGGTGTAAAGGTTAACGGTAAGATCTATGCTGTTCCTAATCAGCAGATTGCAGCGCGTGAGGCTCGTTTTGCAATTCCTGAGCAGAACGCAAAGCTTTTAGGCATTGATGTTGATGAGTTTATGTCAAGAACAGGCGACTACAAAACATACTTAGGCGCTGCTGACGAGTATTTAAGACTTCTTAACTCAAAGACTAATACCTATGCAAAGCTTGGTAAAATCTGGGCAGACGGTCTTAGCATATTCGATATGGAAGAAGTTTTGGGAAGTCTGCTTCCGGGAGCAATCAGATATTCTGATACAGAAGACGGTACAATAGAAATCATCAACCAATATAAGTCTGATGAGTTTAAGTACTACATCAATCTGAGAAGACAGTGGGTAGAAGAAGGTCTTGTTCAGCCTGAGGTTGAGGATACAAGAACACTGCCTGGTCTTACAGACGAAAATGTTATAATTCCTGCACTTCACCGTGTAAATGTTTGGAAACCAGGTGTTGAGGACGATATATTAAGCAGCGAGAAATATATGGCAATTCCGCTTGTAAAAACAGAAGGCTGGCTGACAAGTGGCGGTATCGCAGCTACAATGATGGGTATTTCTTCTACATCTAAGAACCCTGAGCTTGCACTTAAAGTTCTTGAACTTGTAAACACAGATAAGGAAATCTACAACCTTTTAGTTTACGGTATTGAGGGTGTAAACTACGTTAAGACAGGCGAAAACAGAATCGAAAAGACAGAGTCTCCGGTTTATTCAGTGGAGAGCTGGTCAGTAGGTAACGTATACAACTCATATCTTCTTCCTGCTCAGGCAGACGATACATGGGAAGAAACAAAGAAAATTAACGACTCAGCTATGAGAAGTCCGCTTCTTGGCTTCAACCCTACAATGGACAACATTAAGACAGAGGTTGCAGCTTGCAGCTCTGCACTTAGTGAATTCCTTGAAGTGCTTGACTTTGGTGTGGTTGATGTAGAAACTGCATATAACGACTTTATCAATAAGCTTGATGCAGCCGGTGCAGACAAGATTATTGCGGAAACTCAGGCTCAGGTTGACGAGTGGCTTAAAACAAAATAATTGACCACTTTGTAAAATGAAATCGAAAGGATTTATTCGGCGATGCGTAAAAATAAAATTTTAAGTGTAATTTTGTCGCTTATAATGCTTTCTCCTTCTCTGGTACGTGCAGAGGAGGAGAAGGCTTCGCCCGTATGGAAGGAAGTTTATGTTTCTTTAAACGGTAGTGACAATGCACAGGGCACTAAAGAAGCACCGTTTCAAACAATTGCAAAAGCTCAGGAATATGTCAGAACAATTTCCAATGAAATGCAGGGAGATATAATTGTTAATGTAGAAAAGGGAACGTACTTTATTGACAATCCTCTCCACTTTACAACTGAAGATTCAGGAAAAAACGGATACCGCATTATTTATAAAGGTGAAGGTATGCCGGTTATCTCCGGTGGTGTTAAAGTAGGTGTATTTGAAAAGAGCGAGCACGAGGGTATATGGAAAGCACCTGTTGAGGGTGTTACAATGATGCGCGAGATGTATGTAAACGACAAAAAGGCATATGTTGCATCATCAAACCGTCAGATTTTTGGTACAGGTTACTATAACGATCCAAAGACTTCTTATGATTATGACGGAATGTACATCTCTCGTTCAGATATCGGTGATTATGAAAACGCTGAGGATATTGAATTTGCATGGCAGAGAAACTGGAAGCTGTCCACATCAAGAGTTAAAGACATTATTCCTGATCCGGAAAATCCTGATCAGGTAATCGCTCTTATGGCACAAAGCTGGTGGAATGATGTTGCATCTGCTCAGTACAATGATTTGCGAGGAAGATATGATGTTGCATTCCTTGTCAAAAACGCATTTGAGCTTTTGGATAAGCCGGGTGAATTCTACTATAACAAGAAAGAAAAAACTGTTTACTACATCCCGAGAGAGGGAGAGAATATGACTACTGCTGAGGTTATTGCGCCTAAGCAGAGCAGGCTCATCACCTTTGACGGAAGAACAGAGAATAACAGAGTAGAGAACATAACCATCAAGGGCTTTAAGATTGCACACGGTGCATTCTACGGTATGGACGATACAGCAGGTTTTGAAATAGCACAGCAACAGAACGTAAGAACATCAAACGATGCTCCGTGGACAACTCCTGCACTTATCGCAATGGACAGAACAGAAAATATCGAGTTTTTGGATAACTACTTCTTTGGTCTTGGAGCTGTTGGTATTTATATGTTTGATGCAGTTGACGGAACTGTTATCAGAGGAAATGCCTTTTCTGATATAGCTGACGCAGCTATTGCTATTGGTTGGGCACATCACGGAGGAGTTGGTGCAACCTACGAAAGTGTGCAGATTAAGCCGCCTGCAGATAGCGGTCTTTGTAATCTCATTACTGAGAAAACAAAGGCATCAACATCATACTATGATAATTTCGCATATATTACAGGTGGTCTTTCATGGGTAACAGATGCTGATATCGCCAAAAGAGTGAACGGAGGTGCTTGGCGTTCTGACCCTTACGCGCCTAAAAATGGAGAAAAGTCATGGGTGAGATATGACTTTGAAACAAAATACAATATCACTAATATAAAGCTTGCATTCTCAAAGAATGTGGAGAATGAGTGTAGACAAGGCTATGAGGTACTTCTTTCTAATGACAGAGAGTTTAAAGAAGGCAGCTATGTAGTAGTTGCCACTCAGGATACGCCAGCTTCAAATCTTGCAAGCTATGATTTTGACTCAAATGGCGAAAAGTACAGATATTTGATGATAAGAACTTTAGCACCTACGAAATTTGCTATTTCCGGTGTATGGGCGTTTACACCTGATCGTGAACCTTATGCCAGTGATGTACCATCAAGAAACAACACCATTGACAATAACTACATAACTCGTACAGGCGAAACAATCTGCGGTGGTGGCGGAATCAGTACCTTCTATACAAAAGGACTTACCGTTACAAATAATGAACTGAGCAATATTCCTTATTCTGCAATTATGTTTGGTTGGGGATGGAATAATAAAGCTGAAGGTAGTGGCGATAACTATATTGCAAGAAACTACATTCACAATGTAAATAAGACTATGCACGACGGTGCTGCTATTTACTGTTTGTCTGTGCAAAGAGGAACAATTATTGAAGAAAACTACATAAGGGACGATTATGTGGGTGAAGGCGGTGTATATCCTGACGAAGGTTCATCTTATGCACTTATAAGACGAAATGTCACAGAAGATGTTTTGAAGAATTATAATCTCTGGATTTCAACTGTTCGTGAAATTACTATTAAGGATAACTACGGATGGCACAATGTAAACCGTAATGACGGTACAATGATTGAGCTTGAGGATGTCCAGACATATCTACCGGGTAATGATGTTGGTGATGCTTATGAGATTAAGCAAAATGCCGGACTTGAGCCTGAGTATGAATACCTTAGGGATTTAGTTCCTGTGCATGAACCAGATCTTGTTGAAGAACCAAGAGTTATTATTGAAACCCAGACAGATCACCATATTAAAGAGCTAACTGACTGTTTTGTTGCCTTAGCTAAAGATATGCTTGAGAATGGTAGCTTTGGATACCTTCCTGGTGATTATCCTATTCAGTATAAGTTTAAACTTCAGGACGCATGCGATGAAGTTGAGTATAAGGAAGGCGTATCTAACAGATATTCCTACTTGAAATTAAGAAAAATAATAAACGAAATGGCAGATAATGTAATCCGAGTTCCATTGAATGAACTTATTGCTCTTTGCGATAAAGCTCTGAACCTGCCGGTTTCTGCAAACAGAGGAATAGAAGGAACAGTTTCTAAAAAGGCTATGCAGAATTTCAAGGACAAGTATATCCCTCTTAAGGCAAGAAGCGAGCAAAATCTATCGGTTGCAGAAGAAAGAGATTTACTGCTTGAAATTGAGCCTCTTTATAAGCAGATTATGGAAAGTAAGTCAGCAATCGGAATTAAATATCTCTATGTAGAGGAAATGATAGATGAAAAGGTAGATAAAGAGAATAAGACAATTACTGTTCTGATGCCTGCCAATGCGAATATTTCTTCACAGAAGACTGAAGTTTTGTGTGAGGGAACATCAACATCAGCTGTGTTTGAGGAAAATCTGAACTACGAAAGAGATTTCAGCCTTCCTGTTTACTCTAAAGATATGGACAAATATGAATATTGGCAGATTAAGGTAGTTCACGACTGTAATAACTCTTTATGGAACACAGTTGCTGAGGAAAGTAACACAGCGGTTAAAGCTGATGATGGAAATGTATTCCTGAGCATTAACAAAGCACCATATGTAAGTGGTAAATATTTCTCTGAAAATACTGTTCAAACTGTTAAGTTTGTCCCAAAGACAGCATCAGAGGGAAGTAAGGTTAACCTGATTTTTGCCGCAAACAGTGCTTTAGAATTTGATAATAATACTAAAGAATTAAAAAATGATCATTTCAGACTAGAAATTGAAAATGGTCTTGCAAATGTATACGAGCGTGAGCTTGGCGAAGAACGCTTAATTAAAAAGGGAGTAGAGTTCCCTCTTATGGATAATGTAGAAAACAATATCAGAATTTCCTGCCTGCCGGTAAGGGATAAGACGATAATTGTTATCTGGCTCAATGGGGAGCTTGTGACTAATGTCCTTGCTGAAAGAGAGGCAAATTCAGGATATATCGGCTTCTTTAATGAAAAGACAGGCGTTAAAGTTATTGAATAAGCAGGAAAGGAAAAATCTATGAAAAGAATAACATCTTTAATAACTGTAATTACAATAATTTTTACTATGGCAGTTCCTGCCTGGGCTTCTGATAGCTATATTTCCGTATCAGTTGATAAACCAATTATGTCATTGCACTCTTATAATAGCAGTTATCCGCCTGAGTATGCAAATGATGATGCTGAACTGTATCCACGTTCTGAGTATCGCGGAAACAAAGGTCCGGAGGATAACGGTTTCTACAATGCACTTACTATTGATCTTGAAAGAAAGTTTGTTGTTGATCATATAGCAGTAATAGCCAGCAGTGTATCGGCAAGTTCAGTTTATTTGTCTAACGATTCTGATTTTACTGCATATACAGAATTGGAATTTGACAGAACAGAAGGTAATATAAGCTACTATAAACTTCCTTCTGCTTATGCGGGCTCTGCTTATCAATATGTAAGATATTCATTCTTACCTTCATCATCTTATGCACGAATAAGAAACTTTGAGGCGTATGTGACAGAAGAGAATGCAGGAGGTACAGGCGCACAGCTAATTGTCCCTCCAACCTTTGAGGAAGAGATTATAAAAATTTCTGAGGGTAAACCAATACTTTCCATGCAATATGGAGAGGGTGGTTTTTTAACAAATGTAGCAGCTAATGCTGTTGACAGTGACCCGAGTACAGAATTTATATCCTGCCAGTACAGAGATAAACCGGAATGGGTTACAATCGACCTTGAAGAAGCTGAAATAATAAATAAAATTGAAGCAAATTTTACTGCCCAAAGAACATACGGTGTATATGTAACTAATACAGTTTACGGTCAGACAGAAGAGTTTGCTGACGGAATACAGCTAAATGAAACATCGCCAGAAAGTAAAATTTTTGTTCTTCCTGATGAGTATAAAAATACTGCTTATCGTTATGTACGATTGCGTTTTGACGATGATGCACCAAATACAGGTAATGATACGGAACAGAATATTTATATTAAAGATATAAGTGTATATAAAAGTTCCCGTGATGTAGTCTATAATGCTGCAAGTCAAAAAAGCGGAAGTCTTACAGACGGAAACACCGAGGAGGCAGTATCAGTAGCAAATAATAAGGTAATTGACTTGCTTGCACCTACATATATAAGCTCGTATGAGATTTTTGGTAGCGACAAGGATAATGTAACCATAAAGGGAAGTCTGTTTAACACAACAGTTGACAATATGACAGAAATTCCTCAAAAATCAACAGATAATAAACAATACCGCTATATCGCAATAGTGAGTGATAGCACAGAGGAGGTTTCGCTTAATGAAATTCAAATATGGTCGTTCTTTACTGATATAGTAACACCTTGGACATTAAACGAAAACATATGTTCTGTGGAAGTTACAAATACTTCTCATAAAGATGATAGGATTTATACACTTACAACTACTGCATTTGACGAATACGGAGTTGTAATGGGAGTAAAATCTGTAACCGAAACACTTGCATATGGCGAGTCAAAAACTGTTGAGCTTGAAGTGGATGGTGCAGACTATGCAAAGAAGGTAGTATGTACTATTACAAGAGATAATATGCTGGTTTCATCACCTGCAATATTTATTGATGGAGTTAAAGTAGCTACTCCATCAGGAACACCTTATTCAACTCCACCTGTTAAAGATATCGAAAGTGCAGTTATAAAAACAGATTACTTTGACGGACTTGAGTTTGAGATACAGAATTCTGATACTACAGGAATAGTAGACTCAGATATTCTGAGCCTGAGTATATATGATTCTTCTGATAAATTATTATCAAGTGATGCTGCATTAGCTAATGGCACTTTTAAGTACAGATTACCTGGAACGGCAGCAGCAGGAGATTATAAGGCTGTTCTTATGGTAACAGATGCTCTTGGTAATACAGTTTTAAGTAAATATACATTTACTAAGACGGTATCTGGCGAAGCAGAACTATCAGC
>SVJB01000040.1 GCA_015069185.1 Oscillospiraceae bacterium
TAGTGACTTTACTAAATATGGATCAGATTTAGTTCCGCTTCCTTCCCATAAGGCTGTGGGCTTTGGTGTGGGGGTAGCCGTGGGCTTTGGTGTAGGAGTGGCCGTGGGCTTTGGCGTAGGAGTAGCCGTGGGCTTCTGAGTGGGAGTCGCCGTTGGCTCTTGAGTGGGAGTCGCCGTTGGCTCTTGAGTGGGAGTCGCCGTTGGCTCTTGAGTGGGAGTCGCCGTTGGCTCTTGAGTATGTGTATTAGACGGCTCAACTGTAGGGGGGGCCGTAGGTTCTTGTGTAGGTTCTTGTGTAGGTTCTTGTGTAGGTTCTTGCGTAGGATTGCAAGAAGGTTCCTGTGCAGGATTCATAGTTGCCTCCTGTGTTGGGTTGGCGGTGTGTATTTCACTAGGGATCTGAGTTTGCTCAGGAAGACTACCTAAGATATCATCAAAACATCCTGTCATACCTATTACTATTGCAATAATTATTATAAAAGTCAGTACGGCTTTTTTCATGATAACTCACCTTTCTTTTTCGTTTTTTCAATGCTATAATACACAAGAGTTAAATAAATGTCCCCACACTTTTTATGAAAAAAGTGTGGGAAAGTTAATTTTTCAGTATTAGATTGAGGAATATAATGAAAAAAGTATTTACACTCATATTTGCTTTTATGGTTACATTCACCACCGGTTGTATTGGTAAATCAGACGGCAACTCCGGCATTCCTGTGGTGTATTGCATTGCTGCTGTTATATCTTTATTCTTGTTAGTAGGTTTTGCCTTCCTGATAAAGCAAAAACAGCCATGGTTTTATGTGCTTTTCTCATCGGTTTTTATAATTAATATAGGATATTTTATTTTATCTATATCTACATCACTTGATATGGCGTTAATGGCAAACAGAATATCTTATCTGCCTTCTGTTTTTCTGCCACTTTCCATGCTCATGATTATATTAAATGTGATTAATATCAAGATAAAGAAGTGGATACCTGTAGGCCTATTCGCTTTGGCGATAGTTGTTTTCCTGTTGACTGCATCTCCTGGTATTTTAGATATTTATTACAAAGAAGTACAGTTGGTAGTTGATAATGGAGTATCTTCTTTGGATAAAACTTACGGACCTCTTCATATTATTTATCTTTTATACTTAGTTGGTTATTTTGCTGCTATGGTTGCTATGATCATTTATGCTACTATTGCAAAGAAAATACGAGGTAATAAGCAAGCAATTTTTCTTGCCGGAGCAGTTTTTGTAAATATATGTGTATGGCTCTCTGAACAGTTTATAAATTTTAAGTTCGAATTTTTATCTGTTTCATATATCATAAGTGAACTGTTCCTATTAGGACTATATCTTGTTGTGCAGGAAGAAGAGTCGATGATTGCGACACTACAAAAAGAAAAGGACGCCGATGATTTGATATGTACAGTAGACAATGAGAAATTACGTATTTTCACAGAAAGTATTCAAACCCTGACACCTACGGAAAACACTATTTTTAATATGTATATGGAAGGTAAGACCACGAAAGAAATAATGTCAACACTTAATATTAAGGAAAATACTTTGAAGTATCATAATAAAAATATTTACAGTAAATTTGGTGTGTCTTCTCGCAAAGCACTTGTTGAGAAGGCCAGGGAGGTAAACTATGTATAAATATGAAACACATCTACATACATCGCCTGTTAGTGCATGCGCCGGTGCAGATGTATGTGAGTGTATGGAATATTACAAGAGTCTTGGGTATGATGGCATTTTTATTACGAATCATTTTCTGGATGGGAATATTAGAGTAGATCACAGCTTGCCTTACGAAGAGAAAATCAATTTCTATTTTTCAGACTATGAGAGAGCTTTAAGCTTATCAGATGAATACGGTATAAAAGTATTCTGTGGTGTTGAGCTGTCATACAAGGGTATAGATTTTCTTATTTATGGACTTGATAAACAGTGGTATCTTGATAATCCTCAAATAATGAATATGTGCAAGAAAGAGGAGCTGGCCTACATGATGGCAAGTGGAGCTCTTGTTATACAGGCACATCCATATCGTGAAGCAGGGTATATTGAATATATACGATTGTTTCCGAGAAGCGTGCATGGTATTGAAGTGATTAATTCCAGTTGTAGTGAATTGCAAAACAAAATGGCAAAGATATACGCTGAGAACTATAATCTTCTGGAATTTGCAGGTTCTGATAATCATCACGGTAAGAAAAGGAACAATCTGGCAGGGATGTGTAGTGACGAGCCCATTCTGAATGAAACTGATTTTGTTGAAAAGGTAAAAAATGGCAAGATGCAAACTTTTTTTCACATATACTGAGTAGACATTGATTTATGATATTTCCTATGTTATTCTAAAAAAAAAGGGAGGAAAGCATATGAAGCTTAAATACTTATTCGCATGGTTATTGATTTTGGTCATGTGTTTTGCGCTTGTTGCGTGTGATGTGTCTGTGAATCCACCGTCAGCAACGGATGTTCCATCCCCGGATGTTGTTACACCGTCTCCAACCGATATACCTAAAGTTGGCAGTGCTACACCACTATTGTATAAGGTTACAGATGATCAGGGCAATGTTACTTGGTTGTTTGGCTCCATACATATAGGCCGAGAAGATTATTATGAGCTACCTGACTATGTTTTAAATGCTTTCAATGATTCAGATAGTCTGGCTGTAGAGGCGGACATAGTTGCTTTTGAAACGGATATGGCACAACAAACAGAAGCTTTGTCCTGCTTGATTTATACAGATGGTACTAATATCAAAGATCATATATCAAATGAATTATACAATGAGGCTGTTGGTGTTTTAATTGCTCTTAACTCTTACATGACAATGCTTGATAGCTATTGTCCGATGTTTTGGAGTAGCATGATTGAATCTTTGATGTTAGGTGAGGACATTGGTATGCCTGAGTTAGGTGTAGATAGACATCTATTGAACCGGGCTAAGGCTGCAGGTAAAGAGGTGCTTGAGGTCGAATCAGCTAAATTCCAATATAAAATGATGGCAGAGTTTTCAGATGAATTACAGGCAATGATGCTGGCACAATCCATATATTCATACCGTAATCGTGAAGAATATAAGTCTGATATGGTTGAACTGATGGATTTATGGGCTTCCGGTAATGAAGAGGCCTTTGAGGCATACATGCAGTCTGATACAAGCGACATGACTGATACAGAAAGAGCTCTGTACGATGAATATTATAAAGCTATGTTTACGGATCGTAATAGATTTATGGCCGATTATGCAGAAGCTGCTTTGCGCTCGGGCAGGAAAATATTTATCTGCGTAGGTGCCGCTCACATTGTTGGCGAGGGTGCCGTAGCCCAAATACTAGCACAACGTGGCTATACAGTAGAATGTATCACAAAATAACGAGGAGTTATATAAATGAAAAAAACATATGTAACATCTATGCCGGATCATATCGGAGCTTTCTTAAAAGCCAGCAAATGTTTCTCGGCATTACAAATCAATATTACTCGTGTCAGTTATAACAAGGCTGTTGATTCACACACTTTGTTTATTGATGCGGAGGGAACCAAAGAACAACTGGATAAGGCAGACATAGAACTTGAGAAAATTGGCTATTTACAAAACAATTCCAGCAAAACGAGTATTGTTTTGCTGGAATTCTGTCTCAAAGATGTTCCCGGTAGCGTTACTGATATATTGATGCTCATAAATAGTTTTAATTTCAATATCTCATATATAAGTTCTCAAGAAAATGGTACGGATTATCAGCTTTTCAAAATGGGCTTATATATAGATGATCCTGAAACAATTTCTGAATTTCTGATTGAAGCAGAAAAAATATGCAAAGTACGTGTAATTGACTACAACAGCTCAGAGAAGGTATACGATAATAGTATATTTTACAATACATATGTTATGGGATTGAAGCAAATGATGGGATTGGCAGAAGAAGCCGGCAGAGAACTAATGGTTCATGTTAATCTGGCCATGCAGACACTGGACGAAAAGGGCTTATCTCCTTATAGAACATTTGACAGTATCAGTAAGTTTGCAGAACTGCTGAGTGTATCCAAGGGTAACAGTTTCATGCCAAGAATAAGCAATCATAAGATAACTGATAATACAGATATTATTCTGATTGAGCCTCCTTGTGGCAGTAACACCATTATTATAAAAACCGGTGAAAAAGTATTATTTGTCGATTGTGGCTACGCATGTTACAGTGAGGAAATGGTGAATATTTTCAGAAAACTTCTTCCTGATTTTGATAATATGAAGAAAACCATTTTAATAACACATGCAGACGTGGATCATTGTGGACTGTTATATATGTTTGATGAGATTATTGTGAGTTTTCGTACAGCAGAATGCTTACAGAAAGAGTATTATAACAAGAATGGATACAGGGAAGAGAATCCTTTGCATAAGCCGTATATTAACATTTGTAAGATACTCACACATTATCAGCCTGTTGATCCAACTAAGCTTGTGCCAATGTGGCATAACGTAGAGTCTTTGTCAGAACCATTGACACAAATTGGTTTCTTTGATTTTGGAGAACTTCATTTTGAGGTTTACGAAGGCAAGGGTGGACATTTGCCGGGTGAGATAGCGCTTATTGATTACGCACATCATATAGCTCTAACCGGAGATATTTACATCAACACTCACGGTCTTACTCCTCCTCAGGCAGAGTACAATCAGTATGCACCGATACTAATGACCTCAGTTGACACAAATCCGGCTCTGTGTGCAGATGAAAGAAAAGCCATTATGCAACGACTTGGTGTTGGGCAATGGCAAATCTTTGGTTCACATGGTTTTAAAAAAGATTATTCAGTTAATTCCTGAATGCTTATTTAAAGAAGCTGGCGGCAAATAGCTCAGTTTAGTAGCTGTTTTTGGTTGACTGCAGACAGAACAGCAAGTATAATTAATCAAAAGCCGACGGGACTTTTCACGCCGGCTATTTGGTTTTATTTAACGACGAGAGAAGTGTGATGATATGGCAATTGTTGTTATTATTGGTTCCGGAATGATGGGTAGTGCGTTAGCGTTTCCGGCTCGTGAGAATGGAAATGAAGTGCGATTAGTCGGTACTCATCTTGACAAGAAGATTATTGATACTTGCAGGGCTACTAACAGACATCCTAAGTTTACAAAGGATTTCCCTGACGGTGTTAAGTATTACCAGATAGAGGAAGTTAACCAGGCTTTGGTCGGAGCCGATATGGTTATTGGTGGTGTGTCAAGCTTTGGCGTGGAGTGGTTTGGCAAGGAAATATTGCCAATAATACCGGAAAATGTACCGGTGATTACTGTTACAAAAGGCTTAATGGACACAGAAGATGGCAGACTCCTTACATATCCTCAGATATGGCAAGAAATGTTAGATAAGATCGGGCACAAGTTGTCGTTAAATGCGATTGGAGGACCATGTACCAGCTACGAACTTGTGGCACATGATCAGACTGAGGTTGCCTTCTGCGGTGAGAATATAGAGATCCTTCGTAAATTAAAGAACATAATGGCAACAGATTACTACCATATAAGCTTGTCAACAGATGTGACGGGAATTGAGAGTGCTGTAGCGTTGAAAAATGGATATGCTCTTGGTATCGCTCTCACAATAGGACTTAATCAGAAGGCATTTGGTATAGACAGTGAGATGCATTTTAATTCACAAGCCGCTGTGTTTGGCCAGGGTGTGAAGGAAATGTATCATTTACTTCAATATCAGAATGCAGGTTCTATTGACAATCTTGCAGTAGGCGCAGGTGATCTTTATGTAACTGTTTATGGCGGACGTACCAGACTTATAGGTATACTGCTTGGCAGAGGACTTGATATAGATCAGGCTACACAGGAGTTAAGCGGTGTTACATTAGAGTCTCTTGTTGTTGCAGTACGTGTTGCCAGAGCTATCAGAATTGCAGCGACATCAGGAAAACTGAATCTGAAGGATTTTCCGTTGCTTACTCATGTAGATGATATAATAACAAACAAAGTTCAGGTAAATATTCCTTGGGAAGAATTTACTTTTGAATATTAATCTGAAGCAAGAGGTATATCACATAAAATGGATTGGGACGAGCTTATAAAAATTATCTCAAATTGTACAAAATGTCCTTTGGCACAGGGTAGAACAAATGTTGTTGTGGGCAGAGGGAACAGGAACGCTCCGGTGCTGTTCGTAGGTGAAGGACCGGGCGCTAATGAGGATGCGCAAGGACTTCCTTTTGTAGGCCAGGCAGGAAGGCTGCTGGATCTTGCATTACAATCTACAGGTTTTACGAAAGAGGATTATTATATAGCTAATGTAGTAAAGTGTAGACCACCGGAAAACAGAAATCCTCTGCCGGAGGAGTGTGCTGCATGTTTACCGTATCTAAGAGCTCAGTTCAAATTGATAAAACCAAAGATAATTGTATGTTTAGGCAGCGTGGCGTCTACAAATATGATAGATAAAGAGGCAAAGATAACAGCTATACGCGGTAAGTGGATTGAACGCGGAGGTGTTCTTTTCACCGCAACATATCATCCGGCAGCATTGCTTCGTGATCCATCAAAGAAAATTGTCATGTGGAGGGACCTTAAATCCGTATGGGACAAGTTGAAAACTATAAGATAGAGAATGAATATTATCGACAATTAGTAAGCGACAGAGTCCGGAGTGATGAGGCTCTATGGCAAGCAATCGGCGCATGTGGTCTTTCTTTTGTTTATGCAGACGGACTGCCTCAGTCTAATGTAATTATGATTGGTGAAGCTCCGGGAAAAGATGAGGTAAAGTTTGGTAGACCCTTTGCAGGTAAGGCAGGTGCTATTTTAGATGAGATCCTTGCCAAAACAGGTATTCGTAGAGAAGATATATATATTACAAATACTGTTAAATATCGTTTGGCTACATCCGGTAGTAGACCCGGTACGTTCAAGAACCGACCGGTGAAGCCTGTTGAGATTACATACAGTCTTGACTGGCTCAGACATGAAATAGAGATAATCAAACCAAAAATAATTCTTACACTTGGAAATGTTCCTCTCAAAGCCATGTCAATTATGCAAAACTGTGATATAATGTCAGTAAGTGCTTGTCATGGGAAAGCAATTGGTATTCAGGTTGGGGACATGAGAACGACCTTGGTACCTTTATATCACCCAGCAAGTCAAATATATAATCATGACCTCAAACCTGTTTTTGAGGAAGATTTTCACAATGTGGAGCGTATGTATGCTGAAATCTAACGGGAGGGACACAAATGCTGAAACGCTTTATAACTTTTATAACATTAATTGCGGTTATCTGGGCTATGATGTTGTCGTGGGCAGTTCATGCAGATTATGAGGCAGAGATTGCCACCGGATACTATCAAGCAATAAATCATGATAAGCTTAATTGCAAATCTTATGCGATTATCGAGATAGGTACCGGTACGATTGTAGAGAGCAAGAATGCTGATACACAAATAGAAGTAGGTAATATAACAAAGCTCATGACTATGTATCTTGCTTTGGAGCATATGACCGCAAAGGAAGATACTCTACAAACCTTGATTCCTGTATCTGTTGCAGCCCAGAATGCAGCTAAGGGACGAGCTACTGTATATCTTGATGGATATAAAAGAGAAAAAATAACAATTGAACAGGCTCTTACTGCCGTGTCAATTGCTTCGGCGGTAGATGCTGCGTATGTACTGGCAGAATATGTCAGCGGGACTGAGAATGCATTTGTAGATCATATGAATGCAAAAGCTAAGGAAATGGGTATGAATAATTCATATTTCGGAGACTGTTCAGGTGTGTCTGTTGATGGTCAATATACAACAGCCCATGATCTTGCAATTTTATCGTATAATCTTCTCAGTAAATATCCTAATGTTACAAATTATACGAAGCTTACTTATGGAAAATTCGAACATAAGACAACTGATGGTAGCTATACAGAGATGATATCTGCCAATAATCTGACACGTCATAAGTTTTATTCACTTAGTGATGGCTTGCTTATCGGTTCATCCAGGGAAGATGGATATTCAATGGTGGGCACTGTGGCAAGCGGAGGTTCCAGAGTTGCAGCTGTAGTACTCGGATGTGAGGATCAAAATCATCGTGCAGCAGATACACGTTATCTTCTGGAATATGGCGTTGCGAATTTTGAGTATCGCACTATAGAAGTCACCGGCACATTTGTCAGAAAAGTTAACATTAAGAAGGGCGAAGAAACAAGAATAAATACTGAGACTCTCGGTGAATTTTCAACAATACTCAACGTGGCAGATTTTGAACGTATTGAACGCAAAGTTGTTATCAATAAAGAATTGGTGGCACCTGTTGCAGAAGGGGTAGAGGTTGGAGAGATAGTATACACCCTTGATGGTGAGGAAATAGGTCGTGTTAAGGTTATCACAAGTGAGAGTATGGAGAAAGCTCCGTGGTACAAATTATTGGTAAGAGCAATCTTGGAATTTTTTGGGTTTGTGTGAGAAATAACATGAGTGCTAATTAGTTTTGACTTGCATTTAAGCAGTTATGTGATACAATTCAATATTGGATTAATTATTAATCAAGGAGGATTTTTAATGAAAACAAAGGCAGTCCGTTTATACGGAGTTAATGATTTAAGACTTGAGGAAGTAGAACTTCCGGAAATTAAAGATGATGAGATTCTTGCACGCATTGTTTCTGACAGTGTATGTATGTCTACATATAAGGCAGCTCAGCAGGGTTCAGGACACAAGAGAGTTCCTAACGATATCGCAGAAAACCCGGTAATGGTAGGCCATGAGTTCTGTGGTGAAGTTGTTGAGGTAGGCGCTAAATGGGCAGATAAGTTTAAGCCCGGACAGAAGTTCTCAATCCAGCCTGCTATTAACTACAATGGTAGCTTAGACGCTCCGGGATATTCATTCAAATATATCGGTGGTGCTTCACAGTACGTTGTGATTCCTAGCTGTGTAATGGAAATGGATTGTTTACTCGACTACTCAAACGAAGCATTCTTCTATGGTTCAGTTGCTGAGCCTATGTCATGTATTATCGGTACATTCCATGCAATGTATCATACAACACAAGGTTCTTATGTTCATAAGATGGGTATTGTTGAGGGTGGTAATATGGCAATTCTCGCAGGCGTAGGTCCTATGGGTATCGGTGCTATCGACTATGCAATTCACTGTGACAGAAAGCCAGGCCTTTTAGTTGTTACAGATATTGACAGCGCAAGACTTGAGAGAGCTGCTTCTATCTATACAGTTGAAGAAGCTGCTAAGAATGGTGTTAAGCTTGTTTATGTTAACACTGCTACAATGGAAAATGCAGAAGAATATATTATGAGTCTTACAGATGGTAAGGGCTACGATGACGTTATGGTATTTGCTCCTGTTAGACCAGTTGTTGAAATGGGTGACAGACTCCTTGGTAAAGATGGCTGTCTCAACTTCTTTGCAGGCCCTTCTAACACAGCATTCAGCGCAGAGTTTAATTTCTATAATGTTCACTATAGTTCTACACATGTTGTAGGTACAAGTGGTGGTAACACAGACGATATGATCGAAGCCCTTGATATGATGGGTAAGGGTCTTCTCAACACAGCTTCAATGATCACACATATCGGTGGTCTTAACTGCGTAGTTGATACAGTTCTCAATCTGCCTAAGATTCCAGGTGGTAAGAAGCTTATCTATACAAATATTGACTTCCCGCTTACTGCTATTGCTGACTTGCAGCAGCTTGCTGATAAGTGCGACATTTGCAAGGGATTATACGAGATTTGTAGCCGTCACAATATGCTTTGGAGTGAAGAAGCTGAGAAATTCTTACTTGCAAATGCAAAAGCTATCTAAGTTTAGTTAATAGTACGGAGGTTATTTTACATGAAAATTCTGGCATTTGATTACGGTGCGAGCAGCGGTAGAGCAATCGTAGGTACATATGAGAATAAGGTACTCACACTTAAAGAGATTCACAGATTTTCAAGTGATCCTGTGTATGTGAATGATGTTTTCACATGGGATTTCTTAAGACTTTTCCATGAACTTAAGAGAGGTATCTTAAAGGCCTATCAGGGTGGCGATAGCGATATTGCTTCTATTGGTATTGATACATGGGGCGTTGACTTTGGCCTTCTGTCTAAGGATGGTCAGCTTTTAGGTAATCCTGTTCATTACAGAGACAATAGAACAGACGGCATGATTGAGAAAGCTTGTCTGCGTGTTCCTGCTGAAAAGATTTACGGTATTACAGGTATTGCGTTCCAGAAATTCAATACACTTTATCAGCTTCTGGCTATGAATGAAGCTGACAGCGTACTTCTTAAAGATGCTGATTGTATGCTTTTCATACCTGACCTTTTCAACTATTTCCTTACAGGTGTTAAGAAGTGTGAGTATACAATCACAAGTACATCACAGCTTTATGATCCTGTGAAG
>SVJB01000041.1 GCA_015069185.1 Oscillospiraceae bacterium
TCAGGGTATGTTACTGACATATTGATTATACTATCTGTATTCTGAATTTTAAAGTTCTCTACAGAAACATTCCAATTTTCAGGTAAACGAGGCATTATTTTCAAAGTGCCGTTTGATACAGGAGCTACGCCCATAACAAGCAAATAACACTTCATTGCCTCTGCAAGTTGTACTAAATTACCCAGGTCTCCCTGACGTCTCAATACACCTTTTGATGCATCTACACTAATTCCTTCAGGTACAATATATGGTTCGGGAAGTCTTGGAGCATAACATATTTTACTTAAATTATTTACTAAAGCAGACGCATCTTCCATGCGATCAAGTAACAGAGCATTCTGAGTAATCATCGAATGATCGTATCCTATACCGGAACCCTTACCTTTCCAACTACCATAACCTCTGCCAAACATGCCATACATACGCGTCTGTCTTATATCGTCCTCATACGATTTATTACTACGTTCTATCCAGATCTGAGGCATATCCTGTATGTCATATCCGTAATGGTCAGATAGCATTGTAGGTACAGGATCGTGATTGAATCCACATCTGGTCAAATCCCATTTTTCGTTCACAACCAAATCGGCATCAATACCCTCACGTATCTTGCCTGCATAAAGACTCCACTTTGCATATGATTCCGTATCGCCTATACTTTGAGCCATCTCTGCATATCCAAGCATACCTAAATAACATGGTATATTCGAATAAAGTGTCCAACCCATAGTCCATGAATCCTGATCAAGGGATGCTTCTGTTTCACCATACAAAAGTCCGTTTTTTACAAAAGATAACTCAGGATGGTCATAGCACCATACAATCCAACGGGCAGCCTCGTTAATGTATTTCCAATTATCATGAACCCACTGTGGATTCTTTCCGGAATTAACCCAGACTTTATGATTTGCCATCATCATAAGACCGTGTCCGTCTGTTTCCTGGTTACCCAAATTACGGTAATCTTCCCCAAATAATTCCTTGGTGTATCTGGTAGGCCAGTTTGCTTCTGCTGACAGATAATGGGAATAAATCATAGGTTCATTTGGCATGACACTAAAGTGTCCAGGAATTTCTTCACCGCAGAGTCTAAGTCCTTGCTCGTTATAATACATCATCCAACGATTACCAAATCCACAACCTGCCTCCGCCTTTGTTACATGATCAAAAGAATTGAGTGTCATTATTGCTCTTGCTGCATCTCTTGAATAAAAGAGATGTGTAAATGAATTAGCCTTAGGCACATAGGGGCCAAAACCTGTGTATCTCCAGGACGGAGCATCCTTATATGATGTGTGTATAAAACCATCGTCATCTGAACGCTCTACCAGATTTATCATATTATAATATACAACACCGCTTGCAATCTCAGCCAGCTTACTACCTGAAAATGAGATTTTATATCCCTCAGGTGCTGCCGGATATATAAACTTGTCAGGTGCCACCGCAAAATCTTCTTCAAATGTATGCAATGCATAACAAATTTTCTCCAGTGCCGCTCTGCATCTTTCCGGATAAGGATCTGATGTGCTTACCGTGTGTGTAATATAAAATACATCTTCCGGTATTACATCTATCTTACCCTGTGAAAATATTTCTTCTGAGTCACAATCACAGATGTATGCGCCATAAAAAACAGGTCCGCCTCTCTTATCAGGATTATCTTTAATGCTAATCTCTGCTATAGGCTTCTCCTGTATAGCAATTCTAAGTACACCTATCTTCTCACCCTCATAAGCACCTTTGATACAGAGGGTGTCTTCTAACAATTTCTTTAATTCTTCATCTGTATTTTCACCAAAAAACGGAGCAGGATTCTCCTCCCAAATACTATGATACCAGAGTGTGTACCCATATATAAGCGGAATAATATCTACAGAGCCATCTGTATAACATATGTTCAATGACCCCATTTCATCTGCAATAAAACGCACATCTCTGGGATTGCTGGATCCCCAACTCATACATCCGTCATCAAGGCCACAATATCCTCCTATAGCGTACAAATACTTGCCACCAAGCGATTCGTCATTCTTATATGGAAAATCTAACCACTTATACATTTATTTTATCTCCGTTTCTTCTTAATAATCACAGTCGTTACTATAGCTATCAGCACAACACAAGCAGTCGCGGATATTATTATGATCAGCATTACAGGTGATTTGTTATCAGCCGGTGTTCTCGATACATTCTCTGATATATTGTGTTCAGGCCACTTATCAGGCCACGATGGTAGGTTTTCTATTGAATCACCATAAATAAGTGCAATTTTCTTCTCTGCGCTATCTGTATCCAATGTCACCCACGCCCAAGAGCTATCTCCGGAAGACACCATCTCGCAAGGAGTATTCACTCCGTTTACCTGAACTGCGCACAGACCGGTACCTGCCGGTAATGGTCCCAGGCGCATACGTACTGTATCAAAGCCTTCGGTGTCACCTAATGTTAGTCTTACAGTCTGAATACCGGATTGAGGATATGAAACCAGCAGATCAATAGCTCCGGTGGCATTTTGCAGGTCAAAATTCTGAACATCTACTTGCCATCCCTCCGGAAGTCTTGGCATAATCTTTAGTGTATTATTATTAACCTGAGATATGCCAACAGTAATTGCGTAACACTTCATTGCCTCTGCAAGTTGAACCAGGTTACCTAAGTCTCCCTGTCGTCTGATATATCCTTCGGCGGTATTTACCGTAAACCCTTCCGGCACTAAATACGGCTCTATAAAACCAGGTGCATATGAAACTCTAGTCAAATTCTCTATAAGCTTTGTAGCATCTGACATATTGTCAAGAAGCAATGCACTTTGAGTGATCATTGAATGGTCATATCCTGTTCCTGTCGGACCAAAGTATCCGTTATCTGCAACAGAGGCAATATCCTCGGCATATGAGCTTCTAGATATATCTACCCAAGCAGGATCCATATCTGCCAGATCGTAACCAAACATATCCGACATCATAGTTATAACAGGATCATGATAGAATCCATATCTGTCTGCTTTCCAGGATCCTGTCTTCTGATTACGGAATTGTTTGTATATATCTTCTTTCATTTGATTTGCCAGAGCATACCATTCATTGCTTATCTCTGTCTTGCCTGCCGCCTGCGCCATTTGACTATAACCAAGCACACCAAGGTAGCAAGGCACATTACAATACATTGTATAATCATTCATTCCTGCTTCTGACTCAGCATATAGTATACCATTCTTGGCAAAAGACAAATCTGTATGCTCAAAGCACCATTGAATCCATGCAACGCCTTCATTAATGTGAGTCCAGTTATCATTCACCCATTTTTCAGTAGATCCAAGGTTGCGCCATACAGAATAGTTTGCCATCATCATAAGACCATGACCGTCTGTTTCCTGATTACCCAGATTCTGGTAATCTGCACCAAACTTTGCTTCCGTATATCTGGTAGGCCACCATGCCTCAGGAACCAAATAAGTAGAATAATGCATAGGCTTATTAACCATTACAGTATAATGTCCGGGAATCTTAACACCCATAAATGTCATGTTGTTATCAGGGAAATACATCATACACTTATTGCCAAACAGTATACTTCGGGCTGCCTCATCATTTTGCCCAAATGTATTCATTGTCATTATGGCCCTACCACCATCTCTGGAATAGAAGAAATCGTAATACGAGCCTGCATTAAGCCAATAGCCAAATCCTGTATATCTCCATGTCACTGCATCCTTATATGATGTATGCAGAAATCCATCGTCGTCTACACGCTTTTGTAAATTATCCAGATTATGGTATACAACACCGGTAGCGATATTTGCCAGACTATTTCCGGTGAAAAGTATTTTGCTTCCTGTATATTCGTCGGGATACCGGAATGTATCCACATTGTCAAAGGCCTCATAATATGTCATCAGTGCTTTATTTATCTTTGATATATTATCCTGCACTGATATAGGATATGTGTCGTTTATAGAAATTGTATGAGTATCAAAGAAAGAATCTGATGCACTGAAGCTGTATTCGCCTGTCTGCAACACACCTGCGCTTTCATCTGTAATAAAAGCGCCTTTGAAAATCGGCTCACCATCTTCATCCGGATTATCTTTTATCTTGAGACCAATTACTTTGCGACCTTCAGTATTGACGCGGAAAACACAAGTGTCACTTCCTTCATATGCCCCCAGCAGATGCAAAGATGATGTAAGTAATGATCTTAACTGAGGATCAGCTTTGTCGGACTTAAAAGGAAACTCTGCTTCCTTCCATCCCTCATAAAACCACATTGTATACCCAAACACAAGTGGAATATTCGCTGAAGTGCCATCTTCAAATTTGATCTCCAGTTCACCCATTTTATCACCGATTACACGGGACTTGGATGCATCTGCAGTTCCCCAGCTAGGGCCGCCGTCATCTAATGTATTATAGCCTCCAACTACATAAACGTATTCTCCGGTAATGCCTTGGCTACCGGAATATGGAAGTGAGATCCATCCCGAATCGGTATTTTGACCGGAGAAAGATATACTGCCAAGAATCAATATACATACTATGATGATTACTGTAAAAAAGAAAAGTCTTATCCTGTTCATATCTTCCTCCAAGACCATTATGTTACGGTAATTATAGAACAAATACTAAAAAAAAGCTTTGCACAATTCCTAGTTAATAATGGATTATTCAGAGATATAAGTAGGATAAGACTACAATTTTTATAGTTTATTCTGACGTATCAGTTATTACGCGTCCTTGTCTGTAAAGGCAAAAGTAAATCTGCCACCCGGAGCTGCTGAACCGTCAGTATATAGCTCCAGAATATCGCCATCAGACAGGTTATTATCGCACCATTTGAAGTTAAATGTTACACTGTCACCTAAATCAAGCATGCATCTGGGCACTGCTACCTGGAGTACATTGCCCGCTACTGTATATGTAACACGGCCAACCTCTTCCCAATTCCAGCCGCCAAGGCTCTTCTCAAGCAACATCATATCATCTGTAGGTGCTACACGGTTAAGTATATACTCAAAGCCTTCCCAATCCTTGGTGTCAGCTCCTGCCGGTTTTGTATCAATAAGTAAGCGCATCCAATTAGGATCTGTAACGGGAGACAAATTATTTTCAGTTTCCACATAGAAATATACATTTTCCTTATCGTAAGCCACCTTTGCAGTACGTATATCGTTACGCGCTACCTGTGTTACATAATGATAGCCGATATATCCGTCAGTATCACGTGCTATTGTATTCTTAGCATAATAATCATAAGAAATAATTGCCTGATCCTGCCACTGATCTACTCCCTTTGTAATGTCAATTGTTTTAGGTGATGTCTGTGCATCAATCTTTGCAGAACCTTTGAAACGTCGTACATTATTTACCAATTGGTAATAATAATGATCCTTGAGAAGTCCCTTTACCGGTTCAATGTCTCTTGAATGTTCATCATTAAATTGGTCCGGGAAAGCATTCTCAATACCTGCCCACTCTTCAAAGCGACCCATATTCCATTCATTCCAACCTGTCACAAAGATAATTTGAGGATCAAGACTTATAGCATAATCCCATTGCTCCTGGAAATTCAGTCCATAACATGAGCTGTTATCTATATTGCGGTCTACCTTAATATTTTCACCGCGATATTCGTATGTATAAGAATAATCTGGCTGTCCGGTATAGCTACGACCCATATTTGCAGGTCCATTCATAGCACATAGGCGAACCTCCTTATAATCTGCATTCTGAGCAACACCTACTGTTGTCATCTCAACCTTGCCATCTTTGTTGTAATACGCAGACTGAGGATAGATATGTAGCCAACCCCATTCAGAATTATCTTTGTCACCCTCAAAATAGAAAGGATTACCGGCTCTGTATGTGAAAAATTCCTTAAGTTCTTTCTGGAAAGGATCATTTATATCCAAGCCACTGCTATGAGCCATTACCATAGGCTTGCCGTCTAAGCAGAACCACAGATCCCTGTATAAGCCTGGTTTGTATAGCTGATTGTAAATCTTTGTTAATGATGCAAGCGTGTCAGGGCAGTAAATAAACTGCATCATGAATGCAACCTTAGGTACATTGACACCTTGTTTCTTTGCCTCCTGCCACGTTTCCAGCAAAGTCATATAACCGTCTTCCCAAACGAAACTTCCATTTGTGCAGTCAAAGAGAACGAAGTCTATACCCGCATTTGCAAGCATCTCCGCATGTTTACGAAGCACATATTTATCTGTACGAGCATAATAGCCAAAGAGTGGCTCATTCCAGAAATTGAATCCCTTGTAGTTATCCCATATAGGATTGTGAAAATCATTCTGAATCTCAGGATATTTCTCCATAATAGAATTAATATTCACCGGCTTGTTATATTTATGTGCCTGATCATGCCAAGTCCAATAGAACATACCTACCAGCTTATCCTGTTTGTTTTCTGTGCCTCCTGTTTGCCCGTAGCCCTCAACACTACGACCAAGTCCGTCTACAGCATTCCACTTTGTCGGATCTATTTTTCTCATAAAATTCATCGCCTTTCTGTTATAGATAAAGAATTTTTATTAGCTTTAAAAATTTGCCTATTCTATACCATATATGCAAGACTGTGTCAACCGGAAAATAGCGAAAACTATAAAATTTTACAACTGTCCTACAAATGTTTTCGTTATTTTATATCTGATATCTTCATTTGAGAGAATTCCTGAATATGCCAGTGCCGGTATTTCACCAAGAGAAAATCCAGCTGTTGCAGAAGCATTTATTCCGGCTCTGCGAAGTTCATAGGAAAACGCAAGACCTGTAAGAAATAATGCCGGTTGTGCATTTTCAGTCATAGTAAGCGCAGCGTTGTCTGTACCAAAGCAAACACCCAATGTGCCCGGACGAAGCTCCTCACCCATATCAAATAGTTTTTTTGCTTCTGTGCTTTTATTATATATATCATTTCCCATTCCTGTACTTTGAGCACCTTGTCCGGAAAAAAGAATTGCTATGCTGTTCATAATTTGTTATCTCATTTTATCAGATATTGATACTAAATTATAATATGCTGCCTTTAAACTTAAAGAACTCCCAGATATATATCCGGAAGCTCTTATACCATATTTATTCAGTTGAGCAAATTTGTCAGCTCCATTTTTCTTCGCTGAAAACATATGTCAGTCTGCCATATGGTGCGCTGTCTCCGTCTGTGTAGAATGAAAATACATTGCCGGCCTCATAATTATCTGCCCACTTGAATTGTACATTCAGCAAACTATCTTGTGCTATTCCCAGTACACTCTTAGGTATAGAAACCATGATTTTATTAGTATCTTTTTTTGCAGATACTGTTGACACATCAGTCCAGGACCACTCACCTGCACATTGTCTTAATGTAGCTTTAAGACCCGTACCATCATCTGTGAAAACAATCATATAGTCGTAACCTTTCCAGTTTTTATTTGTTTTAGAACCACTGCGAATGAAAAGAGACATCCAATTCTCTCCTTCAGGTGCAGTCAGAGCCGCAACAGTGTCAACATAGAAGTAAATATTTGCTGCATCCTTTGCAACCTTCATGTTAAGAATATCATTTCTTCCTGTATCATTCTTGTTCTTAGCAGTGCCATATGTTGTGGTCTTTCTCTTGATAGCATCGCTTACAAAATCCTTGTATACAGCAGTTATATTTGTAGAATCCCATTGACTGAAATCTCCGTTAATGTCAATTGTAGTATCGCCGCCAACATTAACACGAGCATCTGAACCCTTATACTTCTGGATATAATATTTCATTTGCATATAATAGTTGTCTCCGTAGCCACCTTCCATAGGCTCTATATCACGGCTATATTCTATTGTCGCAGTATCAACAAAGATAATTGGTTGATCCGGAAGATCAAAATCAAATCTTGTTGCAGTCCATTCATTCCACTGTGTTATAAAAATCGTCTCTGTATCCTGAGCGATAGCCCATTCCCATTGTTCAGCAAAGTTGTATCCATACAGATATGAATCCTCTGTGATGTGATTTGCTCCATCATGCCAGCTTCTGGAACGATTCTCGCCACCATAAAAGGCACTGGTACTCATCCAGTTCTGATCATGTTGAGCAGGTGAGATAGCCACAATCTCTTTTCTACCATTGATGCCAAAGATAGCATCCTTTGTCATATTACGTTCAAATTCAATCCATGGCCATCCATCATCTATTTTCTCAGAATTAGGCCACTGGCTTTCTTTTATTCTGAAGGTAGCCTTAATCTCACTACTTGCCTCTTCTGATTTACCAATCATCAGAGGTTTGCCGTCCCAATAAAACCACAAATACTGATATTCAGGATATTTTGCATATATTTCATCATATATTTCATCCATAGTAGGTCCTGATACAGAGTTTGTATAGTATGCTACCTTTGGTACATCATATCCAAGCTTAGAGTATTCATCAAGAATCTTCAGAAGTAATCTGCCCTGTAAAATATATGTATTCGGAGTGCCATTTGTAGTGTCAAGTATTAAATAGTCAATGTCACTATCCACAAACATCTGAATATGTTTACGTACTACCCATTCTTCGTTTTGTAAATAGTAACCGAAAAGTGGCTTTGCAAACCAGTGACTATTGCCTGCCGGTGCTCCACCTGCAGCAATCCATGCGCTATCAGAACGATATGCCTCCGGATCTTTTTTAAGTATTTCAGAAATATCATATGGGCCTAATCTAGTACCGGCACCTGCAGTAAGAAAATAAAACAATCCTACGGTTTTATTAGTTTTGATACCACCTGCTTCTGTATCAGTCAAGAGTTCTCTACCAAGATCATCTACTCCACCATAAATACCGTTTACTGCGCTGAAAGGACCATCATATTTCGATAAAGTCTTTGGCTTTTCTGGAGTAGGCTTATCACCACAACCGACCACTGAAAACATAATGGCAACCAGCGCAATTAGTATTATAACTCTAATGAATATCGTTTTTCTCACAACTTGTACTTCCTTTCATTGGATAGTTAAAATTATTAATATTCGTAAGCTTATATTCTGTCACTATTGCTCAATTAGCAATTTTATCTTATGGTTTAATTTTATATTTAGTTCGTCTACAAGTTAATGAACAAAGGCGAGAAAAAAATGGATAAAAGCGATAAAATACCATATAACTATAATTAATACAGAATAACTTTCCACTACTTCAATATCTGTCTTATTATCCATAATTGAATCCTTTTAGGCAGGAAATTCAACAAAAGTAATAACGGATTACGATTTATACTGTATGCAAATGATGGTTTACGCTTTTTTATGATTTTCAAAACTTTCTTAGCAATTTTATCAGGATTTATATTTCTTGCTTCCACACTATTTACAATCTTTTTGAAGCGTGCTGCATTACATGTATATATTTCTGTATTTTCACAGAAATGGTCAAGTGCATTTGTGGATACACCAAGCATTCCGGTGCTGACTGCACCTGCACGAGTATATCTTTCATCTGCCACCTCTTATGATTCTTCTACACGTTTGCCACACATATGTTCCGGTATTAGCTTTAATAACAGTGTCGCCTTGGCACCTGTTTGTATTTCCTTTTGAATATATTTCTCGTCTTGTGTAAATTTATAGCAAAGCTTTGTTGTAATATTTACCACCTGATTTATGTCATCAATTACTTCTATACGTCCAAAAATAATCACACTTCGTGTATTGAGGGCCCACTCACCTTCTTTTCTGTAACCATGCTCATATACACAAAATGATACCTTATCCGACTCACGCAGTGAATCAAGCCTGTGCCCTATCTTGCTACAATGAAAATAAATACAACCATCTTCCGGGTTATAGAAATGGTTCATTGGCATACCATATGGGTATCCACAATCTCCATTTACCGATAAAACTCCGCGCGTTTCTTTTGAGAGAATCTCAAGGCATTCCTCTTCTGTTATTTGTTGTTTTTTTCTTATTAAACCTCTGAACATTTTCAAACTCCTGGTGAAAAATTAGTATTGACTTGTATCTTTTATTGCATATAATAGAAGTGTGGAAACCAAAAACGGTTGCCCACTGATCGTATTAAGTCGTGAGACGAATCTCACAACCTAAGCCGTCTGTTGGTGGCAGACGGCTTATTTCTTTTTTCTATCAATAATATGTAATACAAGCTTAGTTATCTCAATGATAATAAGAATAAT
>SVJB01000042.1 GCA_015069185.1 Oscillospiraceae bacterium
GATTTTCACAGGACTTGGCAGGATGTACATTGCAGACCCTCGCTTCAAAGAAAATATTGATAAGTATGGTGAAGGTACTGCTGAGTTTGTTTCAGAAGCTATTGATTCTTTCTGTCGGAGGAAGCAGCATGATTAAGAAGCTTATCCACGATCCGTTATTTCTTGCAAGAAAGTCAGAACCGGCCACAAAAGAAGATTTGCAGGTGGCCCGAGACCTTGCAAACGATACAAAAATATTAAAGTTAAATACCAAACTTTGGAAATGAAAACATGTGTCAAGACAGCTGGTTCGAACTCCTGTAAAAATGTGCAAAAATATATTAACCCTCCGCCAACATCCTGCCTTGACATCCGCCACCTTTTCACCTAGAATAATTAAGACCTTAATTAATTCTTAATTATTGGAGGCATACATTGTGAGAAAAAGACAAACACTGATGCGCGCCATTGGCAGAGCCCGCCGCGCTTGGGATAATCACGTAAAGCACGTAACCCTTATAGAAGGCATTCCGGATTCCTATAGAACAGTATTAATGTTTCTGCTAAGGCATCCCGGCTCCACCCAGCGAAATATTGCTGAGTTTGCCGGTATAACTACATCTGCGGTGAACCAGGTGGTAAAGAATATGCAGGAAGAGTCCTATGTTGTCAAAGAAACAGATCCTGTCGACAAGCGCAACTGCAAGTTGCATTTAACAGAAAAAGGCACTGTTATTGCCACAGAAGTATTCAATAAGCTTGACGCATCGGACGACGCTATCACAACTCATTTCGGCGCAGAGAAAGAAGCCGAGCTGATTGCACTCCTGGATGAGCTTACAGAGTACATACAGGAGGAATTGCTATAATGCTGAAATACATAAAAAAGTATTGGTTCTTCTGCTTGCTGGCTCCGATGTTCATGGTGGGAGAGGTGGCAATGGACCTTATCCAGCCTGATATGATGGCAGATATTGTGGACAAAGGCGTACTGCAAGGCGACTTCTCATTGATCGTTAATGTGGGAGTACGCATGATATTAATGGTAATTATTGGTGGTATTTTCGGTATTTTGTGCGGTGTGTTTGCCAACATCGCAGCTCAAGGCTTTGGAAATGACCTTCGCAAAGATCTGTTTGGAAAGATTATGCATCTTTCTTTCCAACAGACAGATAAAATATCAACCGGCTCGCTGGTTACAAGGCTAACTAACGACGTAACCCAGGTACAGAACATGGTTATGATGCTTGTCCGTGGCTTTGTGCGCAATACTGTTATGTTTATAGGCGGCATTTTCATGTTGTATAGACAATCTCCAAGATTTGCCTTAATTGCAGCTTGCGGACTTCCATTTGTTGTCATCGCAGTTACATTCTTCCTACGTAAAACCTCGCCACTTTTTGCCAGAGTTCAGAGAAAACTAGACGGTATTAACCATATTATGCAAGAGACAGTGGCAGGTGCCAGAGTAGTAAAGGCTTACGTGAAAGAAGAATACGAACTTGGCCGCTTTGACGACGCCAACGATGAACTTTGCACAGAGAACCTAAGAGTACAGAGTCTGCTTGCTTTTATGAGTCCATGTATGAACATCGTGCTGAACCTGTGCGTTGTGGCAGTTATCATAGTTGGCGGATTCACTGTGAAAACAGATGGCGGGATTACCCCGGGTAACATCATGGCAGCCATTACATATCTGGCGCAGATTCTCCATGGAATAACATTTATGGCCAATATTTTCCAGACTTTCAGTCGTGCCAAGGCTTCTGCTGACAGAATTAACGAAGTACTGCGCAGTCCCGACATTATAACGGACGGCGCCCAGACTCCGAACCCAGCAACCAAGCCACTTAGTGTCCAAGAACGCGGCACTGTTGAGTTTCGCGCTGTCAGCTTCGCATACCCCGGCAGCGAAGACCACAAAGTTCTTGAAAATCTTTCCTTCAAGGTGGAGCAAGGTCAGACACTTGCCATCATTGGCTCAACCGGTAGCGGAAAAAGCTCTCTTGTTCACTTAATTCCTAGGTTTTATGACGTAATCGAGGGGGAAGTTTTGGTAGATGGTATAAATGTCAAGGATTATAACTTGAAGGATCTGCGCGACAAAATTGCCATTGTTTTACAGAAAGCTGAGCTATATTCCCGTAGTATTGAAGAAAATATCCGCTGGTCCAGAAAAGACGCAGATCCACTAGATATCAAGAAAGCTGCTCAGATTGCTCACGCAGATGATTTTATCTGCAGTAAGAGTTACGGCTATTACACGCCAGTGTCAGAAGGCGGACATTCTCTGTCAGGAGGCCAGAAACAGCGTATCTCCATAGCCCGAGCTATATTAAAAGAGCACGAGATTCTGATTCTGGATGATTCTACCAGTGCTCTTGATCTTAAGACAGAAGCTTCTTTGTATCAGGCACTCAACAAAGAACATCCAAATGTTACCAAGATTATCATTGCTCAGCGTATATCATCAATTCGTAATGCAGACCGCATTTTAGTCCTGGATAATGGAACTGTATCAGCCATAGGCACCCATGAAGAGCTTCTGGCTCAGTCTGAGATATACAAGGACATTTATAATTCCCAGTTAAAGGAAGGGGGCATTGGAAAATGAATTCTGTGAAAAGACCTCCGGAAGGCTTTGAAAATCGCCCCGAATCGGGAGAAAAAATATATAAACAAAATCCTAACAAACAAAGTGAGCCGGCAACTATTAATTTCCGTGGCAGACCAGGTGGTCCCGGAAGAGGCATGGGGCAGACAGTAGAGCACGCTGAGAATGTAACAGGCACGCTTAGAAGGCTGTTACAATATTTCAAAAAAACAAAGAAACTGCTGGTTTTGCTGCTTGTTTCTGTTGTTTTTGTAACACTGACAGGTTTACTGGTCCCGGCGCTGCAAGGTGCTTCCATAGATGTTATAAAAGAAAAAGCATGGAACACTCTTTATTCTTACGTAATAATGCTCCTGGCAGTATATGCGGTCAACGTGCTTTTCACCTTGGCGCAGTCCTTAATCGCTGCAAGGCTTAGTCAGAGCATTGTTAAACAGATGCGCCACGATTTGTTTAAGAAAATTGACCATTTATCTATAAAGTATCTGGACACTCACTCAAACGGTGATGTTATGAGCCGTATGACAAACGATGTTGAAAATGTTTCCAACACTATTTCACAGAGCCTGGGCTCCCTGGTGTCCGGTGTGCTGACAATTATTGGCACAGTAGCCATAATGTTTGTTTATTGCTGGCAGCTTACTTTGATTACCATGGTTACAGTTATTCTCACTGTGTTTGTTACAAAAAAAATGTCTAAGATTATGCGCAAAGTGTACCGCAAACGCTCTGCTGTGCTTGGCAAGCTCAACGGTCATTCTGAAGAAATGATTACCGGCTATAAATCCATCGTGGCATATAATAAGCAAGATGATGTTATTGACGAATTTGCCCAGACCTCTGACGAGCTTCGTAAAGTAAGTATCAAAGCTGAGATACTTGGTGGCTCCATGGGACCAATTATGAACTGTATTTCTAACATTAGCTTCGTTATTGTGGCAGCTTTTGGTGGATATTTTGCATACACCGGACTGATTACCATAGGAACGGTGTCTGCTTTTATTATCTACGCAAAGCAATTTTCACGGCCGATAAACGAAATCGCGCAGCTCTACGGCACAATTCAAACAGCTGTAGCAGGTGCGGAGAGAGTATTTGCTCTTCTTGACGAGCCTGATGAGGATAAAACCGGCTGTGAAAAGCCTGAGCCAATTACCGGCAGAATTTCTTTCCGCAACGTAGACTTTTCCTACGTCCCCGGCAAACAAGTTCTCTACGACTTTGATCTTGATGTAGAACCCGGCCAGAAAATTGCCCTGGTAGGAGCCACGGGCAGCGGTAAAACCACTGTTGTTAATTTGCTTATGAGGTTTTACCCGGTGGATAAGGGGCAGATTATGGTAGATGGGGTGAATATTCAGGAAATTGACAGAGATTACCTGCGTAAAAATATTGCCATAGTACTACAGGATACAGTGTTGTTTTCCAATACTATTGAAAATAACATTAAATATGCTAATTTGGAGGCGTCTGACAGACAAATGGAAGATGCGGCTAAGATGAGCCATATTCATCGATATATTGAAAGGCTTCCTGACAAATATGATACTGTTCTGAAACAGGCGGGGGCAGGATTGTCACACGGACAGCGTCAGCTGATGGCTATAGCTAGAGCGATTCTTGCAGATCCTAAGATTTTGATCTTGGATGAGGCTACATCTTCGGTTGATACCAGAACTGAGAAAAATATTCAGGATGCTATGGTTAAACTGATGAAGAACCGCACTAGCCTGATTATTGCACATCGATTGTCTACTATCCGCGATGCTGATAAGATCGTTGTTATGGATCAGGGTCGCGTGGTTGAGATAGGCAATCATCAGCAATTGTTAGAAAAGCAGGGTAAATATTACGAGTTGTACATGACACAGTTTGCAGGAAATAAAACGTAATTTTTGTTTTCTTTATAAAACGGCAAATGCTTTGCGTCCTGGGTACACAGCACGGTCTCCCAGTTCCTCTTCAATACGCAGTAGCTGGTTATATTTGGCCACCCGGTCACTACGGCTGGGTGCGCCTGTTTTGATTTGTTTTGCACCTGTTGCTACTGCAAGATCTGCGATTGTTGTATCTTCTGTCTCTCCGGAACGGTGGGATATAACGGCAGTATATCCGGCGCTTTGTGCCATTGAGATGGCTTCCAGAGTCTGTGTTAGTGTGCCAATTTGATTTACTTTAATTAAAATAGAATTAGCGACACCTTTTTCAATGCCCATGGCAAGACGTTTTGTGTTCGTTACAAACAGATCGTCTCCCACAAGTTGTATACGCTCTCCTAGCGAGTCAGTCAGCATTTTCCAACCTTCCAAGTCTGTCTCCGCCATTCCATCTTCCAGAGAAATAATCGGAAATTTTTCTGCTAGATATTCCCATTTGCGAATCATTTGTGTAGGAGAGAGCTTTTCACCGGATTTTGGTAATTCATATGTTTGTGTATCCGGGTTGTACCATTCAGAAGATGCAGCATCTATGGCAATCATAAAATCATCTCCCGGCTTGTAACCTGCACGTGATATGGCAGAAATAATGAAGGTTAGTGCATCTTCGTCCTTGTCAAGCATAGGCGCATAGCCGCCCTCGTCACCAACACCTGTAACAGGAATATTATTTTCTTTCAGGACCAGCTTTAGTGTGTGAAATACTTCAGTACAACGCTGCAATGCTGCTTTCCAGGTCGGGGCAGAAACGGGTACAATCATAAATTCCTGAATATCTACGTTGTTTGTGGCGTGTGTGCCACCGTTCAGAATATTCATCATTGGTACCGGTAGTACTACTGCGTCGGTTCCTCCTAAATGGCGAAACAAACTGATTCCCTTTGAGGCTGCGCTGGCTTTGGCGCATGCCAGGGATACGCCGAGTATTGCGTTTGCTCCAAGCTGACTTTTGTTTGGAGTGCCATCAAGTTCTATCATAATATGGTCAATTTCAGATTGATTATCTACAGGCTTATTAATCAATAGCGGCGCAATTTTGTTGTTTATGTTCGCTACGGCTTTCGTTACTCCTTTGCCTAGATATCGGGAATTGTCGTTATCGCGCAGCTCGCAAGCTTCAAAAATTCCGGTGGAAGAGCCGGATGGGACAGCTGCACGTCCCATGATACCGCTACTTAGTATAACATCTACTTCGATTGTGGGATTTCCCCTGGAATCCAGAATCTCACGGCCGATTATTTTTTTTATAAGAGATTGTTTTGACATGGTAGTTACCTCGTGTGATTTATATAGTGTTCTGATAATTATTAACAATATTTATATTTTTATTCTATTTGTAGTATCATACGTTTCATCGATCAGAATATATTCTACTCCGTGTTCGATGGCTTGCTGCAGGGCATGACGATTATCATCCAAAACATTCTCTATAGTACAATCTGAATCATCAAGGCGCGATTCAATCACACTGGCGTACTTCTTAATATCGTTAAAGTGATCTTTTATATATCTCTCACTCATGATCAGACAGTAATATGTAATATTGCTAAGATATTCTGATTCAAAGTCTTTTGCCCAGTCATATGGAATATAACAACCCTCTACGATTAGATTCTGATTGTTTTCGATGGCAGTTTTTACCATCTCTCGGACGATAGGCCATAAGTAAGCTGTGAGCTGGTCGTCGTCACTCATAGGAGTCAAAGTAGTATTGCCGCTGCGAATAAGACCCATTTTCAAATGGTCTATAGATAGGTAAGGATATTTGTATTTTTCGAGAAATCTCTGGGCAAGCAGAGTCTTACCAACATGGGAAGGGCCGGATATCAGAACTATCATGGCATGCATCCTTTCGGAAAAGTTTATAACTGAATTAAACAATAAGTTACCACATTCGTCAAGAAGATTTGCGTTGATTTTTATGTTAAAGAGTATAAATTAGCAAATGAAGTGTTTTATTATAAATAATAATACATATTCTACCTCCTGATAACAAAGAATATTTCTATTACGGTTCGGAGGTTTTTTATGGAATCTATTTGGGTGAAAAGTGCGCCTGATATCAACTTCAAGGCGCTTGATGGAAATAAAAGTACAGATGTTTTGATTGTTGGCGGAGGCATTGCAGGTATTTTGTGTGCTTACAGATTATGGAAATCCGGCGCAGATTGTATGTTAGTAGAAGCTGGCAGGATTTGCCAAGGCATCACAAAGAATACAACTGCTAAGATTACTCTCGGCCATGGCATTATCTACGATAAACTAATAAAAACTTTTGGTGAAAATAAAGCTCGACTCTACTTAAATGCACAGCTTCAGGCTATGAAGGAGTACTCGAAGCTGTGTGCTGATATTGATTGTGATTATCAAATTATGGATAATTATGTTTACTCGCTAGCTAATAAATGTGAAATAGAAAATGAAGCTAATGCTTTGAAAACTCTTGGCATCGATGCTGAGGTATCCGGCGCCGGCGAGCTTCCTATAAATGTGTCAGGTAGCGTTAAGGTAGGGAGGCAGGCGGCTTTTCATCCGCTTAAGTTTCTATATTCTATCTCAAAAGATTTACCAATATTCGAGAATACTAAAGTTATAGAGCTGGCTGCTAACAAAGCAATTACCAATCGCGGTGAGATTACCTATAAAAAATTGATTATAGCTACTCATTTTCCGATTTTAAATAAGCATGGTGGATATTTTCTAAAGCTTTATCAGCATCGTTCTTATGTTATTGCGCTCAAAGGTACGCAGAAAATAAACGGAATGTATGTTGATGAGTCAGATACTGGGCTATCATTTCGTACACATGAAGATCTACTACTTCTTGGCGGTGGTGGACATCGTACCGGTAAACAAGGTGGCTGCTGGCAGGAATTGGAGCTTTTTGCTAAAAAGCATTATAAAAATGCTCAGATTGTTGCAAAATGGGCTACTCAGGACTGCATGACTTTAGACGGTATTCCATATATTGGAAGATATTCAAAGTCTACGCCTGATACTTTTGTGGCAACCGGTTTTAATAAATGGGGGATGACAAATGCAATGGTTGCATCCATAATACTAACTGATCTTGTCAGCAACAGGCACAATCCTTATGCCGAAGTTTTCTCACCCTCACGTACTATTATGAGACGCCAACTTGTGGCAAATATTTTTGAATCTACCGTAGGACTGCTCACTCCTACCAGACCAAGATGTCCGCATTTAGGTTGTGCTTTGCGATACAACAAAGCAGAGCGTACTTGGGATTGCCCATGCCACGGCTCACGTTTTAGTAAGAACGGCGACCTCATTGATAATCCTGCCACAGACGATCATAAGGCGATTAATAGTTAAGAAAATGAGATTACTCCAATAATTTTTTCACTACACGTTGACCTACAAGTGAAGAGGTTGCTATAATGTACACTACGTTTGCAAATTTTCAATAGGAGTAAGAAATATGAAAGAGCAACTTAATACACAAGCGAGAGCTGTTATAGAAGAACTTTATGAGAAGGCAGGATTAAAAGCCGGTGATATCGTAGTAATCGGATGCTCTACCAGCGAGATTATAGGATCAAGGATCGGTACAGACTCTAGTCCGGAGGTAGCAAATATTGTTTTTGAGGCAATTTATGAGATTGCGCAGCAAAAGGGAATATACCTTGCAGTGCAGTGCTGCGAACACTTAAATCGTGCCATTGTTATTGAAAAGGTAGCGGCCCCTTGGGCTGAGGCAGTAAATGTTATTCCACAACCCAAGGCAGGTGGCTCAATGGCAACGCAGGCTTATGCACATTTCAAAGAACCGATTGTTGTAGAGGAGATCAGAGCTGATGCCGGCATTGATATTGGCTTCACGCTGATCGGTATGCATCTTAAGAAGGTTGCAGTGCCGCTGCGACTTGATAATAACAAAATCGGGGAAGCAACAGTTCTGGCAGCACGTACTCGCCCGAAATTTATTGGTGGTATAAGAGCTACTTATGATGAGAGGTTGTTATGAATATTACAATGAGGAGAAAATAATAATCATCATCATTATAAGTTTTTATGGGAAGTTTATTGTTAGCACTTATATACATATGTTTTATTAGTCTTGGATTGCCGGACTCACTGCTTGGCTCGGCTTGGCCGGTACTACATAGCGAGATCAGCGTGCCTATGTCATACGCAGGTATTATATCTACTGTGATTTGTATTGGCACGATTGTTTCAAGCCTGTTTAGTGACAAGCTACTTCGTAAATTTGGAGCGGGTAAAGTAACGGCTGTTAGTACTGCTATGACTGCTATTGCACTTCTTGGCTTTTCTTTTAGCAATCAATTTTGGATGTTTATTCTTTGGTCAATCCCTTATGGTTTTGGGGCCGGCGGTGTTGACGCTATTTTGAATAACTATGTTGCGCTACATTACAAGGCACAGCATATGAGTTGGCTGCACTGCATGTGGGGAGTAGGGGCATCTATCAGTCCGTATATTATGAGCTTCTCACTGGTTAGATTGGAGGATTGGAGTTACGGATATTTAATAGTGTTTATTATTCAGATTATTTTATCTGTTTTAATTTTCACTAGTATTCCATTATGGAAAGATGGAAAGCAAAGCGACACAACAGCTCAGTCTACAACTGCAAAACCACTAACGTTCAAAGAGATTTTTCATATAAAAGGTGCTGTGCCTTGCTTTTTGGCATTTTTTACTTATTGTGCATTAGAGTTAACTACATCGTTATGGGCAAGTAGTTATTTAGTTGAGAAATGGGATTTCACTCCTGAACTGGCGGCGGGATATGCTAGTATGTTCTATATCGGAATTACTGTCGGTAGACTTGCTAATGGATTTCTTGCTATAAAATTAAATGATCACTTTCTCATTCGTATGGGAATTGCCATTATAACTGCAGGAATTGTACTTTTATTTATACCGTTACATTCTTTGTTTGCTTTAATTGGATTTATAGTGATAGGTTTAGGATGCGCGCCCATCTATCCTTGTATTATACACATGACGCCTGATGTATTTGGTGCTGACAAATCTCAGGCAATGATTGGTGTGCAGATGGCTTTTGCTTACACAGGTTTCCTGTTAATGCCTCCTTTGTTTGGTATTATTGCAGAGCATATATCAATCTCACTGCTTCCGATATACCAGCTTGTGCTTTTGGCGGTTATGTTTGCTAGTCATGAGATGATTGTGAAAAGAAGATAGATGTGCATTATGAATATTGCATCTTTAGGTGATAGCATAACCTACGGTTATAGCTTTGAAGACAATCCATACTACAGACGGTTGCCACCCAAACGAAGAGGGGCATAAGCTTATCGCCGAGGCGATTATTCGTGAAATTGCCATATTTTGACAAAATATACATAACTAAAAAATATTTATGTTAATAACAAAAGAATATTGACTCCGTTCGATTTTGTTATATACTGAAATTGTGTGGAGGCCAGCCAATTTGCAGCCACAAATACAGAAAGTTTTCTGTGTTATTTATAGTTACATGGCTTCACGGTAAAAAGACGGTTGCCCGGTGATAATCTCGCCTTATGGCGCAGAAAGGAGGGCCGTAAGTAAACGCGCCCGGCGCAGATATGTTATTTGGCTCGGGAGGTGATT
>SVJB01000043.1 GCA_015069185.1 Oscillospiraceae bacterium
TCTCTCAAAATCAAGCACTTTTTCCTTTATTTGCTATTCTATACTCCACCGGACTCATATATCCTAACGTGCTATGCAGACGTTTTCTGTTATAAAATAACTCTATATATTCAAACATATCTCTCTTAACTTCTTCTATTGTAGCATATTTTCTTCTCCTGGTAAATTCTTTTTCAGTCCCGCAAAGAAGCTCTCCATGCATGAGTTATCATAAGGACATCCCGGCGCGCTCATGCTGGATCTGATTCCTGAATCTTCCAAGTTTTTTGATATCTTTTACTCGTATATTGGCTTCCTCTATCACTGTGAAATATTATTCCATCCTGTTTTACACTTCTTGCTTTCGCATTATCAAGTGCTCTTACTGTTAGTTCAGTTGCAGATCTTCCATTCTCCAATATGTATTTGGCTGTTTCTTCTTTCATTTCTTGTAAATATTTACTGTTATTACTTGGCATGGTTTCTTTCCTTTCTTTTTGTATGCATATGACTTATATTTTACCTACTCACACTTTTCCATACCGGTCCACAGTCCAATATGTGGTTTTTTACACACAAAAAATCCCGATGCTTTGCATCGGGATTCCTGTTTTAATTAATACTTACGTTTTCTTGCTGCCTCAGACTTCTTCTTACGACGAACGCTGGGTTTTTCGTAGTGCTCACGCTTTCTAACTTCAGCAAGAGTACCAGCCTTTGCGCAGGATCTCTTCCATCTCTTAAGAGCGCTATCTAAGGATTCATTTTCTTTAACTCTAACTTCTGACATTCTATTTCCCTCCCTTCAACTCTACACCGGTTGACGGAAACTTATAAGTACTGTTTGGTTGCATTCAAATGATGCAACTCGGCTATTATACAACCATGTAATATTTGTTGTCAATAACTTATTTGATAACTTTGTTATCAACTTCTTCAGTAAGCATTGCAATAAACTCATCAAGAGTCATAGTTTTCATGGCGTTCTCTTTGCGAGCACGTACGCTTACTGTTCCCTCCTGCATCTCACGATCACCGCAAACAAGCATATATGGTATCTTCTGCACCTGAGCTTCACGTACACGATATCCAATTTTCTCATTACGATCATCAAGTTCTGCTCTGAAGCCTTTATCCCTTAACTTTTGAACTACCTCAGCACAGTAATCTGCCTGATTCTCCATAATCGGCAGTACTCTTACCTGCTCGGGTGCCAACCACGCCGGGAATGCACCTGCATATTTCTCAATAAGAAGTGCTAATGTACGCTCATAACATCCCAAAGATGTACGGTGGATAATATAAGGATTCTTCTTCGTTCCGTCCTTATCAACATATACCATATCAAAGAGCTTAGCCAGCTGAAGGTCAACCTGTATTGTAATAAGAGTATCTTCTTTACCAAATACATTCTTAATCTGAATGTCAAGCTTAGGACCATAGAAAGCTGCCTCTCCTGCCTCTTCAGTATACTTAATGCCCATATGATCCAGAATATTTCTCATAATATCCTGAGCATCATTCCACTGCTCATCTGTACCAATATATTTCTCACGGTTATCAGGATCCCATTTTGAGAATCTATAGGAAACATCCTCATACAGGCCAAGAGTCTTGAGCATGAAGTTTGCCAGATCCAAACATCTGCCAAATTCATCTTCTAACTGATCCGGTCTGCACATGAGATGACCTTCTGAAATAGTAAACTGACGCACTCTGATAAGACCATGCATCTCTCCTGATGCTTCATTACGGAACAGAGTTGATGTCTCACCATATCTGAGAGGAAGATCTCTGTAGCTCCTTGTCTTTGTCAAATATGCCTGATACTGGAAAGGACAAGTCATAGGTCTAAGAGCAAGTACTTCTTCTGTATCAGACTTCGCAGGATCACCTAAAACAAACATTCCATCAATATAATGATCCCAATGTCCGGATATTTTATATAGATCAGATTTGGCCATCAACGGAGTTTTAGTACGTAAATATCCACGTCTTTCTTCTTCATCTTCAACAAATCTTTGAAGAATCTGAATAATCTTTGTTCCCTTAGGAAGTAAAATAGGAAGACCTTGACCAATAAGCTCTGAAGTTGTAAAAATCTCCAGCTCACGGCCAAGCTTATTATGGTCACGCTTCTTAGCCTCCTCAACCTGCTCCAAATAAGCAGTGAGAGCTTTCTTATCAAGGAAGCTAACACCATATATACGCTGAAGCATTTTGTTCTTTTCATTACCTCTCCAATACGCGCCGGCAACCTGAGTTAGTTTAAATGCACGTACACGTCCTGTATCAGGAAGATGAGGACCTGCACAAAGATCAACAAACTCACCCTGCTTATAGAAGGAAATCTGTGAATTTTCAGGAAGATCATTAATAAGTTCAACCTTATATGCTTCTCCCTTCTCCTCCATAAACTTAACGGCTTCGTCTCTTGGCAATGTAAAGACCTCTATAGGATACTTTGCCTTGATAATAGCCTTCATCTCTCCCTCAATTTTCTCAATAACATCAGGAGTAAACGTGGTATCTAAATCGAAATCGTAGTAAAAACCATTCTCAATAGCAGGACCTATAGCAAGTTTTGCTTCAGGAAATAATCTCTTTACGGCCTGTGCCATAACATGCGATGTAGTGTGTCTGTACACCTTCAATCCTTCTTCACTATTATCTTCAATCTCGCGGATTGAACCATCATTCATTGTAATCTGTACCATAAAAGCGCTCCTTTCTATATGCTGCTTAAATAAAATATTTACATCACCTGCTGTCTGATCACACAAAATACAACAAGCGATAATGTTTTATAATACTATCTTTGGTGAAAAAAATCAATGCCTATAAATTTACTCCGGCAATATTTCTTATAACCTCTCCGGCAATAACCAGTCCACATGCAGACGGCACAAAAGACACACTGCCCAAAGGTGTATCCGGGACTATAGGCTTCACCGGATTTTCACCAGAAAAGGCCACTTTAAGAGACTTCACACCAAGTTCTCTCAGTTTATGTCTCATAACCTTTGCTAGCGGACAATTAGTAGTCTTATATATGTCCGTTATAATAAAACGTGACGGATCCAACTTGTTAGCAGCGCCCATACTGCTGATAATCGGCACTCCGGTATTTTGAGCCTTACAAATAATGTATAACTTATCTTTTATAGAGTCTATACAATCAACAACATAATCATATTGTGCAAAGTCAATAAAATTCATTGTATCATACTCTTCACTATAATATTCATTGACACAATCAACATTAATCAGCGGGTTAATATCAAGCATTCTATCTTTCATGACTTCTGTTTTGTATCTTCCTACTGTGCTATTCAGGGCAATGAGCTGGCGATTAATATTTGTAGGATTTACTATATCCCCGTCTACTAACGTAAAGCTACCTATTCCGGCCCGAGCCAGAGCTTCTGCGCAATAAGAACCTACGCCGCCTACTCCGAATAACAAGACCTTTGAGCTTTTAATTTTCTCCATAGCATTTTCACCAAGCAGAGCCTGTGTTCTTTTATATATATCATTCATTTATATCACCTTATATACCCTTCTTAATTGATACACAGCATATATCAGTAATGCTGTTATTAGCGTAATACAAAATCCTGCTTTCTGACCTTTGGCATAATATCGCATAGTCACATTGTGTTGACCTTCGGACACCTCAAAAGCAAGGAACCCTGCAGCAGACTGAATATCCGTTTCACTACCATCAACATATATATGCCAGCCCTTGTCATACGGAATAGATGTAAACACAGCCTTGTTACTATCTGCCATGATAGTGCCCTCAACAAAGCCTTCACCGTATGAGCTTACAATCATACCGCCCTGATGTAGCTCTTCTGCCGCTTGATTAAAAGCCTCCATATCAAGCATATAAAATCGGTTTGCAGTAGTATTGTAATCGGACCTACTTATATCTACCGTCACAGTTACTGTCTCTCCTTGGTGAAAATATCCAAGATACATAAGGCACTCCAACTCTGCAGAATACAGGCGCATATAATATTTATCATTTACATATGCATTGGCTCTGGAATACCCTTTATTTGGGAATGTGGCATACATCGCACCATCACAGGACGCTGTTATCGTATACGTGTATGCACCCTTGACCTTCTCTACACTGCTTTGTAAAGGCGCCAGATATACTCTGTCCTCCTCTAGCATGCTGTTAAGCAAATTATTTTGATTAACTACAGGATCATGACTCATATTGTATTGGAGGATATCAGTATCTGTACAGAACGCCACCGGCAATGCATATTGATTCTTGTATAAATAAAAATTGTTTTGTTCTTTAATCAATTCATATTGAGTTTGTGGAATATTATTGTGTTCCAGTATCTTAATATTAGGAAATTGTTGACTGCAGTTATCTGAAACAATTGTATATCTCACACCAAGTAGCATATCTGATATCAAACTGCCCCCAAAAGGCGCCACCCAGTAATAGTACTCACCATAACCAAGATCTGACAACATTCCATTTACCGTAGCATTGTACGCGGAGCTATAATGGCTTACAGAGGAATATCCAAGTCCGATGGGCTCATTAAAGCTTTGGAAAGAGCTCTGTCCTACTCTGTATAAGTCCCCATCACTATCCTCTCGTGCATAATCTATCATATCATCCATATTTGAATAATAATCTATGTGCTCATCGCCTGATTCATAAAAATGTGCGTTGTCAATCCCCTCAAACATTGCATATCCGTGTCTGCCGATATCGTAAACAGATGTAACAACAATCATACATACACATATAACATATACCAATGTCTGTTTCCTGTAGCAAAGCAACAACATAAGGCAAGAACAAACAGTCACCAGCCCTACTGTAACATTAATATCCTCGGTAGTAATAGCATGATGTTTTATTTTATACGCAATGCCGGAAATCATAGCAAATACGACCAAAGCCGCCAGAAAATACTGCCATGGCAATTCTTTAATTCTATCAAAAGCCACACTGGCTGCATATATTATTACGAATAAAAAAAGAAAACCAAATCTGAACGGGAACCAATTGGGCATTTGAAAAACATGCCATGCGTAATTCAAAAATGTGAGATTAAAAGATAACACAAAAAACACAATAATGGAGCCTAATAATATTTTCTTTCCTGGTTTTATACTTTTCACAAAGAAGAAAGCAGGCAGCATTATCATTACGACCACACCGCAATAGAAAAAAGGCATACCGCTGTTTGTTATGCTATCATATACACCGTTGAAAAATTTTATTAAAAGATTAGTGCTGTCGTAGGCAATCGGTGCCTCTTTGCTTTGCTCCCATAAGGATGCAATCATAGATGTATCACTATTTAGCTTCCCATCAAACAATGATGCCAGAGCTGGTAATAAAAGCCATGCTCCCAAGCCACCGGCGGTAACAACAGACAACGCAAATTTGCCTGTTTTGACAGCCTTGGCACCAATTTTAGATTGTTTATCTGTGAAAACACGGTATATAAAATAGCACGCTGTGAAAATACCACACATATATGCCATATAATATGTGGAAACAAATAAAATAGCATATGACACACATAAAAGTCCCCATTTGCCGGTTTTGATAAAACGATCTATAAGCAGCAAAATCACAGGAAGCCAAATAACTGCGTCTATCCACATGAGGCACATGAGATAAACTAAATTATAGGACATCAATGCATAAAAAGTGGAAAAAATAACAGTAACGTGATTCTTTATACCTCTTGATTTGAGAAAAGCGGCGAAGCTAAAACCGCATAAACCTATTTTCAGTATCGTCAGGAATAAAATACCTGATGCCATATACTTATTAGGACACAAGAGTGTCAACCATGATAGCGGACTTGCCAGATAATAAGCAAAGACTCCTACATAATTCGAGCCCAGGGCCTTGGACCAAGAAAAGAAAACACTACCCTGGTCGCCAATATGCTTGAGTCCTTTATAAAACTGTGAATATTGGCCTGCCATATCCATGGCAAGTAATGATTTATTACCATCACCAAATGGTTCAAAGCCATACCAAATAAATATAAAAAGCAAGAAAAGCGATGGTATTATAAAGCTTAGTGCCAGTGTATAATTATTCTTTTTCTTATTACTCAGTGTTTTCATTTCACAGAACTAAATCATATCCCCCGGCTCCGTATTGCAGGGCTCTGTTTACTCTTGATATTGTTGCAGAAGAAGCACCTGTCTGTTTCTCAATTTCAGAAAAAGTAGTATTTGCTTTAAGAAGTCTTGCAACCTCCAATCTTTGGGCAATAGAATTAAGTTCATTAATGGTACATACATCTTCAAAAAAATCAGCAACATCTTCTTCATTTTCTAACTTCAATATAGCTTTATATAAATTATCCATGTATATATTTTTTATTTTTTTGTTATTCATTTTTATCAATACCCTTAATATGATTATTGCTTAAAGAGGTTGCTGAGAAAAGCTTTTGCTTTCTCACTTTGAGGATTATCAATAACTTGCTGAGGTGTGCCCATCTCCTCAATAACTCCATCTGCCATGTAAATCACCTTATCCGCAACATTTTTAGCAAATTCTATTTCATGAGTTACTACTATCATAGTACTATCAGATGACTTCAAGCCTCTGATTACCTTCAAAACCTCCCCTGTCAGTTCAGGATCTAACGCAGATGTAGGCTCATCAAAACATAATATTTCAGGTTTGAGAGCCAGAGCTCTGGCAATGGCAACTCTCTGCTGTTGTCCACCGGATAACTGACACGGATAAGCCTTGGCCTTCTCAGTCAATCCTACTCTTTCCAGAATCGACATAGAATAATCCTGTATCTCTTCTAATATTTTCTTCTTATTTGTTTTATAATCATCCTGCTCCTTGGCCAGTAGCTCCTGCGCCAAAGTAATATTCTTTATAACTGTATACTGAGGGAACAGATTAAAAGACTGAAAAACCAGACCAAAATGTAATCTTTTTGTGCGTATATCTTTTTCCTTCATTGTTGCAGGATCATTTGAATCAAGTAGCACTTGTCCATCTACGGCTATTCGGCCCTGATCGGGCTTCTCAAGAAAATTCAAGCAACGAAGGAGTGTTGTTTTACCGCTTCCGGATGAACCGATAATAGCCAATACCTCTCCCTTTTCCAGTGAAAAATCTATTCCTTTTAATACTTCAACAGAGCCAAAACTCTTTTTAATTCCTTCTACTTCTAAAACTGACATAAAATTTTATCCTCTATAATTAATGGTAATAATCCAATTTCTTTTCAACATAATTAAGTAATATTGTAAGTAAACCACAGAACAACAGGAAGAATACACCTGTGTAGAATAACGGCCATATAATACCCTCTGCAGCATATTCATACGATGTCATCATAATCTCTGATACAGCAATTACACGCGCCAGAGATGTGTCTTTTATAAGAGTAATGATTTCATTACCCATCGGTGGTACGATTCTCTTTACCACCTGCATAAGTACAACTTTAAAAAATATCTGAGACTTTGTCATACCGAGCACCTGTCCTGCCTCGTACTGGCCTTTTGAGATGCTCTCAATGCCGCCTCTGTAAATCTCAGAGAAATAAGCAGCATAATTAATGATAAAGGCTATAAGAGCCGCATTCATACGCGGATCAATCGGAATGCCTAATAATGTATCCGGATATGTATAGCCAAACAGCAATCCGGGACAATACATAAATATAAAAAGCTGGAGCATCAGGGGGGTTCCCCTGATGACCCAGACAAAAGTTCTAACAAGCCATCTGAGAGGCTTAAAATTTGACATTGATCCGAATGTCATCACAAGTCCTAATGGTAATGCCGCTAATAATGTAACAGCAAATATTACTATATTTTCTTTGAATGCCTCCAGCAAACTAAGTGTAACATTGCAAAACGACTCAAAAGTCATATTCTAAGTTCCTCCCGGTATGTATCAATTATTCAACAATAAGAAGATCCTGCAGCTTATATTTTGCAGCAATCTCAGCAAGTTTACCTGATTCTGCAAGTGCCTTAATCGCATTATTTACTTTTTCTAATGTCTCAGGACTATCTTTTCTGAAAGCAATACCATATTGCTCTTTACTGAATTCTTGTGATGTAACAACCAAATTTGTATAGCTGGTACCTTCACCTATAGAACCGATTGACATTACATAGTCAACAACTGCGATATCTGCTGTGCCTGCAGCTACTTCCATAAGAGCCTTCTGCTGTGTATCTACTGCAGTAAATGTAGCATCTTTGAAGATTTCATTTTTTGTAGCAACTGTTTCGCCTGCGGATTTTGTCTCAGCAACAACTCTCGCACCTGCGATATTAGCAGAATCATTATACTTCTCAAGATTTTCAGACTTAACTACCATTACCTGTTTATTTTCAAGATAAGGTATAGAAATGTCCATATTAGCTTTACGTTCGTCAGTAATTGTCATACCATTCCAGATACAGTCAATATTCTTTGCTTTGAGTTCTGTTTCTTTAGAGTTCCAATCAATAACCTGGAATTTTGCTTTGAGGCCTAATTCCTTGCATACTGCCTCAGCAAATTCTGTTTCAAATCCAACAAGCTTTGTCTTTGCTTCATCTTCATAATAATTCATTGGTGAGAAAAGTGTGATACCTACAGTAAGCTCACCCTTATCATCGATATATGCCCAATCCTCTTTGGATGAGCAACCTGTGAAAACAGAAATAACAAGTAATGTAATTAAAAATACAGATATTATTTTTTTCATGTAAATACCTCCTATAAATGTATGTTTCGGCATTTTAGCACTTTAACGCGCTAAAGTCAAGTGCATTAATCATATTTTCAAAAAAAAAAATTGCTGAATCAGGATTCAGCAATTTTATCACATACTATTTTATGTACTGATTATTGTACTCTCTTAGTGCCGCAGTTAGCGCAGAATTCACCTTTGATTGTCTTACCGCAATTAGGGCAAATATCCTGTGCCTTAACTGCTTCCTTACCCATAACAACAGGAGCTACAATCTTACCAACAATTGTCTTATTGAAATCCTTACCTGCAAGTAACGGTAATATGGAAAGAACACATAAAGCAATAATACCAAGAACAACGATAAAGAATATAACGTCAAATACTTCACCAACTGTGTTTTCGTTATATGCCTCTGTAACATCAGCCAATTTCTCAGCATACTTTACAGCCTTATCACCTGTATAATCTTTAAGCTTCTCTTGAAGACCTTCAATTCTCCACTCCTGGAACTTACGGATAACTGTTACAATTATATCAAATACAACAGCTACAAGTCTTGCTCCAAAATAGAGAGTAACAGCACCTGCAACAGGTACTACAGACTTATTGTTTTCCTGATCTTTCACAAGAATAATTGTAATAATCAATAAAGCGACTAAAATAGCAGCTGCAAATGCCTCTGAAATAACTAACGCTACAGCAACAAGAACATATGCTAAAATAGCCAGTAAATTAACGTTTCTCTGTACTTTATTCATGCCAGAACCTCCAAATAAAATGTCTAAATAATTATATAGTTATTACAAAACCATGTCAAGCAAGGTTTTGATACTAGATGGTGTCAAGTTATTCTTGGGATTTCAAAATTTTCTGCCACACTCGACATTTTAACGAAAACTCCCGATTTTGTGTCAACTTACTACTTTTGCCATGCCATATGCTTTCATTAGCACTTTCAAG
>SVJB01000044.1 GCA_015069185.1 Oscillospiraceae bacterium
TCATTTTACAACGAACAACGTCCCGCGTATTCTTTGAACTATTTGACACCTAAACAGTATCGTGAATATTTTTCAAATTCTATGATGATTAATTAAAAAATGTGTCTACTTTTTGTTGACTAGTGCACTTTATGTGCCTACAACAATTTTAATATGTTTGAAATAGCAATGTATAGTGATATAATAAATCATTCACAAATTCAAAGGGAGAAATCATATGGAAAGTGAAAGAAACGATAAAAAACAAAGAGTTCTGACATATGAAACGAATTACATACCTGTGCTGGATGGAATTCGTGCAGTAGCAGTTATAATTGTTGTATGGTTTCACTTCTGGCAACAGTCATGGCTCATGCCAATCTGGGGTGATTTTAACGTAGATTGGATTCCCAGAAATGGATCGATTTTAGTAGATATGATGATATTACTGTCCGGCTTCTGTTTGTTCCTGCCTCACGCAAGACAAATGGTTTATGGCGAGAAGACGCTGTCTGCAGGTGGATTCTACCATAAAAGACTTGCCAGAATAGCACCGTCATACTTTGTTTGTATATTCATTGTACTGTTCTGTTTTGCTTTGCCTATGGGAGAATATGCTACAGAAGCTGATATGTGGAAAGACTTGATGCCACATATGTTCTTTGTACATAATCTTTTTCCGGAATCAACACAGTTCAGTCATCTCAATGGTGCGCTCTGGACGGTAGGCGTTGAGGTACAGCTATACCTCATGTTCCCATTACTTGCCAAGTGGTTCAAGAAGATGCCAATACTTACATATTGCGGTATGGCAACAGTAGGATTCATTGCATGTGCATATATCAGCAAACATTTTGATACATTAAATCACAGTGTTTATCTTAACCATACACTTACATTTCTTGGTGTATTTGCCAACGGTATGTTAGGTGCCTGGGTATATATGACTGTTACTAAGAGCAGAGTACGGACCAAGGCGGAGGAGTTCCTTTTCCTGGTAATGTCTATTGTTGGTATGTGGCTGTTCAAACTTGCTTGTGAAGATAGAATGCGCTATGAGAGTGCTACAAAATGGCAGGTGGATCGCAGATTCTTGCTTTCATTGTTATTTTTATTCATATTATTCAGTATAATAATGTCAGGCCGATACCTCAAATGGCTTTTTGGCAACAAGGTTATGAAATTTCTGGCAGGTATTTCTTTTAATCTTTATATATGGCATCAGTACATTTCTGTAAAGCTTAAAGAATTCAGGATACCATACTGGGAGGGCGATACACCGCCTAATCAGACCGGAGACAAAGTCTGGATGTGGAAGTATATGATACTTTGTATCGTAGTTTCATTTGCAGTAGCTATTGTGATGACATATTGCGTGGAGAAACCTCTGGCAAAGCTTATTATGAGAATCGGTACGAAGGCAAAGAATAAAAGAGCTATTCCCAATCACAAGCAAGGAGTCTGATAAATGCAATTTCTGTATTTACTTGAATCAATAAGGACCGATTTTTTAGATACTGTTTTTGGCGCAATAACGACACTGGGCGGTAAGACTCTTATGCTGGTTATATGCATAATTACAATGTGGTGCGTCAATAAGAAGAGAGGATATTATTTGCTGACCACCTGTTTCACAGGTATTATAATTAACCAGACACTGAAGATCCTTTTCAGAATCCCTCGCCCATGGATTAAGGATCCAAAGTTTACCATTGTTGCATCAGCCAGGGGAGCGGCTACCGGATATTCTTTTCCCAGTGGCCATACTCAGAATATTACTATTGCAATGGGTGCTCCGGCAAGATTTATAAAGAACACAGCTGTCCGTATTGTTTGCATAACAATAATCGCATTGGTTGCCTTTTCTCGTATGTATCTGGGCGTACACACTCCTCTTGATGTTGTAGTCTCGCTTGTGATAGGCGCCGCGCTTGTAATGAGTTTCTATCCATTCTTTGACAGAAGCGACGAAAAGCCTGGGCCGGTATATATAATAATGGGCGTGATGTGTGCTCTGGCCCTCTTGCTTACCATGCTTACTGAGTTGTATAATTGGCCGGCGGACATTGATTTGCACAATCTGGAATCTGCGCGGGAGGCTGGGTATCTTACATCAGGCTGTAGCTTGGCAACACTTATTTCTTACTACCTTGACAGGAAATATGTGCATAGCGAGACCGGAGCTGTGTGGTGGCTACAGATAATTAAGCTGGTTGTTGGGTTGGCGCTTATACTTGCTATCAAAGAAGGCCTCAAGCCTGTCTTTGCAATGATTATTGGTGATCACCCTATCACATCTGCAATAAGATATTTCCTGATGGTATTATTTGGCGCATTAATCTGGCCGGGAATTATCACGTGGATATCTAAAAAATTACCTGTGAAAAAATAAGAAGGAGAATAAAAATGGTAGAAATTGGGATTAAAGGAAAACAAACAAAAATCGTTGATGATACAAATACTGCAGAGGTGTACGGCAGTGGCGATATTGCTGTGTTTGCTACACCGGCGATGATAGGACTTATGGAATATACAGCCTCGCAAAGTGTGGCTCCGTATCTGGCAGAGGGTCAATCAACTGTTGGTACAGTGGTTAATGTTAAACATCTGGCTGCTACTCCTAAGGGAATGGAAGTCTGGTGCGAGAGTACTGTTACCGAGGTCGATCGCAGACGACTTGTGTTTGAGGTCAAGGCATACGACCAACTGGGGACGCTCATCGGAGAGGGTACTCATGAGAGATTTATAATTGATAAAGAAAAGTTCTTGGGTAAGACATATAGCCTGTTAGAAAGAATTTAATTGATTATGTTTTATATTTAAGTGCACCGGGAATCACACAAACATCAAGTTGATTGTTTTGTGTGATTTCTCCATCTGCGCAGAATTGCTTCATTCCTTTTACGCTGACGCTTCTTACCCGAAGGAAGGTAACATACTTCTTATCTTCATCAACAGAAATATCACGAGTGATGGGATCGAACAGTGTGCCATCCTTGTACTTTCCTACAAGCTTCAGGAATTTAAGACGCTTCATTTTACGTACAACGATAAGCTCTAAGACACCGTCAGTCATATCAGACAAAGGTGAGTTATGAAAACTACCGCCGCACCACTGTCCATTGCATATGCAACAAAGCAGACATGAGCCGTGATAAGAAAATTCGTTTCCGTCTTCGGTTATGGCATTAATTGTAAAATCTTCTCCGAAAGGTTTGAAGAACTCTATGATAACTCCTAATATGTACGAAAGTTTGCTGGCAAGTCGGAATTTTTTCTTGATTTTGTTATGACTAGCTACTACATTACAGTCAAAACCGCTATTTATCATATTAATGCTATACCCGGCGTCATACTTCATAACATCCAGTGTTTGTTCTATACCTTTTTCGGTAGGTAATGTCTTTACAGTATCATTGCCGGAACCACAGGCTACGGCAGTAAGTAAAGCCTTTTGCCCGCAATCAGCATCCATGATGCCGCAAACAGCTTCATTAAGTGTACCGTCTCCTCCGCAAACAGTGAAATGTGTGTTTGGATCTTTCTTGCACTCTTCTGCAATAAAACGGCGACAATCGCCTGGCGCTGTAGTAAAATACGCACCTTCTGATTCACTTACTGGTTTGCCTTTGCCGGCTGCAGGATTATAAACTGTAATGCTTCGCATATTCTCACCTTGAATAGTAGTCTGCTCAATTATGCCATTTTTTACTATAAAAGGCAATGGATATGTTAATCTAAATGTACAGGAGTCATATCATGATCCAACGCTTTGAGCACCGGCCCGAATAAATCTTCTGTGTGAAACCGCAGACTACTTGTGTTTATACATGGATGACAACCTACAAATTTACTGTTCAGAATGTCCTGGTCAACGAGAAGCTTTACGCGATGATCTTTGTCGTTCATAAGGCCCAGAATACTGACAGAGCCGGGAGTGATATCAAGGAATTCAAGCATATAGTCACTGGAAGCAAAAGATAGACGCGAGGAACCTACCTGATGTGACACATCTGAAGTGCAGAAAGTTTTATCAAGCGGCATCATTAGCAGATAGAACTCTGTTTGTTTACGATTGGTTAAGAAAAGATTCTTGCAAATCTGCGTTCCCAAAACCTCGTCAAGACCTCGGCAAGCTTCTCTGCTGGGTGCTGCCGGATGGTCTATTCTGAAATACTCAATTCCCAGTGAATCCAATAAATCATAACAACGTATTTCTTTATCAAGTCTGCCACTGCAATCTGCCGGACGTCCCTTTTCCAATGCCGATATACGGCTATCCATACCAATCGCTCCCAATAGAAATTTTACGGGGCAAATAATACCAGATAAAAAAATATATTGCAACAGAGCGGGCAAAAGCACTATACTTTAATGGAAATATCGGAGATAGGGGATATTACTGTGAGAACCTTCCTTATAGTGTTATGTATAGTACTTGCTACGCTGCTATTGCTCCTGCTGGCGTTGATGTTATATTTCTTCTTTTACGCATTTTACAGACGTGACACGCCATCGCTTGAGGATATGACTGCGCCTGAGAACAGATTCATTGGGCCTTTTGCTGCGGAAATTGCAGAAGGCATTGCCTTTATAAACAGTCTCCCCTTCGAGAAGGTATACACCACAAGCTATGACGGCCTGAGACTTGCCGGTAAATACTATCCGGTGGAGGGGCTCGGCGCCCCTGAGCTATCCGATTCTGATAGAACTATGATACTTTTTCACGGGTATCACGGTAGCGGTAAACGGGATTATTCATGCGCGGTGAAAATGTATATGGAGCTTGGATATAATATTTTGCTGATTGATGAACGTGCTAACGGAGAGAGTGAAGGAAAGCTGATAACATTTGGCGTAAAGGAAAGATATGATGTGTTATCATGGATTGATTTTGTGCTATCAAAACAAGGTGCAGATACAAAGATCTGTTTAGGCGGATTATCTATGGGTGCTGCTGTGGTAATGATGGCCGCCGGCTTGAATTTACCAAAAAATGTTGTAAGTATAGTGGCAGATTGTGGATTTACATCTCCTGCGGAAATATTAGCCCATGTAGCGAACGCGAATTATCACCTGCCGGGGAAAATTGCGGTTGGCTGTCTGAACATATTTTGTAAACTGTTAGGAGGATTCAGTCTGTATCAGGTGAAAACAACAGAAACATTAGCCGCAAGTGATATACCGATTCTCTTTATACATGGCAAAGCTGATAATTTTGTGCCTTGCTACATGACAGAACGCAGCTTTGAGGCAGCTAAAGCTGAGAAATATATTTGTCTTGTTGAGGGTGCCGGCCATGGACTTGCATATCTGACAGATAAAGAAACTGTGGGAAAAGCGCTGAAAAATTTCTTGTTGTGTCATTAATTATAAAATATAAGTTAACAAAAGGGTAAAATACCCTCGATTGACAAACAATAAAAATATCCATATAATCAAGACAGTGTATTTTGAAAGAGGGAGATAGATGGACAACCAGGGCACCCGCAAAATATATATCGTTATTAGTCAAACAGGTACATTATTGTCGCGTGTTCTGAAAGTCATTACCAGAGCAAAATATAACCATGTGTCTATTAGCCTTGATGAGAAGCTAGAGAGTATGTATTCCTTTGGACGACGTCGCACTTACAATCCTGTATGGGGAGGATTTGTGATGGAATCACCGCATGAGGGCACGTTTAAGCGATTTGAGAATACAAAAGTCATTATTCTTGAAGTGTGTATTAATGATACTAAGTATGAGCATCTCAGACGATGTGTAGAGAATATGTATGTTCATAAGCATACATACGGGTATAATTACATAGGACTTTTCCTGGCTATTCTTAGAATAAAGCACAGGAGTGTCAGACGTTATTATTGCTCAGAATTTGTGAAAGAAATGTTGACGCGATTCTCAAATATGCCCAAGACTCTGTTTCCTCGTATACCAAAGCCAATAGATTTTTTGAAATTAGAACAGCAAGCAGAATGTGCTATTGTATTCTGTGGTAAATTGCAGGAGTACGCGAGGCGTTTTCTGGTGCCAAGTCCTGCATGTGCTGAATAGGAACGGAAGGTAGAAATGAACAGTAATTGGTCAGCAGTTTATCAGGAAACATATTTGGGTGGTAGTAGTGGCATCGGTAAGATGCATTCTCATACTAATATGCATCAGATTATATATGTTACAGAAGGTGAATGTGAATTTCGTATTGCTGATAAGATATACCGTGCTGTTCCGGGGTCGTTTATTGTTATTAATAATATTGAAGATCATCGTGTTAAAGTTCTTAAGTTACCCTATAAAAGATATATTGTATATATTTCTGTACCATTCCTGCAGCAACTACAAGCTGACAAGGAATTACTTGCAGTCTTTACTTGCAGAAGTGCAGGATTTAAGTCTTGTGTAAATGTAGCTGAAATGGACTCATCGTTGAAAATGTATTTTGACAGATTGGTGCAGGAAAGTGACCGTGATGATCATTCTATGCAGGCAGCTACAAGTGTGTTGATGTTAATGTTAGTGGATTTATATAGAAACTGTCGTGAACTGTTTGCTATCCCTCAGGAAAAGATTCACAGCTCGATGTATAAGATTAAGCAATATATTGATGTTAATTATGGTCAGGATATTACATTGGATAGTCTGGCTGAGGCTTTTCACATAAGCAAGTCTACTCTGTGTCGTAGCTTCAAGGAGCTTACAGGTAACAGTCCTAAAAAATATCTGGCACTATGCAGATTGGCGGCAGCTAAGTCTCTCTTATACAATACAGATATGCAGGTAAGCGAAGTTGCTTCAACAGTTGGTTTTGGCGATGTTAACAACTTCATACGATTTTTTAAAGAGCAAACAAAGATAACTCCTTTACAATTTAGAAAAACAGAACAATAAATTTTAACTAATAGTTCACAATTTTGCAAGAATTACATATTTTCGTCCTCGAATTACATGAAATGCCGATTTTCTATGATTGTATCAAATTATATTTAGGTTTATACTATAAGATACATCGGATTATCTTTTGAGATAAAGTTGATGAGATCCTAAAGTAAAGGGTCCGTATACATGTATTTGACATAATAATACTGATTTTGTATTTTATGCAGATTAATATATATAACAAATGAGGAGGAAAAGAAATGAGTAAAGATACGAAAAAATTTATATCTTTCGTATTGGTATTGTGTCTGGTATTGACACAGTTTGTGACACCCGGCTTGTTTGCAGATGAGTTAAATAGTGCTACTGTATCTGCGACAGAAAACAGCAGTGAAGTATACTCTTTATCTACCATTGCAGATTACACTGCGTTAGGCGTAGTAGAAGGCGGCAGTTCAGTTGCCTATGATTCTGCGGATGGAAAGGTAGTTAACTTCCGTTGTAACAAAAAAGCTATTGGTGGGGTAGAATATTATTGGTTGATATCAAGAGGTGCAGGATCTCCGTCATCATTGTATTTGGGAGACGATAATTCTTTTGATATGTCAAGAGTTACAAAGGTTACTATTGATTATCTATCAAATAAGAACACAGATACAACGAAAAAAACAGTAATATCTTTGTCAAAGGATAAAGAAGGCACACAAGTTGTTGCTACTGCACAAGTTCCTTATCCTAATAATGACAATATGACAGCACATCACACTCTTGAGATTAATGTTACTGATGTATCATACAAGGGACCGTTATATTTGTATATGAATCCAGAAGTTCGTATTTTTGTTGGTAATTTACAAATCACAATGGATCCTGCAGCTACAGAAGCTCCTGCGACAGAAGCTCCTGCAGCAAGCTTGAAGGATCAGCTTGGTGGATATATCTATACAAAGGATATGATAATGAATACACACTTTTCAAAGAGTAATGGTATGGCAAAGACAAAATCTGGTGGTGGTTCTGGTGAGATGGCTTACTTTACTCTTGCAAGAGGTAAATCAGCTGCTTCTTATGTAACATTTACATTCCAGGATACAGATGCTATTACAGGATTAAATCTTAATGAATATCCAGTGCTTGTTGCTAAGGTTCAATTAGATAGAAAATTTATCGGTGATGAGACAGGATATTTTGGAGTAGAGATAAATGGTGGCAATCGTATAGAGAATGCAACCTTGATTCAATCAACGACAGAGTGGCAGCTTCTTATACTTGACTTATCAAGTGCGAATGTTGATAGTCTATCAACCATGAAACTGCATTATATAACTAACTCTGATGCAACAGAATACCTCAAGACAACATGGGACTATTTTGCATTCTTCTCAGCTGACGCAGATCTTTCCTCTTTTGATGGAGATTTAGCTTCTTTACTTGCTGGTGATACACCTGAAACAGAGCCACCAGCAACAGAAGCACCTGCAACAGAGGCTCCTGCAACAGAAGCACCTGCAACAGAGGCTCCCGCAACAGAAGCTCCTGCAACAGAGGCTCCTGCAACAGAAGCTCCTGCAGATCCCATTCCGGGTGAATCAGCAGATAACAGACTTGATATTAATGCAATGGAATCAACTGTTACAGTAGCTCCCGGAAAGACAATTTATCTCCGGTCATACAGACTTGGTGGTACAGTGGTTACTATTACAGGTGCAGGTGCTTTTGCGGTAGATTATAATGGAACAGCAATCGTTCCTGCTGATGGCGCAGCAAGCTTTGCGGCACAAGGTAATATGTTCAATCCTGATTTATTTGCTATCACAAACAACACAGACGCAGATGTTGAATACACAATTAAGGCTGTATATCCTGTTGGTAGTATGATGAATCCTGATACATTTGATCCTGCAGGAACAAATGTGACAATAGATGCTGGCAATGCAGAAGGTTACTTCTATAAGTATATTGCTACAAAGGATGGAATATTTACAATTGAATTCTTCAATAACGGAGAGAATCAGGTTGATGTTACAATAATGAACAACAACTCTTATGCTCAGAAAAAATTATTAGAAGAAGGTGTAGACGGCAAATTAAGTATTCCTGTTACAGCTGGTGATGAGCTTATAATCACTGTTGCTGCACTGCCTACAGAGACATGGGAATATCCTGCAGTAAGTGCTTCCATCAAAGAATACATTGAGCCCGGCTCAAGTGCAGATAACAGACTTGATATCAATGCAATGGAATCAACTGTTACAGTAGCTCCCGGAAAGACAATTTATCTCCAGTCATACAGACTTGGTGGTACAGTGGTTACTATTACAGGTGCAGGTGCTTTTGCGGTAGATTATAATGGAACAGCAATCGTTCCTGCTGATGGCGCAGCAAGCTTTGCGGCACAAGGTAATATGTTC
>SVJB01000011.1 GCA_015069185.1 Oscillospiraceae bacterium
TAAAATTAACACCTGTTGCATTGGCAGCCTTCTCAAGAGTCTTGGCAATCTTAACGCATCCATCAACGTCGGTATTGGCAATATGACCGATAGGTGTTACAGATATACGTTTATTAACAATCGGTATACCATACTTACGTTCAATATCCTGACAAACCGGCACAAGACGCCCTGCGGATTGACAAATTTTATCATAGATCTTGTCACATTTTCTATTTATATCAGAATCAGCGCAGTCAAGCAAATTGATGCCCATCGTAACAGTACGGATATCAAGATGCTCCTTTTGTATCATTCTTATAGTTTGAGCAATTTCATCAACAGAAACAAACATTAGTCACAATACCTCTCGCCTATCAGATTTTATGCATAGAATTGAAGATATCTGTATCCTGCAATTGCATTTGCATCTGCATCTCATCTCCAAGCTCTTTGATACGCTGTGCCATCACATGAAAATCAACATTACTCTTAGATACATCAACCAACATAATCATCGTAAACATATCACTCATCGTAGTTTGTGATATATCAAGGATATTTATATTGGCATCAGCCAAACAATTGCTCACGCGAGCGATAATTCCTACTCTGTCATTACCGATTACAGTTAAAACTGCTTTTTTCATATTTATTCTCCAATTTCTAGCTTAGTTATTAGTAGCGAGTCCGGCAAATTTATATCCTTTTTGCAGGCCCCATGTGATGTAATTTATTACATCATCTGTATCAGAACTGTTATTGCCTTCCTCACTCATATATACTCTGAGTAATACGCCATCATATGTTTTATTCTTAGTAGTAGAATCAATGACACTCTGATATCTGAACACAGGAACATATCCTATTTCATTAAGGAGAGCAATATCACGTTGTGAGAATTTCCTGTTTTCAGGCGTATAAAAGTTTGTTCTGAAAGTCTGATCTTTTAATATTGACTGGTACTGAAGCTCCAGTGTCCATGTGGCATCAATCAAACCTTGGTGACTCATAGCCGAGAAATCTCCTCTGATACCCAGAGTATGGCCTTCATTGTGAATACGCCTGATAATCTCATGGTTAGCAGAATTTGTCAGGTACGTACCATTAGCAAAGAATGAAAGCTTAACAGAATTTGTCTTTGCAAAATCCAGTATTCTGATTGTCTCTGCATTGAATGTATAGCTATTGAGCATTATACAAATATATACATCTGTTGTTGAGTTTGTTCCCGGATTAGATAATATATAATTAAATCCTTTAAGTGCCTCTGTCAGCTCACTATTGGAGAATACAACCTCATCATTATCACTATTCTTGTCTTTGGTAGTAATCTTATAAGGAGTCGTCTTAGGATAACTATCAAACTCTGCAATATTATCAACCACTGGCTTCGTAGCCGGAGTTGGTGTAGCGGGTGCTTCTGTACTAGGCGCCTGCGTGTTAGCCGGAGCAGTAGCTGTCGGTGTGCTAGGAGGGATAGTAGGCATCATATTCTGTGTATTATCCATAGGCTTATCCTTGCCGGCACCTACAATAATTATTATTGCTACTACTATAAACAATATTCCCAAGGAAATAAATTGACTTTTCTTCATTTGTAAAGACTCCTCTCTAACATATACTTGTATATCATACCAAAATTAATTCTTATTTACAAGACGATTTCTTCTTAATAATAACAGCCGATGCCATCAGGAACATTATCTGTGCAATAGCACTTGAAGAGCCGCATCCAGTCTCATCATTATCATCACCGGTGGTATTATCTTCGTCAAGTCTTATTGGAGCATCTTCCAGCAACAAAGTTCTTATAGACTCAATTTCTTCTCTTGTCACACCAATTTTCAGCGCAAACTTTTCAATCGCTTCCTGTATAGTATCATCTTCATCGCCATATGTGCGAAGTCCGTTAAGGAATGGAATAATATTATTCTCGTATAATCCTATTTGTTCAGAAGGACTATATCCACCCATCTGTGAATAGAAAGACAGGTGATATTCCCGTATCAAAGTCTCCTCATCAACACCAAGCAATCCAAGAATAAGAACAGACATAGTACCGGTACGGTCACGTCCTATAGCACAGTGATATACCATCGGATAATTTGCTTCATCTGCATACAGAGCTATCGATTCACGAATAAGTTCAAGAGCCTCTTCTGTGAAAATTCCGTGGTACCAACTAATCGGAACAGGAATATAGCTTGCACTGGAACCAAGAGGAGTCCTGCCCTGATCACCACGATAGTCAACATCTGTTCTGACACCAAGTCTATCCCTGAGCTCTGCCAGACCATTTTTAGTAATACCGTCAATATTTGCACTACGATACATTAAGCCATATTTTACTCGTTTACCATTTGCAGTAACATAACCACCCATATCACGTATGTTGTTAACCCCTTCAATTTTCAGGAATCTGGTATAACCGGAGTCAACAGTAAATGTCAACACGGGCGATTCTTCTGTACCACAAGTAACTTTCCAGTAATATTTCACACCGGGTTGCAAATTATATACTTCATAAGATGTTTCCGACGTATTTCGCGTAATAGCATTTGAGAAATTAATATCTGTCGATATATGGAGAACATACTCTTCCTCAGGATTGCTATTCTTATCTGTCCACTGGAACTTTATACCAGGAGGGGTACATATCTCGGCCGGCGAATAATTTTCATAATCCGGATTTATAACAGTGCCAAAAGGATTTTTAAAGTGTGATACTATATATTCCTGAGCTAATACAATATCAATCTGTCCATCATAAGGGCTTATCAAAGTAATTTGCTTGTCTTTGCTACTACTATCATGCCATGCTGCAACATTGCGTGCCACAAATGCTTTACCATCATACGAGAAGGCTTTATCGGAAGTATTTTTAATCTTAACTGTATAATTATTAGAATGCAATCCTTCGCTTGACAGTGTTACATCAAAGGCTACCTTTGTATCGGCATTCTGACTCAGTACTTCCTTAAGAGACTTTGCATCTGCCGCTTCAAAATATGATGTAGAAATCATTTCCATAGCCTTGAGCAACGTCTCACAAATCGTCTTATCATAATGCTGATATGTAAACTCATGGTTAATATTTAAAATGTAGTTATTGTTCTTGGTAACAGTCCTCACAGCCAGACAATATGACTGCCCCTCTACCAGCTGACTGCCGTAGTCAAGAAATGCATTAATAAAGACTTTCTTAATACCATTCTTATTAAGCTTTACCTCGTGAGCTTTCAGCCATTCTATATCATTATGTGTGTATTTCTTGTCAGCTGTAAAGCAAGCATACTCCACAGCCTTGATGTCTTCATCACATGTAATAGTAGACTTACCCAAAGAAAGAATACCATCATTATTAAAATTCTTTTTCCAGCTACTATCAATTTCCTGTGTAGCACCATAGGCATCATCACCGTCAACAAGCCACATACCTGAAGCCGCAGGAATAACCTTTGTAATCGTATCTGTGAAATATTTTTTGTCTCCAAAATCCAAATCAACGTAGTATTTTATCTTACCCTCATATATTGCAGTATTTTGTGTATATTCTTCGCAATTTACGGAAACCTTCGCGCCAATCCCTGCACTTTCCAGGTTATCCTTGATCGTATCTGCAATATACTGAGCAGTACCACTCTCATACATACATTTTTGAGGATCAAGTTTGGGTTCGCATAAGCTGTCTAAATTAATTTTAAAAGTTATATTGCTAATATAGAAATCCGTCTTTTCATAGTTTCTTATATGGAAGCCAAAGGCTTTGATATATCCGTTTTCATCAGCAAGACTGTCCATAGAGCTAATGCCTACATTAATTGTACGCCATTTATCTCCGGCGCCTGAGAATTCCGGTGCATCATTCTTGTATTCTCCTCTTGTAGATGCATCATATCTGGTAATACGTATCTCGCTCTTTGTACTGTCAGCAGAAGTCCTATATGTAAATGTCATTTCTGAAAAAAGTGCCGCATCAATAGGATAATCCAATGTAACCAACACACCCGATGCCGCGCTGGAAATGTGTGAATTAGCTATTTTAAATGCCTTAGTGCCTTCATAATCAACAATACCACAATCTTCACAGGATACACAGTCGTGGTTGTCATTAAATGGCAAAGAACTAATTGAGAAACCTGTCATATTCTCATCAAAAGTCAACTCAACACCATTGTTATATTTAAGACCTTCTGCACTTGCCTCAGCAACTACCGAACCCTTTACTGTACCGGGCCGCTTCGGAGTGTTATTGCATCCAAAAGCAAATATAGTCAACACAACAATAAGAAGTATTAATATTCTTGTCACCAATCTTTTCATTTGCTATCCTCCACAATGTATACTATTGTAGCCGTATTATTTCTCACATCAGAAAAAGAGCTTAAATCATTATACTGTATTTTAAGCGATTATTCCACCTGATTTTCACTTTTAAATTTATTTATTATTTAAATATTTTTTATTTCTTTATACTTAACAGGCTGTACCATTCGTGAAAAATCTGTTTTCACAGGAATATTATACGGTAATGATAATTCAACCAGGCTACCTTCATCTGAAACTTTTATTGAAACCTTTGCAAGCCCATTTGCCACAGGTACACTACATTCAATGTGTCTGAGAGGGCCGGGAGATGGTTGCAAGAATACACCTTGAAAGCCATCTTTGGCCGGCAAAATACCAGCAATATGTCCTGATATCAAGCCACAAACGCCGCTATCAGGATGACACAGATCTCCCCAGTTGTTGTTAAAGCCAAAGTCCATTGGAGGATTGTGCATACATTCATATACTGTCTCAGGATATTCATCACTGCCAACAATTGACATCCAGTCTGCATTGCAACACACACAACCATCTACAGTATATAAAGGATTCTTGCCATATAGCATTTTTACGGCAATATCAGTATAACCATACCTGTATAAGCCATGTAACATAAGCAAAATAATCTTACCGTATCCATGAGTGATACTCTCTGCATGAGATGATATTTGCGCTGCAATTTTATCAGAGACCAGTCCCTTACACATTGCATATGGATTAGCCATATCACAGAGCTCCGGCCAATCTTTTCGCTTTATAAACCCCTTCTTTTCAGTATTATATAAATAAGTAAATATGCCACGTTTCATGATTTCCGCACGTTCCGAAAAAAGCTCTGCATCATCTATACGACCAATGCGAGTAGCATATTCAGCAAAGTTTTTCATAGCATCATATATTATAAGATTTGTATAAGAATTCTTGCCCACATCACCTAGTTTATGATCCCACAATCCTTTGCTCGTCTCATAACGCTGATAAAATAAACCGTCCTCCGGATCAACGTATTGCCACAGATACTCAAGACATCCACGAAGTTTACTGTAATATCCGGAAATTTCATTCTCGCCGGCCAAGTATCCGTAGGTCAGAGTAGATACCACATACCATGCAGCGAACATATCCGATTGATAATATCCGTACTCCCCTCTTTGGGGCAGAATATTGTTTTCAGGATAACAAGTTGCGTAAATATACCCTTCCGGATTTGTATGACGTCCTAATATATCTAATGTGTTCCGGGCTTTCATTTCTTTTCCAAACGCATACCATCCGCTATTAAAAGCCCAATCGAGATCTCCTGACCATGGAATTCTGTCTCGTTTGGCACCATCCGAAATAAAAAAGTCTGTTTTACAAATATCAAAAGCATCCAATCCATCGGATAATTTATAAATTATTTTATTTTGAGAAGCCACTGTAATGTTGTCTATTATTGCTCTCCATTCCTGTTCCATTGACAGCCCAAAACATCCTGAACAATCAACTTTGCCCGTATATTTTAATACTATATTACTATTAATTTTTACAGTAATTCCCTGCTCATTTCCGTGTATTTGAAGTTCATAAGGGAAATTATCTTTAAATTGTTCTACCTGTGTTTTAGCCAACAACATTATTTTGTCACCATGAACCAGTGACAATGCCAAAAGTCCACTTTGTATAACATCAATTCTATACGATTGTAATTTGGTACCTTCACTTTTCTTTTGAGCAAAGAGAAGAAATGATATTCCGCTTTCATATTGGGGATTCAAAGAGAGTTCAAACACACAATCTACTTGAACACTTTTTTGGGTTATTAGTTCCCGGTGGATATCTGTAATTCGGCAGACTGGCCGACACAGTATGGCTTCCCCTCTGTGCTTTGTCAATTTCCTTAGACATATTTTACCTTCAATAAGTTCAAATTGATTTGCCTGTACAGTAGCAAGGCGCAAAGTCCTGGCACTGGCCATCCATATACGATTTAATTTTTCGTCATCACTTTTAAAATATCCTACAGGAGATGATTTATCTGCGGCATCCAGAATATAAAAACTCTCAAAAGTAACACTGCAATCTGTTCCGTGGTCGTCTTGCACACTTAACATTACGAAGCGTTGTTGACCTTGTATCAGTGGATATATAAACTTTCCTGTACGGAAAATATTATAGTCTTCATATCGGTAAGGATTTGCCGGCATTACCGGCAATTCTATTCCCAGATATGTACAAGTACCTCTGTCAAAGTCACCTCTATCCATTGTATCTTCGTTTGAGTATGTTCTCAATCTGTCAGAATATGATATTCTCACACGAGGCGATCCCGTATAGTCTGAAACAGAAAAAACGGGATACCCTCCAACAGATCCTGCACCCATATCAAAAACAACATAGCCGCCTCTCTTCACGAGCATAGAGCCTTGTTTGTTTATAAGTGTGTCAGCACCTTGCGTTCTCTTATATTTTACAACAGATACAGGGTGATTTTTTTCTTTATAAAAATATTCCCAGGTCATCTTTTCTTTCCTGTTATAATTATTCTAGCACAAACTGATAATTAAGCCTGCCATACGGAGCACAATCCCCATCAGTATACAAAAGCATCACGTCCTGCATGAAAGCTACGTTATCAGTAACTTTTAACTGAAATGTATTGCCAAAGATTGAGCTGTCAATACAATATTGTATTGATTTACCTGAAATGCAAAGTTGTGCTGTTCCCACAATTTCTGATCCATTTTCTGTCAATCGTTCAACATTGGCTGTAAGGCCGTCACGAGTACGGTTTATAACATAGTTATAGCCGCAAGGATCGGTAGTAGTATCTGATGTTCTGATCCATAGATTCATCCAATTTTCACCTGATGGCTCTGTAATAGTATCTTTTGTTGTCACAAGTACATATACCTTATCATCACGTTTTGCTACTCTGATTTCAGCAATATCGTTGCGAAGAGTATTGTTTTCATATGTTTTTCTCCCTGTGCAATCTTTGAAATTTCTATTTCCTTTTCCTGTAAATTCGGAAACACCTGATGTTATTCCGTTCCACGCCTCATTAAGTTGTGTTGGGCTAAGCAAGGCTTTCTGCACCTTGATACCTCTACCTGTTTGTCCTTTGAATGCCCTTATATTCTGAATCATCTGCATATAGAAATTATCACCATAATAGCCTTTTATAGGTTCTATATCTCTTGAAAATTCCGGTGAAACACAATCAAAGAATACAACTGTATTACCCACACCTTCTACTTCTGTTGCCAGTTTGAGGGCAGTCCATTCATTCCACTCAAGTATAAAAGCTATCCTCGCATCTGATTTAATAGCCACATCCCACTGTTCCTGGAAATTTGCACCGGAATTAACTTTGTTTTTATCGTTATGACCCACAGCTGAGGTATAACCGCGACCCCAGTTTGAATTGTAATAATCTATATTATTAGGACTGTTTTCATACTGAACAGAATTGCTCATATGCATACCTGAGTTTTGCGCAACAGATACACTGATAATACCATTATGAACAGGTTGTGGTCTTGTAAATTCTATCCAAGGAAGACCATTTTCTTTAAAAGACTCGTTAGGCCATTGGGTATCACGGAAATAGAATTTATCTGCCACTTCCTGGGAAAGTGCATTTTTTTCTTCTGCACGAATTGTTATCCATGGTTTTCCATCAGGATTTCTACCTTCATCCTTGTCACAGAACCATAATTCTTTATACCTATTTTCTTTATAGATAAACTCATAAATCTGAGTCACACGTTGTGCAGAAGCCGAATTTGTCAGGAACATAATCTGCGGTATATCAAAGCCTTGTATTCTATATTTTTCCAGTGTCTCAAGCACTACTGTAACAGATTCCGGATAATACGATGTGTTGGTAGTATCAAACGCCAGGAAGTCTATACCTGCACTTATTAGCATTCTTATATGATTGTCTACGACCCATGGGTCTTGTTGGTTATAATATCCAAAGAGTGGTTCTGCATAGAAATGCATTTGTACGAAAGGTGATCCGCCACCCGAAAAAACAGAATTGTATTTCATTTTTGATATATCATATATTCTATTAAATCTGGATGTTCCGTCTTCTGCAAATTCATTTCCAAGCCAGAGTGTGTAGAAAAGGCCTACCAGACGTTGATCTGTCTCATCTTCCGTTTGGCTTACAGGAAGTATTTCCCGGCCAAGTGCATCTATGCCGCCGAGTGCATACTCTACGTTATTCTTCTCACTAAGTGGTATCAGTGTTTCCATAAGGTTTTCATCCTTCGTTTTTGATGGCTTTGTATTGCATCCGACACAAACAAGCAGAGCTCCTGTTATTAACAGTGTCAATAATCTACTTATAGAGAATGCTTTTATTTTGTTAAGTTTATTCATAGCAAAACCTCCTTTTGCAGTTATTGCAATCATAACAAACGTAAACTAATTTGTATTTACACAAAACAACTGTTTATTTGGAGTTTTTAACTGTAGAAAGATATGCACAAACAAATACTTTTAATTATGTTCATAAAATTCTGAAGGAGCGCTTCCTGTTTTCTGCTTGAAAAGTCTGGAAAAATAGTGAACATCATCGTAGCCTACCATGTAAGAAACTTCTGAAACTGTGTATTTGCCTGAAGCAAGAAGTTTTCTGGCCTGAGATATACGATAATCAATGAGATAGGACATTGGAGCCTGATTCAACTGACTTTTGAAAATTGTTCTGAAACGACTTGGTGATATACCATAATTTTTCACAAGAAAATTCAAATCAATATTTTCATAGTAATGATTAGTTACATAATTTAAAAAATGATCAATAAATTCATTATGTACTATTTTCGCATCAATCTGACACATATCGTCAAATATTTCAGAAATTATAAGCATAAGATATGCTTTTGCTTTAATATTACTAGCTCCGTTTTCATTGAAAGCCGAAAGCAAATTATTAAAGAGATTGTAGAAATTCCCCTTATTCTTAACAGGATAATGTTCCAGAAGCTCCAATCTGCCTGGCTTATAACTATCTCTGTCTACCAGATCTCTGTACACGGGAGCTGATGTGTTTTCCTGATTACAATGAGCCTGATAAACATCGTGAACAGAAAAATCAGGACTATTTTCGTCATACATAAAATCGCAATGCACGCTGAAATATTGTGTAACTTCCCCTTTCGGAATCGTTCTTCTGTGTTGCAGAAAAGGCGGCATTATATGTAATTCATGTGCTTTTATTGTATAAGAGTTCATTTCCGTAAGCACCATAAGCTGACCTTTTGTAACAAATATAATCTCAAAATCATATATAATACGCCATGGTATGATATGGTTTTCTGACGTAGCATTTTCCAGAAAATTTACAAATCTTACATATGGATTGAACTTCGCTTCACTAATTTCTTTTAACATAACTGCATAACCTTTGTCCCTGAAGATATCACTAAATATAACAACAAGATTCTGATTACATTCCAAAATAATCCTTCATTATTTCTGCAGCAAGAGACAACGAATTACCACCGGAAGCACCATGCTCAATGACGATCGCCACTGCTATTTCCGGATCATTTGCAGGCGCGTAACAAATAAGTACAGAATGAGAGCTCTGGCCAAAAGCTTCCAGGCCGGTCTCAGGCGTACCTGTCTTAGCAGCAACAAAACCTTCCGGAAAATCCTTAAATGCCACCCGTGCCTTTGAGCTAAGATTAACCATCTCTATCATTCCATCCTTCACATTGCCAATAACAGCATCTGTAACAGCTATCTTCTCAAAGCTGAGCTGTTTGGCCGCATCATCACTTACAACATTTCCATTAAATGTTCTGATGCTTGATATTAAATGCGGTTGATTCAAATATCCGCCATTTGCCAGGGCACAAGTATAGCGACAAAGTTGCATAGGTGTAAAGAGATTATATAACTGACCTATTGAGGCCTGTGCTGTATCTGAATCTGACCATACGTGGTATGAGTCAGGCTCTTTGATTTTCATGGTTTCTTCATTGTTTCTATAGCCTGCATATTCACTTATCTCAATACCTGTTTTCTCGCCAAGGCCAAAGCTCTTTGCCCAGTAATCCAAAGTATCCACACCAACTCTGATACCACTTTCCATGAAATACACGTTACAAGATCTTGCCAGCGCTTCTGTAAGGGCCAGATTTCCATGTTTTGACAAGCAATGGTGCTTTTGTTCAAAAATTGTAATAGAACCCTGACATTGTATCTCCGTTTTAGTGGTGATAGCTTGTTCCATCAGTGCTGCCACAGCAACAACAGGCTTAAAAGTAGATCCTACAGGGTACAGGCCCTGTGTGGCTCTATTTAAGCTGGGAGAATTAATATCTGTAAAAAGGTCTGTAATTGCTTGCTGAGCCTCTTTATTTGAAGATGGCTCCAAGAAAATACTATTGTCATAATTTGGGTAGTTTGCACTGGCAAGTACCTCTCCGGTTTTCACCTTCATTACAACAGCAGATCCTGCGTTGGCATCGCCAAAATTCTTAATACCATCTGCACTTGATGCAATTGTCTGTATAGTATCTGCCAGATATTCAACACAATTCTGTTGGAATCTATAGTCAATAGTAAGATAAACATCATTCCCGGGAACAGGTGGAGTATATGAATATTCTCTGATATTACCACTTGTATCCAGATATATCTTTCTCTCTCCGTTCTTACCTCGGAGCTGTTCCTCACAGGTCTTTTCTATACCGATCTTGCCTATAATGTCATTGATCGTATATCCATCACCCTTCATTGCGTTGTATTCTTCGCTATTTATAGCACGTACATATCCAACAATATGGCTAGCAGCTTCACAATCTACATATTCTCTGAAATAAGTAAGTTCAGATGTAATCCCCGGAAACTCAAAATATCTTGACTCAATCTCACTTACTGTGTCCCGGCAACAATCAGTGCCAATTACTGTAGGCAACAAATTACTTAATCCAAAAGAAAATGTCTGATATCTTAATATCATTATTTTATAAGCATCTTCATCTGAATACAACGGATCAATGGCAAACCGCTCTGTTCTTAAATAATCAAAAGCATCAGCAGCACTTTTAATTCTCTCTCTATGAGATTTCTTCTTTGCAATTCGATTAATAAAATCAGCCTGTTTGTCTTCATTGTCAGCAAGAGAACTACTCCACTGTGTTGCAGAAGCAAGATATTTCCCCAACTCGTTTACGTATGTATCTCCGTTCTTTTCAAAGATATTAATCATCTTCAGATACATAGCATCACGCTCTGATTGAGGATTATCTTTGTTGGACATAAGAATTTTATATGATTGTCTATTGGTAGCGATAAGCACACCATTTCTATCGTAAATATTGCCCCTGGGAGCATCAATACTCATGCTAACAACAGGACCGGTAGAGATATGAGCTAATTCCTTATATTCATCACCGCGTACTACCTGCAGATTGTATAACTTAATAGTAAGCACTCCCATCAGGAGTACCAGAAGGACTCCAAGATAGAAGCTACGGTCTTTTACCAGTGCCAACAATCTCTGGCCAATACCGTACCAATGATCTTTCTTCACATTATGGGTTATTTCTTTGTTGTTTTCGTTTTTCATTGTATCCCAAACCCAAATAATCAATAATTCATTTGTTCATCACGAACACGAATCTTACCCAGAATCCATCTTATCGGCACAAGGAGCACCACAAGAGCAATAAAATCATATAATACCTCCGGCAAGATACGCGAAGCAAAATGCAGCCAGTAACTCTCATATAAATGCGGACTATCTGCTGCATACATAGCAATCAGTCTGACAATAAAGCTCTCTGTCACTGTGAAAAGTAAGAACGCCGGAGCTCCGACTGCTGCCGGCCACCATATAGTTCTCTTAAAGTCCTCTCTGGTTGTAACTGAAAGCAAGATACAAATAAGCATATATAGCAAAGCATATAAACCAACATATCTAGAGTAAACAATATCAACATACAGGCCGCCAATAAAGCCAAGTATCATTGCCTCGCTTCTGGTCATACGCACAGCTATAATACAAACAGCTACAAGAGTCAGATTTGGCTTCGCACCAAGAATCCGTAGGTGATTGAAGAAAGCCTCCTGTAGTCCGGCAAGTATAATAATCACCAAAGCATAAAATAAAATGTGCTTCTTAGAATGCATCATATCAATCTGCCTCCTGTGTATTATCTACCAATACGAATAACTGACTTACTGTTGTAAAGTTTACAGCCGGAGCTACGTACGCATATCTTTCTCCCGAATCTGTGTCTATAACTATGTCAACAACAACACCCAATACAAGGCCCTTAGGATACACTCCACCGCTCTCAGCAGTAACAATCTCATCTCCTATATACAGGTCAGTAGAATCTGCAATACGATCCAGTTTCAGCAGAGCCGAATAGTTCTCATTTGATGTACCACGAAGTCTTACCAACTCATTGCTACGTGATATTCTGCCATACAATATGTACTGTTCGTCTACAATACTACGTACCTTTGCCGCACTCGCACTGCAATTATACACAACACCCACAAGACCATCTGCAGTAATAACCACATCACCGTTACTGATACCGTCATTCGTGCCTTTGTCGATAGTAAACTCATTAAACCAATCTGAGACATCCTGAGCTATAACATTAGCAGCTACCATTTCGTAATTCTCAAAATAGCCTTTTAACTCCAGGAGCTCTCTTAATGTAGCATTCTCATCCTCTAACTTGTTTATCTCATTTTCCATGTTCTGCAGTCTGTCATTTTCCTTCTGCAGCTCCTCAATACGATCTTTTATTTCTGAATATTCAGTCATAACAGAAAAAGCCTTGCGTACTGATGTACCAACAGCCGTAAAACCTTTTTGTATATATTGGAAAGGCGTACCGATTACATTATACACGCGCCCCAACAAACTGCCTTCCTTAGCAGAGAAGCTTATGGAAGCAATACAGAAAACAATCAGCACACACAATATAACGATAAATCGTTTGGATCCCTTGTTCATGTCTTAAAAAATACCTGTTGTCCTGTTCTGATAAAGTAGTTTACGTAAGGAGTCTTCTTCGAGACATACACCCGTACCTATAGCAACACAATCCAGAGGATTGTCAGCAATATATACCGGCATACCTGTCTCTAATTTTATAATCTTATCAAGGCCGCTAAGCAGTGCACCGCCACCTGTCAAAACAATACCATGCTCCATAATGTCTGCTGCCAGCTCCGGAGGAGTTTCCTCAAGAGCATCCTTGACTGCATCGACAATAGCAGATACAGGTTCTCTTATAGCCTCTACCACCTCTGTAGAGGTAATACGTACATTCTTGGGGAGACCTGTAAGCAAATCTCTTCCCTTAATATCCATATACTCCTCCTGAGCCTTAGGATACGCAGCGCCTATTGTCAACTTGATCTCTTCAGCAGTACGTTCACCGATAACAAGGTTGTGCTCTCTTTTGGCAAATAGTGAGATGTAATTATCAATAGCATCTCCTGCAATACGAAGCGACTTTGAGTGAACAATACCACCCATTGATATAACAGCAACTTCACTGGTACCACCGCCGATATCAACAACCATACAACCTGTAGCCTCTTCTATAGGAAGACCTGCGCCGATAGCAGCTAACAACGGCTCTTCGAACAAAAGCGGCTTACGCTTGGCACCTGCACGCTCCGCGGCCTCCTCTACAGCAAGGAACTCAACCTCTGTAACACCGGAAGGAACACAAATAATAAGGTTTGGCTTACCAAAACCAATAACACCCGTTGCTTTCTTTATAAAATGGCGAAGCATTTGCTCTGTAATATCAAAATCCGCAATAACGCCATCTTTGAGTGGTCTGATTGCCACAATACTGCCCGGAGTCCTGCCTATCATACGCTTTGCTGCGTCACCAACAGCCAGTACTTCGTTTGTATTCTTATTAATAGCAACAACAGACGGCTCTCTTATCACGATGCCTTTTCCTGAAACATGAACAATTGTGTTGGCTGTACCAAGATCGATTCCTATATCACGTGCCATACTTTATCTTCTCCTAAAATATCTTCATATGCAAGGCATCATACCCTCCATATACATACTCAGAACGACGCCGTCTCCTACAATCATGTGATCAACTACATCTATTCCTATAATCCTACCGGCTTCTATAAGCCTCTTAGTGGTTTCCATATCCGCCGCACTCGGTGTCACATCACCGGTAGGGTGGTTATGTACTATAATTATTGCCGAAGCGCTGTGTTTTATTGCACCTGAAAAAACTTCTCTCGGATGTACGGGACACTGGTCTACAGTACCTATAGCTACTGTACATTTTCTGAGAAAATTCCACTTCTTATCGAATAGCAGCGCAGCAAATTCCTCTTTTTTTAACGATATCATGCCAGCCAATAACAGGTCTCGTATCTGCCCATAATTGCTTACATGAAGTTTCCCGGCACAAGATCCTTTTACGATCCGGCTACCCAGCTCCAAGGATGCCAGCAACATAATAGCCTTGGCAGTACCTATTCCCTCAAGTTCCGTTAACTCCTCTACTGTGGCAGCTTGTATCTCTTTGAGGCTACCGTATTTTTCGATAATACGATAAGCCAGCTCCAATGCGGTCATACCTTTCGTGCCACTCCTGAGTACGATAGCAATAAGCTCACTATCCGACAAACTCCGGGCACCACAGGAATGCAGCCTCTCGTAGGGTCTGAGCTCCTCCGGCATAGTCTTCATTGTTCTGTATTCTTCATTCATAAAACTGCTGTAATGCTTTTATACATCAAGAATAAAACATTCGCACCGCCTCATTTTAGTATACCTATATTTGACGAAAAATACAAGAGTAAAACAGGTGAAAAAGTTGTACTCTCTTTACTTTTTCACCAACTTTTCAAAGCAAAAAAATCGCCCGGTAGGATACCGGGCGAGAATAAACATCACAAGAAAATTTTATTTTCTTTTCTTAACTATAACAACACCTGCTACTGCCACGCAAGCTACTGCAGCAACAATAGCGCCAATGGTGCCAACAAGCATGCCAATACCGGATTTCTTATTGTTTACATCTTCAACAATCGGATCAGAATCAGGCTTAGGCTTAGCAGAGAGCCAGTTATCAGGCCAACCAGGTAAATTATCTGAAGATGTGCCATATACTAACGCAACCTTTTGCTCTGCCTGTGAAGGCTCTAATGTTACCCATGCCCACATACTATCACCTGATTGCTCCAATGAACACTCTACATCAGAACCGTTTATCTGAGCCTTTGCGACAAGAGTATCTGCAGGCAGCGGTCCAAAACGGAAACGAGTCTCGTCAAAGCCTGATGTTTCATTTAAGGTAACCTGGGCTGTTTGTACACCTGATGCAGGATACGATACAAGAAGATCAACTGTACCATTTGCATGAGGTATATCATATTCTTGTATATCCAGACCCCAACCTTCAGGAAGTCTTGGCATCAACTTAAGTGTATTGTTATTTACAGGGGATATACCGATTGTAATCGCATAACACTTAAGTGCCTCTGACAACTGTACTAAGTTACCAAGGTCACCCTGTCTACGGATGACACCTGCCTCGGCATCAGCTGTACTGCCTTCAGGTACCAGATAGGGTTCAGGGAGACGCGGTGCATAACAAAGTTTACACAGATTCTCCATAAGCTTTGTTGCATCAGACATCTGATCAAGCAGTAGCGCGCTTTGAGTTATCATAGAGTGGTTATAGCCCAAACCAGAAGCGCCAAAGTAACCTACTTCTGCGATACCTTTGATATCATCCTGATATGTATTACGAGAGTTAGATACCCACTCCTGATTCATATCATTCAGATCATATCCGTAGTAGTCTGACATCATTGTAACAACAGGATCGTGAAAGAAACCAAAATTAGATGTATCCCATTTCTTGTTGGTACTACCACGTGTCAGTCTATTATTAATAGCAGCAGCTAATTCATCTGCACAAGCACGCCATTTTTCTGCCTCTGCAGTCTTACCGGCGCTCTCTGCCATCTCGCTGTAAGCATACATACCAAGGCAACAAGGTATATTGTTGTACAAAGTATATTTCATCATGCCACCTTCGCTCTCGCCATACAACAAACCACGCGTAGAGAAAGAAAGATCCGTATGCTCAAAACACCATAAAATCCATCGTGCCGCCTCATTAATGTATGTCCAATTATCATTTACCCACTGGGATGTTGCTCCTTGATTCTGCCACACATTATAGTTTGCCAACATCATAAGGCCGTGACCGTCTGTCTCCTGATTGCCCAGATTCTGGTAATCGTCACCGAATTTTGCTTTGGTATATCGTGTGCCCCAACCTGCCGGAACGAGCTCTGTTGAATATACCAAAGGCTTATTGACGATAACGGTATAATGTCCCGGAATATCAACACCCTTAAGCTTCAGATTATTTTCAGGCCAATACATTATATAGGAATTAGCCTTTTTTACAGCAGTGTCTGCTTTGGCTAGCTGTCCGTATGTATTCAATGACATAATGGCACGAGCACCATCACGCGAATAATAGCTATCATAGAAAGTGCCAGCTCCCTGTTTCCAGGTACCAAATCCCCAATATTCCCAGCAACCTGAGCCCTTATACGATGTATGGATGAATCCGTCTTCATCTGTTCTATTTATTAAGTTCTCCAGATTGTAGTATACAACGCCATTGGCAATTTCCGGAATAGAACCACCTGTGAAATATACACGACTACCTTCATATCCTGCAGGATAACTGAATTCCGGTGCATTCTGAAAATCTTCTTCATATGTCATAAGAGCCTTAGCCAGCGAAGCAATATTATTCTTTACAGAATCAGGATAACTATCAGTAGAATCGATTGTATGAGATCCATAGAAAGAATCTTCTGTATTTACATCTATGTTGCCACCTTTGATATTACCCGGATCTCCTGACACCAGATACGCTCCGTGGAAAACAGGATTGCCATCTTTCTTAGGATTATCTGCTATGCGAATCTCGGAAATAGGCTTATTCTGTACTTTTATACGGAGTACTCCTGTATCCTGGCCTTCGTAGCCTCCCTGAAGGTGCAATGTAGACTGCAAGAGAGCCTTAAGATCAGGATCTGCACCCTCTCCCTTGAATGGCATATCTGTTTTTTGCCACATACTGTAATACCACATTGTGTAGCCAAACACCAACGGTATTTTGTCCTGTGTTCCGTCTTTGTAAGTAATAACAATATCACCCATGGAGTCACCGATAAAACGAGCTTGACTGACATTGGCAGTACCCCATGCCGGGCATCCGTCATCAATTGAGTGATATCCTCCTACAACATATACATAATCATAAGTCCCGGAAACTTGAGCAGAAGGGGCAAAACGCACCCATTTGCTGTTGCCTTCTGCCCCTTTCACACCGAATCCTATAGAACCTAATCCAATCAATGTCGTAGCCAATAAAATCGGTAAAAATATTTTACGCATTGATTATATTACCTCCATATTTATTATTTCTTTTTCTTTCCTGTAACAATAACAACTACAAAGATTGCAACTACTGCTACAATCGCACATACGATAATGATAACCATCAAAGGACTACCCTCATCCTCTACAGGCTCATCTACGTTATCTGTAGGAGCTTCTGTGGTTTTAGGAACTTCTGTTGCCTTAGGAACTTCTGTTGCCTTAGGAGCTTCTGTTGCGGGAGCTTCTGTAACCTCTGGCTCATCTACATGAGGCTCATAAAATGTAAGATTATCAAGGCCAAAGTGTGCACAACGGTTTGTGAAAACAAATGTGCCGTACTTCATAACAACAGCGCTGTCTACATTAAGTACTTCCTGTCCCTGTGCGTCTTTAACAATTGCTTTGCGATAAACCTCTTCGTCGTCAATAATTTCCATGCCGGCATAATTTTTGTTCCAATGGTTTTCATGGCATATAGTTGTGATCTCTTCTACCTGTGATAACTCAACAGTACAGATAAGTTGCTCATTAACATATATAGTAATCAATCCACCCTTGAGAGATACGTCCACATGTGTGAAGTTATTAAAGTCTGCTGTCTCAGGTAATGTAAATTGATATGAAATACCATATACACCAAAGAAACGATCATCTGCTTTTGCTACCTCCTGGGTCTTTCCTACACCATTTACAGGGCCGGCAATACCGCCATCTTTATTTGTTGTCACACAGACTTCAAGTGTGTTATTCCACATATAGACACCTATACCGCTCATACCTGCAAAGGATGACTTATCATCATCACCGTTGTCAGGTTCATTTGCAAATTGCAAAGAAGTCAAAGAGTGTTGTAATAGCAGCGCTGTCTTATAAGCATTCTGATGTTCAGGGTCTGCAACCTGAGTTTTGATATCGAAAGATACTCTATACTCTTCTGCTTCCCAAATGTAATTAACTTTAAGTCCTTTTGGGTACATACCATAGTAATATGTGTTGTCATTCTCTGTCACAATATTACCGGCTTCAATATCATATGTATTAAAATATGAATAGAAGTCATCACCTGTCAGACCTGCTTCAAAATCTGTTTTATATACTTCATCCCATTCAATCACTTCAACGTCTGTTGTGTTATCCGGCACAGCCGTTGCTGTTGGATCTGACTCTGTAGAATCACTTGCCATAACAGGAATAAATGTGAAAACAAGTGTTAACGCAAGTAAAAGAATAAATAATCTCTTTTTCATAAAATCCTCCTATTTATTTTTTTCGTAACCATATTATGCAATATTGATCTCTGAAACGGTACTCTCACCAAATGTGTTTCTTGTCTGTATATAACAGGTCTTACCTGACCAATCTGAAGGAATCTCAATACCATCATTGATATTATAGTAAACCCATTCGCCCATATTATCCTGCGTCAAAGATACTCTGTACTCTGTAGGGAACTCATCCAGGCCTATAAATACTTTGTTGCCCTCAACAGATGCGACAGCAGGAGCTACCGGAGCATGTTTATTCCATTCATTGAGTTCATATAAGTTCTTCTTAACATTATCGAATATTAAGAATCCAAAGTCTTCATTAGGCTCAATATGAGTACTGCCATACAAAGAGACACCTTCCTGAGGCTCTGCTTTCCACGCCATTGCGTAGTTGAAACGATTGATAAGTACTGCCTTCGGTGACATTTCCTTTACATTACGTAAAGTACGTTCAAAGGTAGTCTTGCCATCAATTATATTATTAAGTGTGTCCCAATTAAAACCGCCTTTATGGACTGAAGCCCATGCTATCATTTGCTCTACACCACCATCAGGGCTGTCCTTATGATATGTTCTGTACTGTCCTACACCTGCATCAGGATCTTCCTCTGCCTCAACAAACAGCCACAGCGGAACATTGCCGGGGATAGATCTGGTGCCGTCTTCCTCCAGGGTTGTACTTGCAGTCAGATATCCGTTACTGAATCTGATATTGAATCTCTCATCATCAAAAGACCACTCTCCGGCCACAAGCTTCTCACGGATAGAACTATCAATAAAGATAACTACAAAAGGCTTATCTGCCCTATCTGATCCATCATTGAACTTATAATATGCATTTGGAGTCTGCTGATACAGTGTATACACGTCCTCAAGAACTCTCCGTAAGCCCTCTTCATTATTACCTTGCAGGCGAACCACACAATATGACTTAGGAGCCTCAAAAGAGGTCTCTACTGACGCAACATTTAATAATACCTCTGTATTCTTGTATACGCCGAGTGTATACTTATACCAACCGGCACCACTCTCTTTAAGAGCAAATCTATGAGATGTGTAGTTAGTCCAGTCAACAGCTACACCATTGCAACCAAGCGCTGACATCCAATACAAATGCTGTCTTGCCGTTTCAGGATCACGTTGATCGTACAATCCCATAAGCGGTGTAGTTGTACGATAATTACCATCTACCTTAACTGCTTCCGGATGATTTGGATTAAGTGGCCACCATCCCTTTTGAGGTCTACCATTAGTTGTAGGTCCTGTATCGATATCATACCACATTATAAAGTCCATAACTCTTCCTCCTTCACTTCTATCAGCAGGGCCGGGAACTTCTGTGGGCTCCGGTGGTATACCCGGATTATCATCTGAAGCAGGCCACAGCATAAATACTCCGCCTACGATAAGGGCAAGTGCACAACAAACTGCACAAATACCACATACTCTAGCAGACACCTTAACTTTACTGTATAAAATGAATACCAGTAGTGTGGCAACCAAAGCTAAAAATACTAACAATAAAATCTTTATTAACATTTACGTTGCACTCCCTATGTTAAAAATAATATATCTTATATTAGTCTGTACATGCTTTTTTTCAAATAGAAAAAAACGATATCTTTTTGTACTATTCATATATTATTAATAAACTTTATAAAAAAACGCCACAGATAAATTTGAAATGAAATCCTGCGGCGCCCTGGCACAATTTTATTTCATTTTCACATTGGTAATATGCCGTAGCCATGTAGTGTAGTCAGACAGTACCACAGGCATGCTCTCTGCCATTATCCGTTCTTTACTAAAGACCAACTTATAGCCGGTTGCCGCTCTCACTCCCAGCGTATCAGTCTCGATTAGGCTATCATACCCCTCTTGTCCTTCAAAGGCCATACAAACATCATAAGTGCCATCAATTATTCCTGATACAGGATTTGTATATTTCTCGCTCTCGGCACTGTTAAGATACATCAGAATGGTCTTCACCTCAAACGCTTTATCACCTGTATAAAATAGATTATCAGTCAGGCGTATCATGCCGTCTGCAGTCTGTTCGTATTTGTAGGGGCCCGCACCCAGAGGATATTTATCGCATTTACGTATCTGACTTATATCTCCTTTGGAGAAACCAAAACTGCCCTTTTCAAAGTCGTACATTTGTTCATTTCCGTAGTATTCCATAGGCATTATGGGAAAAACAAAATACAGCCAGTCAATAACACTGTAGCTATCTAAAATTAATTCCATTGTATATGTGCCGAGTTTATTAATACCTGTAATGCTGTTGTTAGTATCTGTAATCTCGCCATTCTGACGCGCCTGGCGTATCGCAAACTCTTCTGTAAATATGTTTGTAAAACTGATCTCTTCATACATGTTCTCCAGACCATTCAGATCATATCCGTACTGAGCCTTCATGCATGCGATAAAATCTTCCTCTCCCGGTAACTCCACATCCATATCATACTCTCTCTGACAAACATCCATCAGGGTACCGTCTTCCGTTACATACGCCAGACCACATCTATACATAGCAAGAGGAATGCCGGATAGTAGATTAGTATCATCTGTACGATCTGAATTGATGTGGTCCACAATTCTATTCATATACGTCCTGCAGGCCACTTCAAAGTCAACTTTCCAGAAACTGTCAAATTGCTCTTCTGTGAAAAGCTCTGCATACGGCCCCAGATCTTCCGTCTCAGGATCAACAGTCACAATATTTGAGACTACTTGCGAATACTTTGTATAGATCTCCTGATTATAGCCATAGCGATATTCATCAAAACCGGTTATAGGTAACGTACCAAACAGATATTGTCCATCATATGAAATATCGCACATTACATACATGTTGAATATAAGGTCGTCTATGTCCAGTTTCTTGCCCTCAGCAGTAAATAGATCCTCTTTGAGCGTGATTCTATATACAGTCTTGCCTTCATATCTTTGTGGGAGTGTAGCTCCCGGAGTAGCCTCTGGGGTTGCTTCCGGAGTTGCTTCCGGGGATTCGCTAAGCGTAGCCTCAGGGGTTGCTTCCTGAGATTCGCCAGGCGTAACCTCAGTAGTCGTCTCGGGAGTCGCAGTCTCACGTGGGATCTCGGTTGGTATAGAAGGTACTGTTATCAGCTCTATCGTCGCCACACTATTGCTGTACTTAGTCTGCGTCTGAACAAAATCATCAACATCCATAAGGAATACTTGTGTCAGATTTACAATATCCATATCAACATTTGTAGTAGTATCTGCAAAGAAAGGATTCAACGTGGTGAAATGTTCGCTATACCCTATTATCATTGTATCAACACTCAGGTCCATAGGCGTAGCTATAGGCTGCCCAGGGGCATTATTCAGGCTGCACCCTGTAGCAATCATTACTACTGCCAATAAAAATGCTATATATACAAACACCTTATTCTTGTGGTTGGTCATGTGTGATTAAAAGCCTCCCGTAAAAGACATGTTATGTTGGTATAATATAAAAAACAATGGTGAAAGTCAAATAAATAATAGATATACAAACATCATAAAAACGAAAAGAACTTCCGTCGTATAACCGGAAGTTCCCTCGGCCCCGTAGGACTACTTGTAGCTATGTGTTTTTTTAAAAATTTATATAACCTGTTATACGCAGATTATACCGTGTTAATAAGATTGTCTGCTGTGAGACGCTCTTAGTTTGAGGGGTAAGGACATTGACTATAGTCCTCTAAGTTTTCTTCGTCGTAGCTGTACTGGCTGCCGTACGCTTTGATCCAGAATGTTGCCATGTAGTATGCACCATAAGTAGCTTCGAATTCACCGTAAATATCAAGAGAATTTATGACACTAGAGTCTAACCACATACCGATCCTAACCCATTCGTCATATTCTTCATCGTATTCATATAAGGTTAATCTACCCTCCGCATATATGCAATCTGGATAAAATTCACAACTAGCATATACACCGCCATCAAGTCCATCAAAGCCAATATTAAATGTTATCATATGAATATATGACCACTGAAGTGATTGCTCTGCAGCAAAGGCATTAAAGGGGGATGCCAAGGCTGATATGGTAATCATTAATATAAGTAATACTGTTATAATTTTTTTCATTTTCATAAGTTATCCACAACCTCCAAAAAAAATACCCTACACTATATATAACTTTGAAAAATTCATTTTGTCTCAAAAATTTTGGCATTTTTTAAAATTTAATAGTTTGTTCATATTTATTGGACACTTTCTGCCAGTTTTATTATGTCATATTCCTTACTATTACATATTATTGTATATATGTAGTTACCATCTGACCAACAAAGACTGTCTGCTCCTTTTTCCGTCTTAAATTTTCTAGCTTCTGTATTATTAACATATACAGTTAAAGCATCTACATCAACATTATCAAACAAAACCTCATTTTCTCCAAATGTTTCTTGTACTAAAGAAAAAATATTAACTCCGTTCTTAAAGTATTTGATTTTGTGCATTTGTTTATTATTTAACGCCACTTCCTCCACCACACCATCCGGCAAGTCAGTTATATGTTTTACCTCTTCAATTGACGTAGGCCGAGCTGGCACTTCATCAGTAGGTACCGGAGTAGCACCGGCGTCTCCGAAACCAACCTTAACATAATCATCAAAGAAGTCTACAACAGCGTCCAGCACAGCCGTTCTGAGAGCAGATACACTCATGACAGTAATAAAAGCCATTGATAATATTATCAGTAACGCAATAGCAGCACTGCGAGCCACTTTCTTAAATACACGAGCTACAGTCTTTGATTTATAACGGCGGAGAATCTTTCTTTTCCTGGCATAGAAGCGTTTACTGAACGTTACATCCGTAGACTTGGGGTTATTAAATTTTTCTACCTCTTCCATACCACATTTCTTAACGGCAATAAATAACATAGCATCTAATTTATCATATTTCTCATTCATATAAATCTTCCCCTCCCCATTCCAGCATTTTCTCTCTGGCTCTTTGGATTCGTGAGCGTACAGTGGATTCTGTAATATTGAGCTTCTTTGCTATTTCATCATTAGAGAAATTATAACCATATTTTAACATAATAACTTCAAAATATTTATCTTCCAGACTATCAACCGCTTCCATAAGTAAATCACTGGTTGTTTCCCTTAGAACAATGTTTTCAGGATTATATTTATCATCACTAATAGCAAGTACTCCTGATTCATCTTCGTCCTCATCTTCATCAACATATAATGAGACTGTATTTATGTGGTCTTTCTTCCTGTAGGCGTATTTAGTACGGGCATAATTCTTAGCATAAATAGTCATTAGCTTAATACGATCTATTTCATCTGCTGATCTAAACTGATCCAGATGTTCTATAATCCGTACAAATACATCATTCACACACTCTTCCGATGCATCGTTATCTTTGAGAATCTCATAGGCATACTGATACAGCCTATGTGAGTATATGTCGTACATTTCCTCAACAAACGCTCTGTCGTTTTCATCTCTAATGTTCATTATAATTAACAACATTATTTGCTATCCTCCAACTGAAAATTCTATTTTAACAAGAATCAAGAGTAAAGAGTCCCTAATTGATTCACAGCCTGTTTACAATACAACAAATAAAAATGAAAAGTGTTCATAATAAACACTTTTCACATCAATTAGATTTTTTAAGGGTTTTTCACAGGTTTTTTCGGTATTTTTTCAGCAATTACAGGTTAATCACATTAACATTTTCAGGATAATCATCTCTCACACAAGCAGTGATAATAACCTGTGTTTCATTATTTTCAGCAAACCGGGACAATACCTCGATAGCACTCAAACGACGAGTTTTATCATACTGTACAAAAGGATCGTCAAATATCACAGGGAAAGCTACTGTATCAGAAGAGATAAGCTTGACCAGTGCCAGGCGCAGAGCAAGATACATCTGGTCAATAGTGGCACCACTAAAGTATCCTGATGGATACAATCTGCCTGTGCTGTTATCCGGCAAAGAAATCTCAAAATCTCTGTCTATCTTCATATTTTCATGTCTGCCTTTTGTAATATCATACAATATTGTGCGTGCAGTTTTGGCAAATACAGGACCCAGATCTGACTGCCACTTCTCAAAAGATTCAGACAGGACCGTACGAGCCAACTGAAGCGCATCGTATTTACGCTGAAGTATTTCGATCTTCTCGCCGAGACGAGCCGACTCTTCTTTGAGCACTTCATAATCCTCGTAGCTCTTTACTTGGCGTATCAGTGAGTCAATAGCCGCCTTGGCATATGAAATCTCTTGGGTAAGTTGCTCTACCCTGGTATGATATTTCTCATCATCCTTAGAACGGCGCTCCAGATTGTCCATGAAGTCCTTAGCCCGGTCATACTCTTGTTCCTGTACCTGCAGGGCTGCCTTGATGGCTTCCTCAACATATTCATGATCATCGTCAGAATTCACAACAAGTCCAAGTAAATTTGTCAGATTTTCCTCCTCAGAGGCTAGCTCACGATTCAGATTGCGCAGTTCTTTGGTGCCGGACAGCATTGTCACAAGGTAGAGCACGATAATCAAAGCAAGCACTCCCGCTACGGCAATGTACGCAATCGAAGAATAATCCAATAACTTCTTATATAGATCAAGCTGGTTGAAAAAGGATATTTTCATTACATAATCTCTGAAGTATATGCCTGCAGCGATAGCTACAGATGCAAGAAAAATGAACATCAAGAAAATATACATAGGAATCTTGTATCTGCGTTGACGTCTCTTCTCCTCATAAATGGACTCATCTAACACATTCACAGAAGTAAGGCTACGTCTTATCTTCTCGTGTTTGTTCATAATATCCATAGCACTGCGCATGCCGTCATAGGTGTTAGTTGTCTGACTTTGCTCATTCTTGAGCTGTGCCAGCTGGGCCGACTTCAGCTTATGAATATCGCGCATTTTCTGTATATCATCTTCAAACTTCTCAATACAAGCAATCTCATCGTCAATATTAGCCTTCTGATTACGCGCGATCTCCAACAAACCTTTGCCACTACGAGGCGCGCTGATATAATCCATAGCTGATTTGAGGCGCTTACTTATAACTGTCTCAGACTGATTCAAATCCTTATTTGAAGAATTGTTCAATTGCTCAATAAGGCAGTCCATGTTAGAGCTGTCTATCTCAGGTTTAGAAGAAAGCTGGGGCGCATATACAGTAATATCATAAGTGGCTGCCGGCATCTCCAGCACCAACTCACCCACAGTCTGTCCCTCCGGGATGGGAATCTGTCGTCCTGTCATATCGTTGTACAGAATAATAGTGTCTCCACGCTTACTCTCAGCAAAGCGGGCTGTAACACGGTAATAATTACCGGCATGTTCAAACTTCATCCAACCGCCATATCTGGCATTCTCATCCCATGGAGCATATCGCTTACGGTCACTCATAGCACCTCTGCCTGATAGTCCATACAAAGCCGCTCTTATAAATGCTACAACTGTAGATTTACCACTCTCATTGTTACCGGCAAGAACATTGACACCATCCTCAAAATCAAGATGAAGGTTTACGTGTTTGCCGAATCCGTCGATCATAATCTCATTAATTCTCATCGATAATCACATCTCCTTCAAAAGCATCAAGTCCAAACTGCATAGCTTCCTCAATGAAAGCTACCCTGTCATCATCAATATCGCCTACTGCTTCCATTCGTTCCAGACAATTCTTGATAAAGAATCCTCTGAGACTATTCTCGCGGGCAAGCATTTGTGTATCCATATATTTCCTGCATTTTGATATAACCTTAATGTAAAAATACTGTTGTGACACTGCCCCGGTTATGATAACCGGAGACAGATTAAAATCATCATTTACAGTACCTTTGAGAATAACCTTATAGCTATATTCAAAGTCAGGACATTTCTCTCGGATCAACTCAGCCACACGCTCGTTAGAGTCACAATCTGTAACATCGATCTCTACTATGCGGCATTTACGCACGGATGTTTCAACAAAAGAAAGATTGATCTCTTCTTTTGAGATAGTACCACTCAATATGCCACATTCATCCGGCTCATCAAAACCTCTGCCCTCCGGCACTCCCGGATATGCATAGGTTGTGTTGTCTGTTTTAATCACACCACTATATTTGTGAACATGTCCCAATGCACAAAAGTCAAAGCCACACTGATCCAGGTCGTCTTTTGTGATGGGATTGTATTTGCTGCCTGCCTCCAAAGCTGTATGCATCAGCAAAATATTTAATTTACTCTTGTCAAGCTCAGGCAAGCTGCCTCCCTGACGCAGGAGATTCTTTGTCGCAAAATGACTACAAAAAGCACCGCCATATATACGGATACTTTCTTCAGATTTTGCAGGAAGCTCCAGCATTTCCAATTCTTTCTTGAAGATACAAACGTTCTCCGGCCAACTTTCAGTTGCATACGGTGAATCCTCGGTATACGGATCATGGTTGCCCGGTGCGATAACAACATATGTGCCCGGGATAGATGCAAAGGCATCAACCAGAAACTTAATAGTAGCCACACTTGCTTTGCGCCCATCGAATAAATCTCCGGGTATCAGAAGAAGCTCGGCGCCAATGCGCTTAACTTCGTCGATAGCTTTTGTAAAAGCCTGTCTTTGCTCCTGATGGCGTATACTTAGGTTAACATCGCTGCGATGAAACATGGAAAACGGTGAATCCAAGTGTGCGTCTGCGCAAATAACTACTTTCATTTTATCTACTCCTTATACTGTTGTATAACTGACCTGCAACAGGGGCAGGTCCCTCCGTCATTATCATTTCTGTAACAGGCAATACGACATAATCATTAGCCTCAAGATAATCTAATAAAACCGCAACAGCATCTTTTGTTGCCGGGTGAATATCATGGAAAAGTATAATAGCTCCGTGTTTGAGACTGTTAACTACTGATTTATGATTCGCTCCATCATACACGAATCCTGTGAAAATCAACTCATTAATCAATATTGATTTGGCTTCATCCTGTGAAATATTATGCTCTGTAGCATAATTCTTTATGTTCTTTGTACTAATATGAGCCCAGTCAAGGGAGTCAATGTTCCAAGTAACAACAGTCATACCGCAATTGTCGCGAATCTCCTGATTGTAGCTACCATATGGTGGTCTGAGCAAAGTAGGTCTCTTGCCTGTAGCTTCCTCTACGATATCATTAAGCATATTGACTTCATTCTGCATTGTCTCTATGCTGATTTTCTTAAGATTGAAATGACTCATAGTGTGGTTCGCAATCTCGTGACCTTCATCATGAGCACGTTTTAAGACAGCTGCAGCTGATTTGCTGATGGTATAACTGCTATAATTTTCTTTGTCATAATCCTTTACAATCATATCTCCCACAACGAAAAATGTAGCTCTGACATTCTTTGACTGTAATAAATCCAATAAAGGCGGAGTCAGAGAATTTGACGGGCCATCGTCAAATGTAAGAGATATAATTTTCTTGCCTGCATAGGCCGGATTAGATGAAGTGGCACCAATAGGTGTCTTATTAGGAGTAGCCTCCGGAGTAGGCGTAGGAGTCTCAGTAGGACTCAACGTTGGAGTGGGTGTTATCTCCGGGGTAGGTGTGATTTCCATCGTAGGAGACGGAGTAATCTGCGCCTCCTCAGTAGGAGTCACGACAGGAATCTCCGGAGTAGGACTGCTCACTGCAGTCACAATCGGAGTACTTGTACCAGGCTCTTTCGAGCCTGATACATCACATGATATTACAAATAATGCCAATGCACAAATAAGTGCTATTATTAAACTTATTACAATAACCTTGTTCTTAGCCATTGATTTTATCTTTTGCCTTCTATCTTTTTATTATTTTGTGCCAAATAAGCGGTCACCTGCATCACCCAGACCGGGTACAATATATGCGTGCGAGTTAAGCTCTTTATCTACTGCTGCGCAGAAGATGTCAACATCCGGATGATCCTCTACGACTCTGTCAATTCCCTCGGGAGCTGCAATAAGATTCATAAGCTTAATGTCTTTTGCTCCTCTTTGTTTGATGAATGAGATAGCAGCAGATGCGGATCCGCCTGTGGCCAACATTGGATCCAATACTACTACTGCTCTGTCTGCAACATCCACAGGAAGCTTGCAATAATACTCAACAGGCTCTAATGTATCAGGATCTCTATAAAGTCCTATGTGTCCTACTCTTGCAGAAGGAACCAGACTGAGCACTCCGTCAACCATACCAAGACCGGCTCTCAAAACAGGAACAAAGCAAATATCTTTGCCTGCCAGCATTTTCTCATGTGCGATACCGATAGGAGTCTCCACATCTACATCTTTAAGCGGTAAATCACGTGTTACTTCGTAGCACATCAGCATCGCAATCTCAGATACCAGTTCTCTGAAATCTTTTGTTGAAGTGTTCTTGTCTCTCAACATTGCAATCTTGTGCTGAATTAGCGGATGATCATAAATAAGTACTTGTCCCATAATTTGTCCTCTTTTCTATATTTATTTTCTAAATTATTCACACTTAATAATCCTGCCGGCAGCGGCTCTGTACAGTCTGTTCATGACTGCATCTCCCACGCCTGTCTGCGGCAACATCTCTGCATATATAACATCTACGCCTGCCTCGTCAAAACGTCTCAGACTTGTAAAAAGGTTAGCCGCGTGTTCCATACTGTTATCACGTCTGCCTACAGATTGTACGATGTCAGCTCCTCTATAATAACTCCTGTTTTCGTCAGTTGCAAGCACCCCGACGGAAAGTTTTTTATTTTTTTCAAGAATTATTTTTTTATTGATGGCGTCTACCATTTTTTCACAGTTATCAGCGTCAAAAATATATAGCGGGGCCAAAGGTGCATAGTGTTTGTATTTGAGTCCCGGAGACTTGGGAACCTCTGAAGTATCAATACCGTGAGCCAGATGCCAATCCTGTTCCATAGCTCCTTGTATGACACTATTTACATCGTCCAGGGTAACTGCACCAGGTCTTAGAATGTTAAGGGGATTACCTGTTATGTCAAGTACAGTAGACTCTACGCCCACATCTGAATCGCCGCCGTCAATTATAATGTCAACGCGGCCCATCATGTCTTCCCTGACGTGTTCAAAACAAGTGGGGCTGGGCTTCCCTGATAGATTTGCGCTTGGAGCTGCGATGGGCACACCGGATGCCTTTATAAGAGCACGTGCGATTGGATGGCGAGGCAGTCTGACACCTACTGTATTGAGCCCGCCTGACACACAGTCCGGAATTATAGACGTTTTGGGGGCAATCATCGTAAGAGGACCCGGCCAGAAACGGTCTGCCAGCGTTGTCATAATGCCGTTTTGCAGAAAATCTTCCTGTACAATCAGTTCCAGCATATCATAATCGCTGATATGTACTATAAGCGGATTGTCTGACGGGCGACCCTTTGCTTTGAAAATATTGGCAACAGCCTGCTTGTCATACGCATTTGCGCCCAGTCCGTATACCGTCTCAGTAGGCATACAAACAAGTCCGCCCTCTTTTATAACCATGGCGCACTCTCGAAGCGCCTCCTGCGCGGCTTCGTCAATATTATTTGGATCTATTTTGAATATTCTTGTGTTCATTCTTCAGTTACACTCAATTTTGCAGATTCGTCACTGGTAATGAGGGCGTCGATTACTTCCTCCAGATCACCGTTGAGAATCATCTCAAGCTTATATAGCGTCAGGTCTATGCGGTGGTCTGTAACACGGTTCTGTGTATAGTTGTACGTTCTGATACGTTCGCTGCGATCTCCTGTACCCACCTGGCTCTTACGAGTCTGAGCCACCTCACTGTCCTGTTCATTCTTGTATTTTTCATACAGTTTAGACCTGAGCACCTTGAAGGCCTGCTCTTTATTCTTCAGCTGTGATTTCTCATCCTGGCATGTAACAACAATGCCTGTAGGCTTGTGTGTGAGACGAATTGCAGATTCTGTTTTGTTGATATGTTGTCCGCCGGCACCGCTGGACCTGAATGTATCAACCTCTACATCGTTCATGTTAAGCTCTACCTCAACTTCATCTACCTCCGGTAGTACCGCAACTGTGGCTGTGGATGTATGAATCCTGCCACCTGTCTCTGTGGCAGGTACTCTCTGTACGCGGTGTACGCCGCTCTCAAATTTAAGTCTGCTGTACGCACCGCGTCCGTTTATTGTGAAAACAATTTCCTTGATACCACCAATGCCGGTGTCGCTGATGTCAACTATCTCAACGCTCCATCTGTGGCGTTCTGCATACATGGAATACATTCTGAAAAGTACAGCTGCAAAGAGTGCTGCCTCTTCTCCGCCTGCGCCTGCTCTGATCTCAAAGATAACGTTCTTGTTGTCATTGGGGTCCTTGGGCATGAGAAGCTTCTTGAGTGATATCTCCAGCTGCTCCATTCTCATACCGGCTTCTTCGAATTCTTCTTTTACTAAAGCCTTGAAGTCTTCATCAAGATTAGTGCCCAATAGCTCTCTTGCCTCATTGCGAGCCTGTAGGGCATTCTTGTATTCACGGTATTTCTCAACTATCTCAGCAATCTCTGCATGTTCTGTAGCAATTTTCTTGTACGCTTCTGCATCACTCAACACTTCGGGCTGGGTAAGACGCTGAGTTAATTCCTCGTATTTATTTTCAACAGCTTTTAATTTGTTAAACATCTATAATAGATTTCCTTCCGGTATGTCAGATTTCTCTTCTGTTTTGAAGCGCTCTTGCTAATGTTACATCATCAGCATATTCTAATTCTCCACCTACAGGCAGACCATGGGCGATACGGCTTACCTTGACACCAAGAGGCCGAAGCAGCCTTGATATATACATGGCGGTAGCCTCTCCCTCTACGTTGGGGTTGGTGGCTACAATCACCTCTGTAATATCGGGTGTTATCCTTGCCAGCAATTCCTTAATCTTAAGATCGTCAGGACCTACACCATTGATAGGAGATATAACACCATGGAGTACATGATAATATCCTTTGAATTCTCTTGCCCTTTCCATCGCCATCACATCACGAGGATCCTGAACAACGCATATCTTGTCCTGTTCGCGAGACGTGTTTGCACATATATCGCAGATATCCTTGTCCGACATATTCTGACATTTGGAGCAAAGCTTAATGCTCTTGCGGCTCTCTAGCAGAGCTCTGGCAAATTCCTCCACCTCTGCTTCTGGTCTGTTCAGAATATAAAACGCCAATCTTTGTGCTGATTTGTGTCCTATGCTGGGCAGTTTCTCAAACTGCTCTATTAATTTTGTAACAGATGCTCCGTAAATACCCATTCGGTGTACTCCTCCAGATGATTACAGGCCTACTGTGTATTTTGACATAACTTCCTGTGTTTTATTATCGATAGCTTCGCTTGTTTCATTTATTGCGCTGATAATAAGGTCCTGGAGCATCTCAATATCCTCCGGATCAACAACCTCAGGCTTAATATCAAGAGCTGTAATCTTCTTATCGCCTGTCATTGTTACTCTTACTGCGCCACCGCCGGATGTACCCTCAAAGCTTTCCTCTGACAGAGCCGCCTGCTCCTTTTCCATCTCACGCTGCATAGCCTGCGCCTGCTGCATCATTTTCTGCATGTTAGGTGCGCCGGCATTCCTACTGCTACTAAAGCCACCTCTGAATCCTTTTGCCATAAAAACAACCTCACTTTCAACTTTTAATTATACTGTATTTTAGTGTTTGCTTCAAGCAATAAAATACTGCTTCCGGTGGCAGGTTAGTGGGCGCGGGGGGCGGGATGACGGGCAGTCCATAGAAAAGAGAACAATTTTTTCGGACTTTTTTTATTGTTCAGTATGTTGAACAAGAATTTTGATAAAAACGTAACCTGCCACAATTCAAGTGCTCTACTTCATATCTTTTCACGGTGAAAATGTTTAAAATGTGATATTTGCGTCAGCACAGAGACAAAAGGGTGTTCAGTATATTGAACATTAAAAAAAACGACAAAAAAACTCTTTTGCTTTTCACAGGCATAGAAATACTCGCAAGAAAAATGCCCACCTTAAATTAATAAGGCAGGCATTTAAAAGCAATTTAATATAGTTTAATTATTTTCTCTTCTTGATGATAATAGCTACGCCAAGAATCAACATTACTTGCGCAACAGCAGAAGATGAGCCACAGCCGCCCTTCTCGTCATCTGTTGTAGGAGCCTGTGTTGCTGTACCGGGGGCCTGTGTTGCTGTACTGGGGGCCTGTGTTGCAGGTGCATCTGTAGGCGCCTGAGGAGCATCTGTTACCGCAGGAGCATCTGTAGGTACTTCTGTGCTAGGTGGTGTTGCGATAGGTTCCTCTGTCGCTTCAGGTGCGCCATCGTCAATTGTAAATACCAGGTTAGCAACACGTGTCTTCATATTCTTAGTACCACCATGACCATGATCCAAGTAGAAATATAGGGGGCCGTTATATGTGGGATCAAGTATCTCAAGATCAACTGAAACAACATCCTTGAAACCACCAATATCTGTAGGCTCAGCAATAACAGAAGCAACCGGCTCAAAAGTTACAGAACCGTCATCGCCAACAACTTTCTTTGCCAAAGCAAGCAAAGTAGGAGCGAAACCTTCTGCAGTATAATCAGCTGCAGCCTTTTCCATTGAATAATCAAGAGAAATACTCTTTACCATTGACATATCACAGTCACCAAAAAAGAAGTATGCATCCTTATTTGTTGCCCATCCTGTTATAAGCCATTTATAACCACCACTATCATTGCAACGACAGTTGTCTACCTCTACACCAGCATCTCCGGTACCGGACAAAGAAGCATCTGTGCCACCATAAACAAGGCCAAAATCTTCCCAATCATACTCAATATTTTTTATTGCTGCCATAGAAGGAATCATAAAGCTTGCTGTTATACATATAACAAGAATCAATGAAATAATAATTTTTTTCATTTTTTTAACCCCTTTGTAATAATTATAATGTTCGTATTATATTCTATATTACTTTGCAAAAACAATCCATAAAATATGCATTTCATATTATATTACTTGCAAAAATGCGCAAAACAAAATATTTATTTTTTCCTCTTGATTATCAGAGCAGCTCCAAGAATCAGCATCACTTGAGCAACAGCGGCACTGCCTCCGCAACCACCCTTTTCAGATGAATCATTTACCATAGGAGCCTCCGGTGCCTTAGTTGTCTCCGGCGCAGTTGTAGTAGCCGGGGCTTGAGTTGTCTCAGGAGCTTGAGTTGTCTCAGGAGCTTGAGTTGTCACAGGCTCCTGTGTGGGTTCCGGATCAGGAACTTCTCTGACAATACTGAAATTACCGATAAACATACGTCTCACATATGTAACATAGATATATATCGGTCCTTTATATGTACTATTAATAATTTCCATTGATTGATTCACAGGATCTTTTAATGCACCTGTAGCAACCTCCGGTGTGGCTTGCGCTATAATCTGAGTACCCTCGGCATCTGCAGTAAGATATACTCTGTTACCCTCAAAACCGGCCGCTCCGTCAGTTACATAGTCAAAAGCGATAGACTTAACATTACTCATATCGAAATTATCGCCTAAATACAAAGAAGATGGAGCAGATGAACCTTTACCTTCCCAGTCAGAAATAAGCCATAGATATTCCTGATTACCCTGATCCCAGTTGCTATATGCACATCTGAAATTTACAACACCATCACCATAATAATTTTCCTCTAATTTTTCTTTGGTGAAAAGAACATTATACTGCTCCCAATCCCATATCCATTCTGTTTCTTCTGCTGCAAATGAAATACTTGCAAAGCAGGAAAGTATACAAACAACTAAAACAAGAAAAACAATTAGTCTTTTCATACCCTTATCTCCTTTTGTTTTTAAGATATGTATATTATATTCCATACATAATACTAAAAACAGGTCATAAAGTATGCATTTCTTGCAATTTTTTCGTTTAAATATGCAAAAAGCGGATCTCCACAGAGAAAATCCGCCTCTTGCAATTAAATTAAAACTATATATTCTTAATTATAACTGAGGAAACTCTACCTCAGCGTTATTGTCATACTCTGCCTCATTGTATACGTTAATGTCGCATGGAGCAATAACATAAATCAAATCAGAAACTTTCTGGATGTTACAATCAAGAGCGAAACAACAGCCTGATACAAAATCAAAAATACGTCTGCGGTCAGATGTATTGCTTACATACTCAAGATTGAGAACAACTGTCATGTGAGATCTCAAATTAGAACACACCGCCTGGCAGTTATCAAATGATGTAGGATGTGACAAAACAACCTGCAAGCCATTACCGCCGCACATATTAAGTACTTTACTTCCCTTGCTCTGATATCTTGTCCTGCTCTGCGTAGAATATGATGTAGCTGTTGACTCTGATGCTCCTGCTGACTTAGAAGACGCATACACAGGCTCTGTGTAATCATCTACAGGAATCTTGAATTCTTCTATGGAGCTGTCTGACATTATGCTTGCCTCATCTGCATCAGTAAATTCATACGAATCCTCAACCTGTGGCTCCAAAGCTGCATTACCCTCTTCGCCAAAACCAATAATGTCCTTAATACGTTTACCCCAATTACTCATCTTTAGTATCCTCCTCATCTTTAGTAAATAATAAAATCTTCCGTATGTACTTAGTGGAATACGCCTGTACCTACACGTATGATGTTAGCTCCCTCCTGAAGAGCAATCTCAAAATCATGAGTCATACCCATAGATAACATACATATATCTTTATTATGATTATATTCTTGCTTAATGTCAAGATATTTTTTATTTAACTGTGAAAAAATTTTATGAAGTTCACTATCTGTAGCTGCCGCAGGTGCCATTGTCATTAAGCCCTGTAGCCTTATACCCGCAAGACCCATCATATATTCGACCATGCGATCAACTTCTTCCATGTAAACACCGGATTTGCTCTCTTCCTTAGACACATTTACCTGTAATAAGCAAGGCATTTGTTTGCCGGCAGCCACTGCGCACTTACTTATCTCATCTGCCAGACGTGTACTGTCTACAGAATGAATCAAGCTGGCCTTGTCTATTATATATTTTACCTTGTTTGTCTGCAGATGACCTATCAGATGCCAAGTAGCGCTATCTCCAATATCACTATACTTCTTCTGCAATTCCTGTACCCTGTTTTCACCAAAAACAGTCTGGCCGTGTTCCATTGCCACACGTACTTCGTCGCATGTTACCATCTTACTTACAGCAACCAGCGTCACCGGACCTGTTGCATTTGCCTTTATTTTATCGTTTATCTCACGTAAATTCGCTTCTATGTTCATTCTATTACCTGTCCTTCTCGTACATCCTCATGATTAATTACATATTGATCATTAATTCTCACAGATATGCCATCATCTCCCTGTGACAACTGGCTTTTATTGCTGATAATAACGTATTCGCCGTCCGACGCCAATATGTTAACATACACAAACTCCACATAACCGGAACGGACAATTGCGATACGGGCCGTAACACCGGCAGAGTCAATCTCTGATAAACATCTACGTACTACTTTGATCCCCTCAGTATATGACAAAATAACATCGCCCTTGACTTTTCTGTTTGACAGAGAGCTCGCAAGTCCGCTTGAGGTCTCAAGCAGTACAGAGCTTTTGCTTCCATTCAGGAAAACAGCAACAACATCTGCCGTGACACTGTAGTCGCGGGCCTCGGACCTGAGCATCAGATGGTCACCTACACTAATTGATCCTGCCTGTGCTTCTGTACAATCTACTGAAATATAATACGTAACATCCGGAGTAATGCGGGCAATAACGTCGCCATGTGTCACACTCTTACCATACATATATTGCATTTCAGTGTTTTTAAACTCCGTAACTGACTGTGTCAGGGTGTCAGTATTTCCCATCTCTGACTTTGTATACTCAATTATCTTCTTTGTGTTGATAGAAGATGTATTCTGATTACCATCTATGTGAAAAGACACCACCCCTGCATAGGGAGCAGTTATTTCATTCATGTAGTCGGCAAGACCGTTATATATCACATCTCGTTCCGCTTGCAGCTCCTTAACATATGCATTGGGTGAATCAATATTAGCTAAGATATTATTCTTTACCTCCAGCGCAGTCTTAAGCTCTTTGATACACTCTGAATACTTTGAGATATCCCCAGAAAGAGAAAGTCGAGATATTTTCTGGCGGATAGCGTCAATTTTTTCATTAATAGCAATAAGCTCTACGTTTGTATCGGATCCGATATAGGAAGACGCATTGATTGCTACTGCTATCTTGGATTCAATCTCCCTTAGCTTCTCCAATTCATCTTCGTATCCGTCCTTGACAACATGAGCCACAAGACTGCCTGCTGCCACCTTGTCGCCTTCATTTACAGCAGGTATTACCCTACCACTGCCGAGAGATGTTACCTCGTATTCAGTACGGATAAATGTAAGCTCTGAGTCAAAATATTTGTCTATAACACCTGTTTGTATAAAGTCCGTCTTTATCTTACCGGCATTGCTGCCTTTGCGAACGATAAGGAATATAAGACCCGCAACCACCAGTACAAAAGCGCCTATCTTGATTCCGAGAAGAATCTTGTCTTTCTTATTTGCTTTTCTTTGAGCTTCTTTAAGAGCAACTCTTTCTTCAGCAGTCATGTTATAATCCTCAATTTAAATTTCTAAGCCTTTTCACAGCCATCATACCGGCTAGCTTTACATTCTCATATATTAATCCGCCTTGCATATACGCAATATACGGTGGTGTCATGGTACCGTCACTACTAAGTTCTATAGAAGAACCCTGTACAAAAGCGCCGGCTGCCATTATTACTTGTGCATCATATCCCGGCATATCCCATTCCTCCGGTACAACAAAAGAGTCAACCGGAGCTGCTGCTTGTATACTGGCACAGAAGCTTCTCAGCTTCTCCGGGCTACCAAACTTGATAGCCTGTACTATATCTGCTCTGGGGTCTTTTGAATGAGGCATTGTTTCATACCCCTCATGTTCCATTAACGCAGCAATAAGTACTGCACCTTTGACTGCCTGTGATACGATGTGAGGTGCCATGTAGAAGCCCTGCATCATCCATCTGTTGCTGCCAAGAGATGCTCCAACGTGCTTGCCAAGGCCCGGAGCCGAATATCTGTCACTGGCTCTGGACACCAGATCTCTGCGACCTGCAATATAGCCACCGCTAAGGGCCAGGCCGCCACCTGGATTCTTGATAAGTGAGCCTGCCATAATATCAACGCCCACCTCTGTAGGCTCCCTTGTCTCTACAAACTCACCATAACAGTTATCACACATAACTATGCAGTTGGGATTTACTTCCTTTACAGTCTTTACGATTTTCTCAATAGTATCAATAGAAAAGGCATGTCTGAAAGCGTATCCCTTTGATCTTTGTATCATAACCATCGTAGTTTTATCAGTTACAGCCTTGCGTAACCCTTCAAAGTCTACATCAAGATTCTCAAGAAGATCAACCTGCTTGTATGTCACGCCGAAGTCCTTAAGAGAGCCCTTGTTCTCGACATCCTTGATACCTATAATGCCTTCTAACGTGTCATAAGGTTTGCCTGTTGCAGCAATAATCTCATCGCCAGGTCTCAAAATACCATATAATAGCGTGGCAAGAGCAACTGTCCCGGATAGAATAGAGCCTCTTACCAATGCATCTTCACATCCAAACACCTTGGCGTATACTTCCTCTATAGCATCTCTGCCGATATCATCATAGCCATATCCACATGTGCCGGCAAAATGTCTGTCTGATATACCGCACTCTTGCATGGCGTGAAGTACTTTAAGATGGTTGAATTCCGCAATTTTTTCTATATTCCCGAATTCAAAGGACAAGCTTTGCTCGCATTGCGAACAAAGCTCATAAAGTTCCTGTGATATTCCGTATTTTTCCATTAATAATCTCTTTGTATCTTTTGTATAATCTGTTTGCATTATATTCTTCCTTATTCTATGTAATTTCTACCTTTCTCAAAAGCCTTAGTATTTACATCCAGCAGTTTTGCAGGGATTACAGCCTTAAGTCCTTCCTGCCATATGTTTTCCGGAATCTCAGTAAGCGTTTTGGAGAGAACACCAAGCAATACAATATTTACTGCCTTAGATGTGCCGCACTCTACTGCCAGTGAAAAGGCGTCCAGCGCATGTACGGTTATATCTGAATTATTCATGACCTCCAGAATATTATCAGGGTATGTTGTCATACCAAAAACAACAGGCATAGGATTGATTTTCTGTGTATTAACGATGACTGTGCCGCCTTTTTTCAAATATTTTATCCAGCGTACAGCTTCCAGCTGCTCAAATGCAAGTATAATATCTGCCTGTCCTTCATCAATTAAAGGAGAGTGAATATTGTCGCCGATTTTCACGCATGTAACTACGCTACCGCCACGTTGCGACATACCATGTACTTCTGATACCTTTACATCTTTACCGATGAGAGCTGCTACCGCGCCCAGGAATTTGGAAGCAAGTAACGTACCTTGTCCACCTACACCTACAATTAAAATGTTAAGATTTACCATGTCTGTGCTCCTCCTTAGTCTTCTTTTTCGATACATCCGAAAGGACACATCTGCACGCAAAGTCCGCAGCCGGCACAAATCGCGTCATCTATCATATATTTGCCATCTTCTTTGAAAATAGCAGGACAACCCAGCTTCATACATCTGCCGCATTTTCTGCACTTATCCTGATTAATAACAGGATTCTTGCCATATTTTACATTCTTAAGCAGAGCACAAGGTCTCTTTGAGATGATAACTGACGGCTCAGGTGCTGCAATCTCTTCGCTGACTGCTTTCTTAAATCCAGGTAGATCAAAAGGATCCTCTACACGCACGCGCTTGATGCCAAGAGCCTGACATAATTTTACAAGATCAACACTGGGAGCTTCTTCCATCTTAATAGTGTATCCTGTTGTAGGATTCTGTTGATGACCTGTCATACCTGTGATTGAGTTATCAAGAATGATTACTGTTGATGTACCTTTGTTATAAACTATATCAACAAGTCCTGTAATACCTGAGTGCATGAATGTTGAGTCGCCAATTATTGCCACTGTAGGCAGTATGTCGCTACCTGTTGCCTCCTCGCCCTTCTGTGCGCCGTGCGCCATGCTGACAGACGCACCCATACAAACACATGTATCAACACTTGCATACGGAGCCATAGCGCCAAGCGTGTAGCAACCAATATCACCTGATACTCTGATTTTCATATTAGAGAGCACATAGAATACGCCTCTGTGAGGACATCCGGGACACATTACAGGTGGACGAGCCGGAGCCTCTACCGCTTCGCTTAACGTAGCCGTCTCAGGTTGCTTTCCATAGTAAGCGGCAGCAATTTTCACAGTATTCAGTTCGCCCTGGTTGGTGAAAAATTTCTTTCCCTCTACCTTGCTGATACCAATCTGTTTGGCAAAATTTTCCATATATGGCTCCAGCTCCTCTATTACAAGCAACTGGTCTACATTTGCTGCAAATTCCTTTACAAGCTCTGTTGGCATAGGATTTACAAGACCGATCTTAAGTACTGATGCCTGAGGGAAAACTTCCTTGGTATATTGGTAACTGATACCTGATGTGATAATACCCAGTTTCCTATCGTTATATTCTATTTTATTAACCTTGGCAGATACTTCTCTATCGTTTTCTAAGTCTTTCATACGTTTATCTACAAAAACGTGTCTCTTGATAGCCATACCGGGCATCATAACGTATTTCATGATATCTTTCTTATACTCTTTCTTAGGTACATTTTCTCTGTCGCTAAGCTCTACAAGGCTTCTCTGGTGAGCAATTCTTGTAGTAACACGTAAGATGACAGGAGTGTCAAAGGCCTCGCTTATAGCGAAAGCTGCCTTTGTGAAGTCGAGACATTCTTGCGAGTCTGCAGGCTCTAACATTGGCACATGAGATGCCAGTGCATGATATCTGGAATCCTGTTCATTCTGAGAGCTATGCATGCCGGGATCGTCAGCAACAACTATCACAAGACCACCGTTTACTCCTGTATATGATACTGTATATAGAGGATCCGCAGCAACGTTAAGTCCTACATGTTTCATTGCGCTCATAGCTCTGGCACCTGTAACGCTGGCACCTATAGCGACTTCTAATGCTACCTTCTCATTCGGTGCCCACTCACTGTAAATCTCTTCATATTTTGCAATATTTTCCGTTATTTCCGTGCTTGGTGTGCCCGGATAAGAGGCTACTACATTAACGCCTGCTTCCCATGCACCACGTGCAATGGCTTCATTTCCCAGCAATAACTTCTTCATTGTGCATTGTCTCCTTTTATCTTAAATCATGTACTCTGTGAGCCTTACCATTTTCGAATCTCTCCAGAGTCTTGGGTGCTGCAAGAGTAATTTTAGCATCTATAAGTAAGTTAGACTTAACTTTCTCACGTATTTTTTTTGTAAGCTTTTCTAATTCCTGGTAACTATCAAGGAGAGTTGCATCAAGCAGCTCTACTTTTATTTCCAGAGTATCTGTATAGCCCTGGCGTCTTACGAACAGCTCATAATGAGGTCCTATGTATGGCATACCAAGAAGCAGGCTCTCAACCTGGCTTGGGAATACATTAACGCCTTTAATAATTAGCATATCATCTGTACGACCCTTAATCTTGCTCATACGAGCTGATGTTCTACCACATTTACACGGAGACAGGTCTATAGAAGTGATATCTTTCGTTCTGTATCTTAACACAGGAACACCTTCTTTGCTAATGGTAGTAAGTACCAATTCGCCTTCTTCCTCTACAGATTTATTCTTCAGTGTGTTGCTGTCAATAATCTCATAGATAAAGCTGTCTTCATTAATATGCATACCGCAGTGTTCGAGGCATTCGCCTGACACACCGGGCCCCTGTACTTCTGTAAGTCCGTAATTCTCAGTGCACTCAATGCCCCATACGCGCTCAATCTGCTGACGCATTTCAGCTGTGTGACCTTCACCGCCAAACATACCTACACGTAGCTTATGTTGGTCACGTGTGATACCCTTCTCACGGGCAAGCTCGCCTAAGTATAAAACATAAGACGGAGTGCCTACAATAACTGTGGGTCCAAAGTCCTGAATGAACATAAGTTGTCTCTCTGAATTACCAGAAGATGCCGGCACTACAGCCATACCCATGTTCTCCAATCCCTGCAAGAGACCAAAACCACCTGTAAACATACCAAAACCAAATACTATCTGAGCCATGTCTGTTGGTGTGCAGCCTGCCTGACATGCAATTCTGGAAATATTTTCCTTCCATGTCTCCATGTCTTTCTTAGTGTAACCAAATACAACAGGCTTGCCGGTAGTACCGGAGCTTGCGTGAAGCCTTACTATGTTGTCCATTGATGTAGCAAACAAGCCAAAGGGATAGTTCTCTCTTAAATCATCTTTGGAGGTATACGGTATCTTTTCGATATCCTTGAGTGTCTGTATATGTTCAGGCTTTAAGCCAATCTCATTGAATTTTTTTCTATAGAATGGGACATTATTATAGGCAAGATGTACTGTCGCTTTAAGCTTCTCAAGCTTAATTGCGTCATATTCTTTTCTAGTAGCACATTCGCGCTGCGGATTCCAAATCATATCTTATTTACTCCTTTATTTCTCGTTATCGCTCAAGGCGTATTTTGCCTGAACCTCAACTTTACTATCATAACATGCAAAACAATCTTCCACAAGTTTTTTCTCCGGTTTTGGTGTGATTAAGCTAACAACCGGTACTACAATCAGACCTGCAAACATAGCCAGCGCACCTGCTACAGAGGACTCAACAACATTATTAAGTAGCATATTAGCTGTAACAATTCCTATGCCTGACACAAATCCTGCCAGTACACCCCATTTATTAGTGCGTTTCCAGTACAAGCCATAGAGGAATGGTGCCAGGAATGCGCCTGACAGAGCGCCCCATGATATACCCATAAGGTTTGTTATATACTGGGCATTCATAGCAAGTATTACGGAAGCTGCAACGAAAGCAATACAAAGTATACGAATCAGAAGCATGCTTGTCTTTTCACTGATTTTCTTAAGAAATGTTCCCTTCAAGAAGTCCAGTGTAAACGTGGACGAGGAAGATATTACTATAGACGACAGGGTGGACATTGATGCAGATAATATAAGGACAATAACTATACCAAGTAACAAATCAAGTAATGTCTTGCCCATCGTACCATCTAAATTCATAAGCATCGTAGGCACTACGTTGTCGTACCCAACTGACGGACCGCCGGCTTCGTTTGTCTCTACAAACAATCGTCCAAAGCCTCCTATAAAATATGATCCGCCACCTACTACAAATGCAAATATTGTTGAGATAATAGCACCTTTTGTGATGGCCTTCTCATCTTTGATTGTATAGAATTTATGTACCATCTGAGGCAGTCCCCATGTACCTAAGCTGGTAAGTATCACAACGCCTATCAAGTTGAAAAGGTCGGGGCCAAAGAAAGATACATATGCGCCTTGAATGCCCTCTCCGGTAGCGCCGGCCGGTACCGCTTCCTGTGACAGAAGTGCAATAGAGTCTGAGAAGCCGCCGTGACCGCTGAGCACCGCAATAACAACCAGCACAATGCCCACAAGCATTATTACTCCCTGTATAAAACTATTAAGCGCTGTTGCCATATATCCGCCAAGTACAACATATATAGCTGTAAGTACAGCCATACCTATAATGCAATATTCAAAGGGAATACCAAGTGTTATCGAGAAGATTCCTGACAGGCCCTTATAGACTGATGCTGAATAGGGAACTAAAAAAACAAATACTATAACTGACGATAAAATTTTAAGTAATTTTGAGTCATATCTCTTGCTAAAGAAGTCAGGCATGGTCGCCGAGTCCAAGTGCTTTGTCATGATTCTTGTCCTACGACCTAAGACAAGCCATGCAAGGAGGCTACCAATCAAGGCATTACCGATACCTATCCAGAAAGCGGAAATACCAAATCTCCAACCAAATGTGCCTGCATATCCTACGAAAATAACTGCTGAAAAATATGATGTTCCGTACGCAAAGGCTGTAATCCATGGACCCATATTACGTCCACCTAATACGAAATCATTCATTGTTTTGACTTTTTTCTTGTAAAGTACGCCGATTAATATTGTGACGGCAAAGAAAATTACAAGGAGTGCTACTTTAACTACCATACTACGTTTCCTCCTAAAATTGTTACCGTTGTATTTTAAGAGAAGTAGCGTGGGTTTGTCAATAGGAGGAATGGGACAAAAGATACTTCCGGGGTATCAAAACCCACAATTGTATCTAGTCCCATTCATATAACATATAAATTATTTCACCTTATCAAGTATCTGCTGCTCATATGCATCATCGTAAGGCATCAACTGTGTATTTTCAATTATCCATTCTACGCAAACATACTCATGGTCACAAGCTTTATCATAACAAGTAACATATATTGACGCTTGACATTTCACTCCGTTAATTACTCTGTATACTCTAATATCCTCACTGTAACGCTCATCTTCTTTGGTGTTATTAGAGTATGATCGGGAAATATCTATTGTGCCATCATCAAGCACTATAGTATCAAAACGTACATTTGTACTTATTGAGCCATCTGACTCCATAGTCTCACTGACTGTTGCATTATATCCATCTATCTGTGTGGTATATACTTTTTCAGCATTTTGATCGATCCAATCAGTAGGCGAAGCATTTAAGCTATTCTGATTAAAAATCAAATGATATCCTCCATCGCAATCTATAATCTGTCCCATAACTTCATATGAGTAGGAGTCAGAATATAACCACACTTTATATAAATCTACATAATCCAATTTATCCAATTCTATATTAAGCTGTAAAATCTCATCAAGATCAAAAAGCTGTATATTATTATTTTTATCAACTGATGAGGCTAACTCAAAATAAATATCTTCCGCTTTTTGATACGATATATCACCTAAAGCAAAAAAATCATGCAGTTCATAAATAGAATTAAATCTAAGTCTATAATCAAGAATGTTATCAACCTGGATGTTGCCTCCTTGTTTATACACTCTATCCCTTACTTTTTTTGCTTTTTTTAAATCTTTACGTGAAAATGTAACTACATAACCTTTGTCATTTTTATGGATAAATGACTGTCTTGGTTTACATGATGTCACACAAAGTGAGAATATTAATACAAATAAAAGTAGTATGCCGGTTAGTTTTTTCACTATTTATCCCCCATGTCACGAAATCTTTTGGATCATATGAACTATTATTGCTATGAAATGTTCCCTCAATTAAAGTTGCTATTCTAAGCTTATATTGCCATTCTTTCCGTGGGACAAGCTACACAGCCGCCTCATATTTCTCAAAACTAAACGACTTAAAAAATTCTATATCCGGTTGTTCCGCCGCTGCATCATAACTAGAAAAATCAAAGATAAAGACAGCTTGCTCGTCGTACAAGAAAAGAGTGTATTTTATCCAAGTCTTCTCCGGTGTATTATATGCAACATACTGATATAATTCATATTTCTTATCAGCAATCTCGATATATGTTTTTTCTGCTTGTAGTTCGTCTTCCAGGGAAAAATGCAGTTTAGCTGCAATCAAATCTCTTATTTCGCTTTCTTCTTTTACGTTTATAGCATAACGAACAGTACCATATAATTCATCACAACCTAATTCATCACCCCAATCAATAGAAAACTTCAGACCGGTTGGAGTATAAGTTATGCCGGTAACAGTCAACGGCTTATCATTCATTGTAGGTTGATATAGATTATCTAAATCAACTATAATCTTATCCCCGTTATCATCTTCTAAAAAACCGCGCTCAATATGATAAAGTTCTTTTAAAGTAAAAGATTTATTAATAAAACGCATTCGCATATCATCAAGAGATGAAAAATAAATCCAAGGAGGACAATAGCAAGGCTCAAACTCATCTTCATACCCTTGTATAGTAAGCCTATACCCATCGTCCGTTTTTCTTAACTGGTATACTTTCTGTTCATTACACATAAAGGGAAAGAGCATAATTAGCAGCAAAGCAATAGAATATTTTTTAATACTAATCCAAATTTCTTCTTTTCTTTCATCTGTCATAAAATTTCTCCTTCCAATATTAAGATTTCTTATTAGTTAAATTTTACTATATGGCTTCCCCGATCGTCTACCATGTAATTTATAAGTTTATATAAAGATTGTATGAATATTTTATTCGCTGTGAAAAGGCGGCTAGTGCGGGCGACCGACATCGGCAGATGGCAGCCCCAGCCCGGAAAACAAACTATAATTTTTTTCAAATTTTTTAATGTTCATTATGTTGAACACTTTTTTGTATGTTTGGCAAGAAATCAATACGGCCATTTGCGTGGAGCACGGTGCTTATATGGTGTATCCATCTCTCTGGCCAAGCGAGATATACCCGGCAACACACCAACACGCAAAATATCCACATCTCGTCTATCCAGTTGATATAGTACTGCAGCATATGCACCTATAGTAACGGTAGGGTCTCCCTTTTCGATTTTCCACAAAGTGGTACGACTGATACCTGCATCATCGGCAAGCCTTTCCAGACTATAGTAATAACAAAGCCTTAAATCGTGTATATTTTTTCCTAATTTCACGAGAATTTCTTCTGTTTCCTCAGGCAATGTTACTCTTTTAGTTTTCTTCTGTACCTCTTTGTCCATATCTTGCTCACTGTATTCTTCCTCGTTATATTCTTCCTCAAACTCTCTGCCACAAATTTCCATATATTCATCTTTCCGGTCGCCAAAATAATGCTCCATTATGTCATTTATATACTCTGTCCAATTGTCTTCCATACGCTTGTCACCTCCTTTCCATAAAATTCATGTTCAACATATTGAACAATAAAAAAAACAGCAAAAAACACACTTGTTTTTTTCTTGCTGCTTTAAATAACTGCTGTTAATTTATCTGCATTTGTCGCCGGCTGCCGGCTGCCGGCTGCTAGCTGCCGGTCGCCAGCAGCCGGCCGATACCGCACATCGGCCCCAAACGCCACCTTTTCACAGGATAGATGCCATGTGCAGAATCAGATTTTCTGTTTTCTCCCAACCAAGACAAGGATCAGTAATAGACTTGCCGTACACCTCGCCGCTGCCAATGGGCTGGCAACCCTCTTCCAGATAGCTCTCAACGATGAAACCTTTGAAAAGCTTGTCGATATCGCTGTTATGACGGCATGAATGAAGCACCTCTTTACATATACGAGGCTGTTCAAAATACTTCTTACCCGAATTGGAGTGATTCGTATCAACAATCAAAGCCGGATTAGCAACACTGGCCTTAGAATACATTTCACAAAGAAACTCCAGATCCTCGTAGTGATAGTTAGGCAGGCTCTGGCCGTGCTTGTTTACGTATCCCCGCAAAATAGCGTGAGCCAAGGGATTGCCGGATGTCTCCACATCCCAACCACGATAAATAAACTCGTGAGAGTGGTTGGCAGCTGTAATTGCGTTCATCATAACAGACAGGTCGCCGCCGGTAGGATTCTTCATACCAACGGGCACAGTAATGCCACTGGCAACGAGGCGGTGCTCCTGATTCTCAACACTTCTGGCGCCCACCGCAACATAAGACATCAGATCCGACAGATACCAATAGTTGGCAGGATATAACATTTCATCTGCAGTTGACATACCAAGATCTGTAAGAATCTTTGTATGAAGCGAACGAATTGCCAACACGCCCTTGAAGGGATTAGGCTTCTCATTGGGATCAGGCTGATGGAGCATACCCTTGTAGCCATCGCCGGTAGTGCGGGGCTTGTTTGTATACACGCGAGGCACGATCACAAGCTTGTCTGCCACCTGCTCCTGCACACGCTTGAGACGAGTACAGTACTCATACACCGCATCTTCACGGTCTGCCGAACAAGGCCCTATAATCAACAACTTCTTATTAGACTTACCTGTGAAAATATCCGCAAGACTCTGATCTATCTGCGCTTTACATGCAGCCGCCTCCGGGGACACAGGATACATTTCCTTAACCTCTTTCGGAATAGGAAGCTGACGTTTAAATGTCATTGCCATAAATCTTACCCCCTCATAATGTAGCTCTCAAATACTCAATAGCCTCAACATAGCCGTCAAAGCCATGACCCGCAATAGTCTTTTGTGCATACAGCGACACATATGAGAACTTACGAAACTCTTCTCTTGTATTAATATCAGAAATATGCACCTCAACAGTAGGGATAGCCACTGCCTTGAGAGCATCTAAGATAGCCACGCTTGTATGTGTGTATGCAGCAGGATTGATAACAATACCGTCCACATTGCCCAGCGCGCTTTGAATTTTATCAACAATAGCACCCTCGTGATTTGACTGATAAATCTCAAAATCTATTCCTTCGCATGCCTGCTCTATCATACTGCATAAATGAGAATAATTATTATTGCCATATATTGCCGGTTCTCTGATACCAAGCATATTAAGATTTGGTCCGTTTATAATAAGTAATTTCATAATTTCGCCGCCTTTAGAATATTTTTTGCCGTTGTCTCCACATCATTCGTCCCCTGCGCCACTGCATCAGAGAAATTCATGTATAAAGGATACCGCCTTTTATACATTTCTTCAAGCTTTCCTCTTTGAGACAAAGGTCTGCCATCACAACAAAGATCTGCTATATCACGTTGCAAGAAAATAATCTGACCATTTTGGTGCAAAGGATAGTAATTCTCTCCACGTGTTACCACTCCACCGCCTGTAGATATAACAAGCCATGACTTCTTGCCTATTTCTGACACAACCTGTTGCTCAATCACACGGAAACCTGCCTCTCCCTGCTTCTCAAAGATCTCAGGAATTGCCATTCCTGCAAACTTCTCAATCTCCTCATCAAGGTCGATAAATGCCCTGCCCAGCAGCTCAGCTACACGTTTTCCCACAGTAGTCTTGCCACAGCCCGGCATACCAACCAGCACCACATTCTGGGAATTTACAGCTATGCGCTCCTCAATATAGTCAATACGACTATCATCAATCTTTGCGTCCAAGAAGAACTCACAGGCTTTCTTCGCCTGAGCCACCAGCATCGGTAATCCATTCTCCACCGGGATGCCCAATTGCTCTGCCTGATAAAGGAATTTTGTACGTTTCGGGTTGAAAATCATATCAAAAGCCCATTTAAGAGATGTAAAACTTGATAAATCCACAGGTGATACGCCATTATTCGGATACATGCCTACCGGAGTTGTGTTAATTATAATATCTGCGTCAGCGTGCTTTGAGATATTCTCGTAGTTATTCTCTCCCTTACGCGATATAACAACAATCTCGCCTGCACCCAAATCCCGCATAGCAGTATTTGCCGTAACAGAAGCGCCACCGGAGCCCAGTATCAGCACTTTCTTGCCGGCAATATCAACGCCACTCCTGCGGACTGTATACATTATGCCAAAATAGTCCGTATTATAGCCGTATATCTTACCGTCTTTGCGTACCACAGTGTTTACCGAACCAATACGTGTAGCCTCCGGTGAGATATAGTCAAGGAAAGGCATTACAGTTTTCTTATACGGAATAGTTACATTAAACGCATTCAAGTCGCTGTTTCGTACAAAATCACCAACCTGGCTTTCCGGCATTTCATATAGCCTATATTCATAATCTGCCAGATAACTGTGTATTTGTGGCGAGAAGCTATGTCCAAGCTTCTCGCCAATAAGTCCTGTTTTAAAATTTTCAGTATGTATCATAGCGTACGCAGCTCCTTTTTCACCAATATATCAGCCAAGGTGTTCAGCATAACTTCCCAAATAACGGAAATCTTCACACAATTTCTCAAGTTCTGAGATTACAGTATAGAATTTGGGCGAATAAATTGAAACATCTATATCAAAATAGAACATGAATTCAAAATCACGGTCAGGTATTGGGCGCGACTCCAACTTTGTCAGGTTGATGCCGTGAGCAAAGAAATGAGAGAGCAGCGAGTAAAGTGCGCCGGGTGTGTTGGAAGTAACTGCCATAATAGTAGTCTTATCTGCGCCGGGATAAATCTCAGGTTCCTTGGATATGCAGATAAAACGTGTGTAGTTGTTGCCCATATCCTGAACTGATGGCGCCAGATTCTTGAGTCCGTAAAGCTGAGCACAATCTCTTGATGAAAGCGCTGCAACCTCTTTGCGGCCTGTGTCAGCCACCATTTTAGCCGCCACAGCAGTGTTGGCGCAGACATGCACCTTAATATCAGGATGCTGTTTTAAGAATCCTGCGCACTGGTTGATTGCCTGTTCATGGGAGTAAATGTCAGTGATATCTTCAATATTCGTGCCTGGAAGGGCCAGCAAATTGTGGTCCACTTTGAGTCTGTATGACTTTACTATATAAAATCTGTGACTCAATATCAGGTCAAAGATTTTAGTGACTGATCCTGCTGTGCTATTCTCTATCGGCAGTACACCGTAGCGACACTCACCCTTCTCCACTGCATCAAAAACGTCTGCAAATGAACGATAATATGTTATCTGAGGCAGGTCAAACAGTTTCTGCGTGGCAATCTGCGAATAAGCGCCCTCTATGCCCTGACATGCTACCCTGGCCACCTCCGGGAAAAGTCTGGGAGTCTTTTCCATTGTTTCTGTAATAAATTTACATAACCGACTCTCGCCACTTAATATGCCCTGCTGGTAGGATTTAGACAGAGCAAACATATTTGAATACAGCACCTTGGCATATCCGCCAAAGTCCTCTCCCGCCATGTCTGCCACCTTGGCAAGTAGCTGACGCTCTCTGTTACTGTCAAGTACCGGCAATCCATGCTGTCTCTTATATTCTGCTACACCTGCCGCTACCTGCATACGTTCACAGAAAAGCTTTACCATCTGCGTGTCTATATCATCTATTTGTTTTCTTAATTCCTCAATTGAAAGGTTATTTTCCATTTTCTTCCTCCGCTACTTATTTATCCAATAACATATCACACAGCGCAATTGCCGCTGCCGCCTCTACTACAGGTACGGCTCTTGGCACTATGCACGGGTCATGTCTGCCTTTTATTGCCAACTTTGTATTTTCTTTGTTTACCAGTGAAACGGTGTCTTGTTCTTTTGCGATTGACGGAGTCGGTTTGAATGCCACTTTGAAAAGCACCGGCATACCATTTGTCATGCCGCCTACAATGCCACCACAGTTGTTTGTTCTCGTACGTACAATACCATCATCGTAGTAGTACGGATCATTGTTCTCACTACCTTTGAGAAGTGTACAGTCAAAACCATTTCCAAATTCTACTGCCTTTACAGCAGGAATTGAATATAGTATAGATGCCATGCGACCTTCTACGCCGGCAAACATATGCTCTCCTAATCCTACGGGAAGACCTGTCGCGCAACATTCTACAACGCCACCTACAGAATCACCCTCTTCACGAGCTGACTGAATTACTGCTTTCATCTTCTGCCCTGCTGCATCATCTATTACAGGAAATTCCTTTTCTTTTATATGGTTTACTGCCTCTTCGTCAACCTTTACAGAATCAATTCCCACATCCTTTTCACCAGCAATTGAGTATATGTGGGCATATACATTTATGCCTTGCTGCTTGAGATACTGTAGACAGATGCCGCCGGCAACACACATAAGAGATGTAAGTCTGCCGGAGAAATGGCCGCCACCTCTTAAGTCCACCCGGTTGCCATATTTTACCAGAGCTGCATAATCTGCATGAGACGGACGTGGCGTGTCATATATAAACGAGTAATCAGAAGAATGCTGATTGTTGCTATAAATAGCTGCGTGTATGCGCTCGCCTGTTGTGATATTGTTATTAACACCCGACAGGAACACCGGCATATCCTTTTCCTTTCGTGGTGTAGACCATTTATTGGTTCCCGGAGCCCGTCTTTTCATAAGAGCATAGAGTTCTTCTTCGTCTATGTTAAAATCTGCAGGAAATCCGTCTAAGAACATTTCAATTTTCTCGTCATGTGAGCCACCTTCGATATACAGCTTCAAGTTGTTTCCATATGATGCTAACATTATTTGTCCTCCTTTACTGACAGCTTTTGGTAATCTTCCCAGAAAAGGGGATATGATTTGTTTACTGCTTCTGCGCCGTTTATTGTAACAGGACAGTTACATACAGTGGCTGCGATAGCGGCGCTCATTGCGATTCTGTGATCATTGTATGAGTCAATGATAGTGTCTGTATGCAAAGTCTGGCCTAATTGTGCTTCCGGGCCAAGGCCTTCTATTCCAAGTCCTTCTATAACCAAGCCGTCTCCAGTCTCGTGACACTTGGCACCAAGATTTGTCAGCATGTCACAACATGCTTTGAGTCTGTCACTTTCTTTTATACGAAGTCTGCCGGCGCCGTAAATATGAGTGGTTCCCTTTGCTACACTTGCCGCAATAGATAAAATCGGCACAAGATCAGGTATTTGCGATGCGTCTATCTGCGTGCCGGAAAGCTTTGACGGACAAGCAATAATTTTATTGTCATGTACATGAATCTCGGCGCCAAATTTCTTCAGCACCTCAATGATTGCCTTGTCTCCCTGGCTGCTTTGTATGTCAATATCTGTTATTGTTATACTTTGTTTGCCAATAACTCCTGCTGTAATAAAGAAAGCCGCATTTGACCAATCGCCCTTGGCCTTTGTCCGTATCGGCGATGTTAGCGGGCTGACGCGCGGTACACTGTAACCATCTTGTGTTTTTATAACTTTGCAACCAAAATCTGTAAGTGCATTTACTGTCATGCCTATATATGGTTGGCTCTCTATCTTTCCTGTTATTGTTATATTGCCGCCAATTCTTGGTAGCATAAATAACAGTCCGCTTATAAATTGTGATGATATGTTTCCGGCAATTGTGTAGTTATTTGCCGCCACTTTGCCTGAAACATACAGAATGTTCTCTTCCTGCCGTATTGTTGCTCCGTTTTCTTCTAAAAGTTCTTTAAGCGGCGATAACGGACGCTGTCCCAGTCTACCCTCCATAATAAATCTTGCATTGATGCCAAGGCCGCACACAACAGGCAGCAGGAATCTTAACGTGGATCCTGATTCACCGGGCATGAGTGTTACCTCACCGCAAGGTAGCTGGCTTATGGGATTTACTGTGAAAAGGCCGTCTTGGTATTTTATGTCAGCACCTAGCGCGTTTAAGCACCTTGCGGTAGCATCTATATCTGCGTTTATCTCGCTACATTCAATTAATGTTTCTGTATCTGCCATTGCAGCACAAATCAAAAGTCTGTGTACTTCTGATTTGGATGCTATTGCTTTTACCTCTCCTGCCAATCGGGGAGTGTTTAGCGTGACTGTCATGCCTGCCACACCCCTTTTACTAACGTATTGAGCTCTTCTATGGACATTTTTTCCAGAACACTATTGCCTGTGCTTACAGGAATTACCACAGTTATGCTATTGCCTTTGCGTTTCTTATCATTGAGCGCAGCATCACACAGCTCTTCAGCAGTAATGTCTATAGATAGAGGCAATCCATTTTTTACCAATAATTGTTCTAGAACTCCCAAGGTCTCTTCTGTGCATTTGCCGGCTTTTATTGCAGCTTTTGTAATAAGTACCATGCCTACGGCTACGGCCCTGCCGTGTGGGATTGTGTAGTTTGAGCTACGCTCTATGCCGTGGCCAAGGGTGTGTCCCAGATTGAGAAACTGTCTGACACCAACGTCATGTTCATCTTCATTTACTATATCTCTTTTGGCACAAACGCAAGTCTCTATAACGTCTGCTACATCATATTCTGTCTGTAACGTACGCAGAAGCTCCGGTTTATTTATCATGCCATATTTTATAACCTCTGCCATACCGTCACTGTATGTTTCTGCAGGCAAGGTGCTAAGTGTGTCCGGATCACATATTACTGCACTTGGTTGATAGAATGCGCCGGCTAGGTTCTTACCGCCTTTGAGATCAATTGCCGTCTTGCCGCCTACTGATGAGTCAACCATTGCAAGCAGTGTAGTGGGGATCTGTACATACTGTATTCCTCTCAGGAATGTAGCTGCTGCAAATCCAGCCAAGTCTCCTACTACTCCTCCGCCCAAGGCTGCTATCATGTCACTTCTTGTGAAATGTTTGTCTGCCATTTCTTCCCATAAGTCAGCCAGTGTGTTTACGTTTTTGGATGCTTCACCGGCTGGAAATATATATTCATATACTTCAAAACCGGCTTTTGTGAAGGATTGGGACACCTTTTCACCGTAGATTGCATGTACTGTGCTGTCGCTTACTATCATTATCTTGCAAGGCAGCTTTGTGAGCTTTGCTGCTATGTCGCCGCTGCTTGTGATCAAGCCGCGTTCTATTGTTATGTCATATGTCCTTGATGCGTTTACCGTTACTGTTTTCATGTTGTTACTTCCCATCTACTTGTTCTTTGGCAATCCTGCCGTCACGCAAGAGTCCTTGAAGACGTGCTGTGTCTTTATTATCAATTGCGTCTTTGTATTCTGTCAGTGATTTTATTATCAGATCTAGCTCGTGGCTGAGATAGTCATTATTTTCCATGAAAAGCTCTGTCCACATTTTTTCATTAAGCCAAGCAACTCTTGTCATATCTTTGTACGAGCCGGCAGAGAAACCTCCGTGAGCTTTGGCAGTCTCACTCTTTACATATGCGTTAGATACTACGTGTGCCAGCTGAGAAGTAAAAGCAATCATTCTGTCGTGTTCTGCCGCAGTGGTTACTGATATCGAGCCAAATCCTGCCGGCTCTAGTAGTTTTTTTATGTTATCCAGCAGAATTATGTCGTCATATACAGGCGGTACGATTACCATCGGTGCGCCTTTGAAGAGACTGGCACGGCTATATTTGATACCGGAGTATTGCGTGCCGGCCATTGGGTGTCCACCAATAAATGTAAATCCGTACTGCTGCGCCAGCGCAAAACCAGTGTCACAGATACGTCTCTTTGTGCCGCAAAGATCGATTACTGTGCATGTTTTCGGTATCAGTTGTGCATTTTGTTTTAAATACTCTTCTGAAGCTTCCGGATAAAGGGCTATGAAGAGCAGATCGAGGCTCTGTAGTTCTTTGTCTGTAAGTGCTCCGTTTACGATATTGGCAAGCATAGCATAGCCCATAGTCTTTACATCTGTATCAAATGCGTATACTGTGTGTTCTGCTTGCTTATATGCTCTGGCCATTGATCCACCGATTAATCCCAGGCCAACTACTCCTACGTTCATTTTGTTAACATTCCTTTCCCGGGGCTACTGCTTGTCTTACTATATTGATTTTTTTCATCATTTTGTCAAATTGTTCAGGTGTAAGTGACTGAGCTCCATCACATAATGCTCTAAGCGGATCATTGTGTACTTCAGTCATTATGCCATCGGCCCCTGCAGCTACTGCAGCTAAAGCCATAGATTCTACATATTTTGATGATCCTACTGCGTGGCTTGGGTCCACTACTACCGGCAAATGTGTGAGTTCTTTGAGTACTGGTACAGCGGATAAATCCAAAGTGTTTCTTGTGTATGTGTTGTCAAAAGTACGTATTCCTCTCTCACATAATATAATCTGTTCGTTGCCGCCCGCCATGATATATTCCGCTGACATGAGTAATTCTTTTAATGTGTTGGCAAGTCCTCTCTTGAGGAGAATTGGCTTTTTCAGATGTCCCAATTCCTTAAGGAGCTCAAAGTTCTGCATATTTCTGGCGCCTACCTGGATTACATCAATATCTTCAAATAGTGGCAAGTGTGCTATGCTGAGAATTTCAGTGATTATTGGCAGTCCTGTTGCTTTCTTTGCTTCCAGGAGAAGTTCTATTCCCTGCGCTCCTAAGCCTTGGAAATCATATGGTGAGGTTCTCGGCTTGAAAGCGCCGCCTCTTAACATTACTGCACCGGCGTTCTTTACGCTCTGTGCTACACTTATGATTTGCTCCTCGGTCTCGACTGAACATGGACCTGCAATTACGCCAAAATGTCCTGCGCCAAAGATCGCATCCTCATTTACCTGTACAGCGCTGTCGTCTGGATGAAATTTTCTGTTAGCACTTTTGAAGGGATCAGAAATTCTTCTTACCGACTCTACCATTTCCAGACTTTTGATCAATTCCTCGTCAACCTTGCTTGTATCGCCAATCAAGCCAACTACAGTCTCAAAATTACCTTTTGATATGTGAACATCTAATCCCTGTGAGGCAAGCCATCCTGTCAAGCTTTGCATCTGGGCTTCCGTTGTATTTTGTTTTAATATTACTATCATTTGTATAGTCGCCTCTTTCTTTATATAAACAAAAAACGTTGCGGTTTTCACTGCAACGTCTGAAATGCTTCCTTAAATTTCGTACACAGATGAAAACCCTTATTTTGATAAGAATCTAAAATAATAGTATTCAGCTGTAAATCGAATAATTGCCATAAAGTTTATATCTCCTTTACGGTGGTAAGTATAGCACTTGCGAGTGGAATATGCAACGGGGAAATTGGTAGAGATGGAAGATCCGCAGCCATTTTTTAATTTTAGTATGGTTTTGCTGAAAAAACGGTGCTGGTTTTTGAATTTTCACGTGGTTTTGCTGAAAAAGCGGTGCTAGTTTTTGAATTTTCACGTGGTTTTGCTAAAAAAACGGTGCTGGTTTTTGAATTTTCACGTGGTTTTGCACTAGTCAACAAAAAGTAGACACATTTTTTAATTAATCATCATAGAATTTGAAAAATATTCACGATACTGTTTAGGTGTCAAATAGTTCAAAGAATACGCGGGACGTTGTTCGTTGTAAAA
>SVJB01000002.1 GCA_015069185.1 Oscillospiraceae bacterium
TAAGAGCAAGAAAACTTGCCTGGAGGTAACTATGGAATACGTATCTGTCGCAAAAATGGCTGAAAAATGGGGGCTTTCTGAACGAAGTGTTCGGAATTACTGTGCCCACGGCAGAATTGCAGATAGCCGCCTTATCGGCAAAACTTGGTACATTCCAGAAAACGCTCAGAAGCCGGAGCGTGCGAATAAGAAAAATGATGCACCTACGTTGCTACAGATTCTGCGAGAGCAGAAAGCGGCCAAGATGACCGGTGGCATTTATCACAAAATTCAGATCGAACTGACATATAACTCCAACCACATTGAAGGTAGTCGGCTTACACACGATCAGACTCGTTATATTTTTGAGACCAACACCATTGTTTTTGAAAATGAAGCTGTCAATGTGGACGATGTGATCGAGACATCTAACCACTTCCGCTGCATTGATATGGTGATTGACAGCGCAGGGGCTACTCTCACTGAAAGGTTTATCAAAGATCTACACGCAATTCTGAAAACCGGTACCAGCGATAGTCGCAAGGATTGGTTTGCGGTAGGGGAATACAAAAAGTTGCCCAATGAGGTAGGCGGTAATGATACCACACTGCCTGAAAATGTTGCCCATGAAATTCGCAAATTGTTGGCAGATTACAATGCGTTGCCCTCTAAGACCTTTGAGGACATTATTGCATTCCATGTAGCTTTTGAACGCATTCACCCTTTCCAAGATGGAAACGGCCGTGTGGGCCGACTGATTCTCTTTAAAGAGTGCCTGAAGCATAATATTGTTCCGTTCGTCGTCGAGGATAACATGAAGTTATTTTATTACCGCGGCCTCAAAGAGTGGGATCACGAAAAAGGCTTCCTCATGGATACATGCCTTAATGCGCAAGATCGTTTTAAGGCGTGTTTGGATTACTTTAGAATTGTGTATTGACTCAAAACTGATGCCGTAAAAACAATTGAGGAATAATATGATGGAAATAATTTGTGAAAATCCGTTGCTATTATTCCTCAAAATGGTATAATGGTAATAAATATCAGATTTTAACGGAGGAAATTCATTATGGATTATATAAAAGTAGCAGAAGCAGCGGCAAAATGGGGCATTTCCCCTCGGCGTGTGCGTGTCTTGTGTGCGGAAGGTAAGATCCCCGGTATGGTACGCCGTGGGAAACTATATATGATTCCTGCGAGTGCTGAGAAGCCTGCTGACGGGCGTACCAATCGTGCTACACTCCTGACCATCATTGACGGCAAAAAGGAACAACTCCAAAAGATGCGTCCTCTTACTGAGGGAGAGGTAGAACGCCTTCGTGAAGAATTTATGGTGGAGTTTACTTACAACTCCAACGCTATTGAAGGCAATACCCTTACTCTCAAGGAAACTGCAATGGTTTTAGAGGGCATGACCATCGACCAAAAGCCAATGAAGGATCACCTTGAAGCCGTGGGACACCGTGATGCTTTTATGTATGTGCAGGATATTGCGACTAAGGAGATTGATCTGACAGAGAGCGTTATTAAAAATATCCATTCCCTCGTTTTGATAAACAAACCGCAGGATAAAGGTGTTTACCGTGCCATTCCCGTGCGTATTATGGGAGCTTATACCGAGCCTGTTCAGCCGTATTTGATCGAGCCTAAAATGACGGAGCTCCTCGCAGCAAATAAAGAACGAGAACAGACAATGCACATCATCGAACGCATTGCACGCTTTCATCTTGAATTTGAGGGGATCCATCCCTTTATTGACGGGAACGGCAGAACCGGCAGACTGATACTCAATCTTGATTTGATCCGCAATGGTTATCCCTCCATCAATGTGAAATTCAGCGACCGCAAGCGTTATTACGATGCTTTTGATGCTTATTACCGTGACGGCAACGCTGATGCAATGATCGAGTTAATCGGTGAGTACGTGGATGAACGACTGGATGAGTATTTTAGAATTTTGGAAATTTCCAAATGATTGACTTAGCTAGTCCTATGCGTAAACATCATAGCTACTAATTCGATACCAGAAACAATCATCGCCATAAAAACTATTTATTGTTTTAGTATTAATCTCATTTTTAATAACATATTGCATATACTATTTTTAATTAGGTTGCAACGGTTAGTTAAAAAAGTTTACAAATCAGTTTACTAAACGGTTGACAGAATTCAAAAAATAGGTAATAATTAATTACAATACAATCAAGGAGGTTACAATATGGATAAGCAACAAGTGGCTAACCTAATAGTTGATGAGAAATATTATCCAATAAATGATTTAAGATATAATCAAAAAGTTGGAATAATGTTCTCCAAAAATGAGTTTGAAAAATTCTTGGCAACCAAAGATGAGCTTGTTGATGAACGTTTTGAACCCATGAAGTCTCTTCCGTTGAAAACATTTAATTCCAAACATTGCTTCTATGTTAATGGATTGTATTTATTACAAACGCAAATTGAGTATAGAAGGATTCTTGTTTCCGACTATGAATTGAATCAAAGTTGGCTATTTGATAGAAATCTTGATGATGTGTTAATTTCTAGGCTATTCTCAGAGGTGGAAGGTACACTAAATATCGAAAATGTTCCAACTACTCATCGCCGCATAGTTGAAATAAATAAAAACGACAATTTAACGGAGCAAAACGATATTATAGTAAAAAACATGTTAAATGCAATGAAATTCATTGTTGAGAATAAGCCGGCATTTAATAAGGACAATTTGCACATACTGTATAACATTTTGAGCAAAAATTGTTTACCTGACGAGCTGAAAATAAAAGAAGGTAATTATTATCGTGACGATAATGTTTATATTGGTGCATTTGAAGGAGCAGATTGGCATATTGTTGATGAATGTATGGATTCCTTGTTTGCGTTTGCAAATGATCCCCAAAACATTAAAGAACATGATGATTTGTTGCCTTATATATGCCATTATTATATTTTGTATATCCATCCCTACTTCGACTATAACGGAAGAACAGCTCGAATGGTATCATTTTGGCTCAATTATATTAATAAAATAACATTCGCTCCTTATTTTATGAGTGAGGCAATCAATGAAAGTAAGCATGATTATTATAGAGCAATTACGGATACCAGAAATACAAATAACGATTTGACGTATTTTTTGGGATATATCCTCGAAACATCAATAAAGTATAGTTTTATATATAAGAACTTGGAAGAGATCAAAAATATGCTTTCAAAAACAGGAGATACGTTAACATCTTCGGAATGGGTATATGTAAAAAAGATTCTCGTCCATAATTCAGAAGATTATTTTAATTACAAGATGTTTCTGACGTATATCAACGCAAATATGTCAAGGCAAGGTGCGTTAAAGATTTTAAACAATCTACACAGTTACGACATTCTTGAAAAAACGAAAAACAAAAAAGGCGATATAATATTTAAGTTTAATCAAGATTTTATAACGTACAAATACCATAAATAAGCGTTTTTCGCCGAGGGTAGAAATAACTGCTCTCGGCGGTTTTATTATAGACCGATTCATAAATTTATGATATAATTGTTTTTAAAATATTCCAAAACCAATTAACCGACACCCTCTTGCTGACACTATATAAGTGAAAGCTTTCAAGACACAGGAGAACAACCATGACCGATAAGAGAGCATCTGAATTGCTATCTGAAAATCTGACGGCAATTTACGGCTACGCTTTTTCTAAGCTCTATGATAAAGATAAAGTTGACGACCTTGCATCCGAAATCATTTATGAGATCATCGTTTCGGCTCGTAACTTGCAAAACGAGGAAGCATTTTGGGGCTTTGCTTGGAAGATCGCTGAAAACACGTTCCGTCGCTTTATCCGTAAAAATGAGCTTTCCGCGAAAACCGTGGAACTTACAGAAGAAAACGTAGGCATGTACGACCTCTCTCCGGAGCAGGAATACATAGAAAAGGAAACCGTAAGTGAGGAAATATATCTGCTTCGCCGTGAACTTTCTCTTTTAGAGAAAACACACCGTGAGGTCGGTGTTGCTTATTACATCGATAACAAAAGTTGTTCTCAAATCGCAAAAGAGCAAAACATTAGTGTGGAAATGGTAAAATACCATTTGTTTAAGACACGCAAATTATTGAGGGAAGGTATCGGTATGACGAGAACACTTGGAGAAAAAAGTTATAATCCCGGAACGTTCAGACTTGACTTTTGGGGAGATAAGAACAAATACTATGATCTTTTCAACAGAAAATTACCCGGTTCCATTGTGCTTGCCACATATTATGAAGCTATGACAGCGGAGGCGCTTTCGATGGAACTCGGAGTTTCAATGCCTTATCTTGAAGAAGAAATTGAAATTTTGGAGGCTGCGGGCGTTCTGAAAAAGATCGGTGATAAGTATCAGACTAACATCGTTATCATAACAGATGCATATGAAAAGGAGTTTGTGAAAACCACCTCTGCTATTTACGCAACTGTTGCAAAGTCGGCATTTGAAAAGGTAACGAGTCTCTTGCCGCAGATCCGTGAGCTTGATTTTCACGGCAATGACTATGATGATAACCGTCTGATATTCGGTCTTTTGAATCTCGCGTTTGTCAAGGGTTATATTTTGGCAAGAAATAAATCTCCGCTTGGAAATCCAAATAAGCTCGCGCTTGGTTGCAATGGTTGGATATTTGGATATGATAACGATTATGCAAATCATCATTTCCACGGGGTAACGATGGAAACGTGGAATAAAAGCGGAACGGCATGGTATTCCGCAGAGAATTATAGGGTAATCAAACAGGCGCAGATGTATGACCACTATGATTTTCGTAACAAATCCGAGGCTTTGTGCGATGCGATTCTTGGAAAGGACGCAAACAGAGAGAATCACACACTACCGTGGTTGATCGAAAACAAATTTATTCTGTGTGAAAACAATAGGTTATCAGCGAACTTTATCGTTTTTGAGCATGATATCTTTGATAAAGTCACTTGCATCCTATCGGATATCATTGAAGAAGTGGCAAACTGCATGATTGATATATCTGATAAAGCTGAGAAGATACTTGCCAAGCACGCTCCTGCTTCTCTCAAAGAACAGTGCGGAGATATTGCAAAAATTCACCATCGCCTTGACGTTGCGGCTTTCTTGATGGAGGAGCTCATCAAAGAAAACAAACTTATTGTTCCGAACGAGAAAATGCCACTCTGTATTTGGGGCGTCAAAGCCTAAATATTCACTGCCGAGAGTAACATTTGGGTCGCTCTTGGCAGTATCAGTTAATATGGATAATCAAAGTATAAAACAAATCCCAACAGTCCCGCCGTAACGAAACAGTTTGGATTTGCTTGTTTAACTGGAGGCGAGGGGAGTCGAACCCCTGTCCGAAACCAATCATCCACAAATCTCTACGAGTGTAGTCTGCCTATTAAAATTCCCATAAGCTGCACCCGGCAAACGGGGATCTGCCTATAGTAGCTTCATAAAGACCAATTATCCGCAAAGCTTAAGATAATCTGTACCGAACGCTAACCTGTCTCGTTCGCGGGGCCGGCTCGATGACACCGATTGCCGCAAGCCCGGCTGACTTACGGGTCGACGCAGGCCGCGATTAGGCAGCCTGAAGAGCTAAGTTATTGTTAGCGTTTAAATTTAATTTTCTCGTTTTTATAGAGGCCAACGAGAATCCTCTACTCGCAATCTGTGTCCTCAGGGCCCCGTCGAAACCGGTGCGCCCCCATAACAGCATTTGTCACTTACGCAAATGCACCTTTAAGTCTGCGATCAATCTCGCGATCGGACTCTTTCTTTGCCATCACGTCACGCTTATCGTAAAGCTTCTTACCTACGGCCACCGCAACTGTCAGCTTTACTTTGTTGCCTAGAAAATAAATCTCAGTAGGCACTAGCGTCACACCCTTCTGTCTCACAGTATCATACAAACGAAGTATCTCGCGCTTGTGAAGAAGAAGCTTCCTGTCGCGCATTGCTTCCTTATTAAATATATTACCATGATCGTAAGGACTGATGTGCATGCTGCACACATACATCTCGCCGTCTCGTATCTCAGCGTAAGATTCCTTAAGATTCACCTTGCCGCCTCGTATGGACTTAACCTCAGTACCTGCCAGCACAATGCCGCATTCATACGTATCTTCAATAAAGTACTCGTGGTAAGCCTTCTTGTTAGTAGCAATTATTCTTTTTTCCATCAGGCCTCCCACCTTTCTTTTTACGTGAAAATATGTCTTGCAGACAAATAAGATTATAACACATAAAATTTTAATTTCCACTCCGGGAAATATTTCCCGAAACTTTTATTTTCACAAAAGTTGTGATATGCTAAATAATGTAAATTTTATACATAAAATTCCATAAAAGAAGGGTCTTAAATGATATTTTACTTTTCTGCCACAGGTAATTCGAAATATGTAGCTAAGAAAATCGCAGCCGAAACATCTGATGTTGTTTATTCAATCACAGAAGTTATGCAAAGTGAGAAATACTCTTACTCAACTAAGCCGGGTGAACGCATCGGATTTGTGATACCGGTCTACTATTATGGTGTTCCTGCAATCGTTGAAGAATTTATCAAGAAAATGGAGATAACGGATAGATATAACAGCCAACATTATATTTTCACAGTACTTACTTGCGGTGGTTCTACCGGAAATGCAGGTAAGATGCTATCGAAGCTTCTGGATTCACGAAACATAGAGGTTACATCGCGTTTTTCTGTGAAAATGGTAGATAACTATGTGATTTTATATGATCTTCCCAAAGAAGAGGAAATAAATGAAATAATGCTTCGCGCAGATGTTTCAATTAACAAAATTTGTAAGAAAATAAAAGCCGGTGTGGTAGGGGATTTTGATAAGATAAAAGGTGTGCTGCCCGGCATTGTGACGCCGATCATATATAGCGCATATAAGCATGGCCGCAAGACTGAGAAATTCTATGTAGAGGATCATTGCAAATCCTGCGGCTTGTGCACTATTGCATGTCCGGAAAATGCAATTCGTATGACAGGTATAGGGCCCAGAATGCGTCCTGTCTGGGTTGCAGATAAATGTTCTCAATGTCTGGCTTGCTTACATAGATGCCCGGTTAGTGCCATTCAATATGGCAAGAAAACTTCAAAACACGGTCGCTTCTATAATAAGGAAGCAGAAAAATAAAATTGCGTGGGTACAAAGCCCTTGTGCTTAGATTACATGCTTATTTTCCCGCTTGCCATTATTTTTTTAGGTGGTATAATTAGATCTATCAGTAAATGATAGAATAATGCGGAGGTAAACCATGGATAATATTCATGATAGTGGTAACGTAAAAGAAAATAAGAAAGTTATGACTGATGCAGATCTTCAGAAGAAATCTGTGAAAATGGTTGTACAACATCTTAAGAAAAAAATTGACCCGGATGCCGCTGGTATTGATAAAGTATGCGCATGGATCAATCAGATGGAAATTCTTCTTGCTCAGGATGGATTTGACAGAGGCCTGTACTTAGATATGAAAAAGAAACTTTTTGAAGCTACAGAATGGGTTTTTGATGTGGATTTGCGTCACAAATTGCGTAACTCATGGTATAGTTTCGGTAAGGCAATGGATAAAAAGGTGCCCAAGTACTAATATGAATGTAGGTATTTTCGGTGGGACATTTGATCCCGTTCACACAGTGCATATACTACTAGCAGAGCTGATTAAGACACAGTTTTGTTTAGATAAAATAATATTTGTACCAACTGGTAATCCTCCTCACAAAGTAGACAGGAGGATTACTCCGTCATATCATCGTATTAATATGCTTAAACTTGCTTTGGCAAATAGACCGGATTTCGAGGTGTCTGGCATAGAAACAGATACAACCGAAATGTCATATTCCGTAACAACTGTTGCCAGACTGCAAGAGCGGAGCGCAGAATTATCACCTGATGGCAAACCGGATGATTTTTTCTTTATTATCGGTGGCGACAGTCTGGCTGATTTGCTTGATTGGCATGATTATGAGAAGTTATTTAAGCTATGTACATTTATTGCGGTACGTAGACCTGGTGTGTCAGATGATAGATTTGATAATGCATATCATACTGCCACCAAAGCCGGAGCCAGGATATTGGTAGCTGATAGTCCTGTATTTGATGTGTCATCTACGGATATTCGCTTTGCGTTTGAGAATGATCTTGCTTGTGATAATGCCCCGGTGCTTCAGCATATTGATGCATCCGTAGCACAATATATTAGTGAAAATAAGCTGTATACAGCACAGACAAAGAGATTAATGACTATTGATGAGATGAAGCAAGATCTTAAGAGGTTGCTTACAGAAGAACGCTATGTACATAGCCTTGGCGTTATGGATGAAGCCGTGAGAATTGCGAAAATATATGGCGCGGATGTGGAAAAATGCCGTCTGGCAGGCCTGCTTCATGATTGTGCCAAGCAACTCACTGCTGCTCAATATAAATGGCTGGGGATCAGCGAAAATGCTTCTCCTGATGGTTTTGACGGTAGTACTGCTGATTATGATGATGGTGGCAAGGCCGCTCGCCATGGCAGAGCAGGTGCTATATTAGCGGCCAAAAGGTATGGGATAGAAGATAAGGAGATTTTAGAAGCGATATCAGTACACACTACCGGTGCGCCTGAAATGTCACTGGTAGCTCAGGTTATATTTATTGCTGACTTTACAGAGATAGGCAGAGAAGGCAAACATTCTCAAGAGGTCCGCGATAAGTTGAATATCAGTTTATTGGATGCGATTGTTGAAGAGTGCGATTGCGCCATCAAACACAATATTAAAAGAAGAGACAGACTACTGTCTTTGGACACAATCAGAACCCGTAATTGGGCTTTGACACAATTAAATAGGAAATGAAAGGGACAATTTTATGAGTACATTAACAAGTGAAAATCTGGCCAAAAGAATTGCAGAAATATTAGATTCAAAAAAAGGAAGAGACATTCAAACTATTAATATTGAGAAAAAAACAATCATTGCTGACTATTTTGTTATTTGTAGCGGTACATCTACTACACAAGTAAAAGGTTTGGCAGATGAGGTTGCTTTCCAACTGAAGCAACAGGGCAGAGAACCTGCACGTACAGAAGGATACGAATCGGGCAGCTGGATTTTATTGGATTATCTGGATGTAGTAGTACATGTATTCCTCCAGTCAGAACGGGAGTTTTACAGCTTGGACAAGTTGTGGCAGGCGTGATAGTGATGAATGCGTAATACAATGAAAAGGACATTAAGTTTATTTATTGTTATTTTAGTAATGCTGTCTTTCTGTTCGTGCCACTATCTGGAGGGGAAAGTAATTCCCTCTGTATATTTTGATACAGCTTTTGAAAATGACACATATGTGGCGATTGATCGTTCTGTTATTAATAAAAAAACAGGCAAGGATATTTTCCTGGAGTATGATGAGATTGTGCCTCTTGCGCATACCGAATCAGGCTTTGCTAGAACAGCGAGCTATTATGGTGCATATAACTATGACTTTGAATCAGAACTCATATTACAATATGCCTATTTAAAAATGTATTACTATAACGAGGAAACAAAAGAAGATATATTTGAATACTACGATTGTTTAACTTATTTTGATTATCATGGAAATGAGATAAGTCGTAAATATCTTAATGGTCCAATGACAGAAGAACAAGTGATGGAACTTCGCGCTAAGAATATACCGAACGCAAACAGCTTTACTTTAGAAAAAGGACCTAGATGGCCTCATAAAGAAAGCGTAAAAAATGCTGATGAATTGTCTATTATAGAATATGTTGAGAAAACCCCAGAATATTCAGATGAAGGATTGGAAGTTGTTTGCTTTGCAAAGATGGTTGGTAAAGAATACTGGTTCGCAAAAATAATCTCTACACAAAGTCATTATAATTCAGGAGACCCACTTTTATACAGCGTTATATCTTCGGAAATTATAAGTTATAATCCCGATAGTGATGAATTTAAAGTAATTTATAAACACAATAAAAAAGGAGAAACAATAATAGATTTTACAGCTGAGGGATTATACACGCTCAATCGCAAAGGGAATCTGAGATATCATGATCTGGTAACAGGAAAGGATAAATTGATTATTTCTTTTCCCTCTCAGAGAATTACTTCCGTTACTGTAACAGAAAACTTTTTTTATTTATATACTGAAGGAGAAGGAAGTCATTTTATATCCAAGGATGGGACGAAAATTGCGTATACTGACTTTTAACAAAACCGCCGAGCACATTACTTAACTAAGCTCGGCGGTTGATTTTTAATATTTTCTATAACTTTTTTATTTTACTTCTACAAACTCTCCAAATCCACTTTCAGATGAATATGTTGAGCAATAAAGCTTTCCGTCGTCTGCGCTAACGACATAAATAGTTTCCTTATCTAACAGGTTAATAGAAGCAATGTTCATTTCACAAAGTTCTGTAGCTCTGTCTAACAATAAATCTTCAGGGCTTCCTGCATACAGCTTGTTGTTCAAGAGATAAACAATATTTTCACCGTAAACATTAATCATGTCAGGCTTCACGTTACACAAAGTATCCTTATCACCTGTATCAGCGTCAAAACGTACGATATCATTATCTGTAATAGCGTGAATCCAGTTATCTTCTATTGCAAATGTGTGACATACTTCCTTAATCAGTCTGAACTCATACGCATCATCATCACCTTCGTATGTCTGAGATGGAGTTGCTGAGGGAGTTGCTGATGGACTTGCCGAAGCTGATGTTTCGCTGCGACCTGATGTAGATACCTGATAAATATAATTATCAGCCTTACGAATACCATAGATAGCACCGAAATACACAACAAACTCAGAATAAGTATATTTACTTAATATTTTCTCCGCCTTGTTAAGGAAATCATATCTGCAAATAACAGCATCTTCATTCAGATAATACAAATACTGGCCGCTGACCATAAGATTTGAATGAGCGCCCTCGATCAGCACTACAGGAGTCTGCATTGTCTGGGTGCCTGTCTGACCCTCACCGAGAGGACCGTCGTAAACATAACAAATATTACCTGCCTCGTTTACATAGAAAACGTAGTATGCGCTGACACCTGTTTGTCCTGCGTATGTTTTCTTGTCGTGAACCACATTAAGATCGGTTGCATTATCCTTAACAAGTTGCTTCACTACATCTCCGTATTTAACGAATATACCTGTATTACCTTCGCTATCCTTTGAGATATAATACAATCTATCGTTATGCTCTGCTACTGCGCTACCATTCAGTATGTTGCCATACCATGTACCCAGATCTGTCATTGCAGTATCTGAGGTAGACGGAGAAGCTGTGGGAGCTGATGTACTTGAAGGATTGGTTGGATTGCCTTGATTGTTGTCGTTGTCATCAGACCCAAACTGTGTACACACAACATAAATCATGATACAGATTATAGCAGCTGTAAAAATAATAGTAACAATATCCATGACCTGAAGCTTGGGTAGCTTCTTTTTTTTCTTCTGTCCGGACATTCTTTCGTTATAGCTAAGATTTTCATTTTTCTTAGAACTCATATAATCACTCCATTACAAAATATCAAATGACATATCGTTGATAATAACATTATTATACTACAATTTCAATATGTTGAAATTGTGTCATCAAGATTTATATTTTGTGTTCTTTTATCACATAATAGATATCAGAGGTGCTTTGTGTGAAAAAGATTGCTGTGAAAATTCTTCTTATCATATTTGGCTCTGCATTGGCGGGCATAGGGCTAAATCTTTTTCTTATACCTAATAATATAACACCAGGCGGATTATCAGGCCTTGCTATGCTTATCAGCACCATTTCAGGGGGGATTCTTCCTGTCGGTATACTCACGTTAGTACTTAACCTTCCTTTATTTATAATAGGATATAAAGTATTAGGAAAGAATTTTACTATAAACAGTGTTCTGGGTACAGTAGCTTTTTCCGTTTTCATTGATTTGATGTCTTTTGTTGATCGTTATCGTGACATAATTCTTAATATGAGTAACTACGGCGCTGAGGTGGATTATATTCTATGCGCTATTTTCGGTGGCTTATTGCTGGGTGGTGGGCTTGGTATCATATTCCGTAGCGGAGCTACTACCGGAGGCACAGATATTGTAGCACGCCTCGTACAGCGCAAAGCAAGCTGGATGACAATAGGACAACTTGTTCTTACATTGGACGCATGTTTCCTGATTGTTGTTTTCGCAACATACAGATCAATCATTGCTACCCTGTATACGGCAATTGCTATTTTTGTTTCATCTAAAGTGATTGATGTAGTAGAGGAGGGTGTGAACTATGCAAAAGAAATATATATTTTCACAGAAAACCCTGTAGACATTTCCCGCGATATTCTAACAGATCTGCAACGTGGGGCTACTTTGGTAAAGGGAACAGGTATGTATACGGGCAGCGAAGTGTCAATACTTATATGTGTAGTTCATAACAGGCAGATTCAAGCACTCAGGACCATTGTGACACGCCATGATCCTAAGGCTTTTGTAGTAGTAAAAGATGTCAGAACAGTCCATGGGCTCTGGTGAATTATGTTCATAAAAAATTTACAAATGCCGGTGGCACATACATAAAAAAATGTTTGCAATATGTCTTATGAACCTGTATAATTGCAATGTTGCGCCTTGCCACGAAACACACGGCTTAGTGTCAGGGAAACAAAAATGAAAAGAAAGAGGTTTATGTATGGCAAATAAACAAAAAATCAGAATTAAATTAAAAGCTTATGATTTTCAGTTGCTTGACCAGGCTGCACTCAAGATTGTAGATACAGCTAAGAGAACTGATGCTGTTGTATCAGGTCCTATTCCGCTCCCTACAGATAAGGAAGTTGTTACAATTCTTCGTGCTCCTCATAAGTATAAGGACTCAAGAGAGCAGTTCGAAATGAGAACTCATAAGAGACTTATTGATATTTTGATGCCAACACCCAAGACGGTTGACGCGCTCATGAGACTCGACCTTCCTGCTGGTGTAGATATTGAGATCAAAGTAAAACAATAAGATAGTAGAAGTTTTATTAAATGCGTGCGCAGCACGTAAGGCTCTTTAAATATTATATGGAGAGCCGGTCATGTTCCGCAAATAGGAGTGGCGGAACCAATAACCATAGGAGGTAAGTAGTTAATGAAAAAGTTTATTTTAGGAACAAAAGTCGGCATGACTCAGATCTTTGACGAAGACGGCATTTGCACACCTGTAACAGTAGTACTCGCAGGTCCTTGCACAGTTGTTCAGACAAAGAATGTTGATTCCGACAATTATGACGCAGTAAAATTAGGATACATTGCCGTAGATCTTAAGAAACTCAATAAGCCTGAGAGAGGTTTATTCGAGAAGCTTTCATTTGAAAAAGGTTTCAAACATTTAAAAGAATTCAAACCTGAGAATCCTGAGACTTATGAAGTAGGACAAGAAATTAATGCAAGCGTATTCAGCGCAGGTGACTGTGTAGACGTAAGCGGTACTTCAAAAGGTAAGGGCTATCAAGGCGCAATTAAAAGACATGGACAGAAAATCGGACCGAAGACTCATGGTTCTAAATATCACAGAGGCGTAGGTTCAATGGGTTCAACTTCTGATCCGGGTAAAGTTTTCAAAGGTAAGAACATGCCCGGTCACATGGGTGTTGAGAGAGTTACCGTGCAAAATCTCGACATCGTTAAAGTTGACACAGAGAAGAATCTTCTCCTCATCAAAGGTGCAGTTCCCGGACCTAAGGGCGCTTTGCTTGAGATCAGAGAATCAATTAAGTCCAAAGCGTGATTGGGAAGGAGGACATAAATTATGGCAAAAGTTAATGTTTATAATATGGAAGGCAAAGTTGTTGAAGAGCTCGAACTCAACCCTGCAATTTTCGATGTAGAAGTTAACGTTCATTGTATGCATGCAGCAGTTGTTAACCAGCTTGCTAACAAGCGTCAGGGCACACACTCAACTTTGACAAAATCAGAAGTAAGCGGTGGCGGTAAGAAGCCCTACAAACAGAAGGGTACAGGCCATGCAAGACAGGGTAGCACAAGATCAGCTCAGTGGATTCACGGCGGTATCGTTTTCGGACCAAAGCCAAGAGATTACAGCTACACACTGCCAAAGCAGGTTAAGAGACTTGCACTTAAGTCTTCTCTCACATCAAAAGTTATCGACAGCAATTTTATCGTTCTCGACACACTTGCTTTTGACAGCATCAAGACAAAGAACATGGTAAAGGTGCTTGGCAATCTTAATGTTGAGGATTCAGCTTTAGTTGTTCTTCCTGAGAAAGATCTTAACGTAGTTAAGTCAGCAAGCAACATCGCAGGCATTTCAACAGCTTATGTTAATACAATTAACGTATATGACATTCTCCGTCATACAAAGTTAATCGTAACAAAAGAAGCTTTAGAGAAGATTTCGGAGGTATACGCATGAACGAATACGATATCATAGTACGTCCCCACATCACTGAGAGAAGCTCAAGCGAAGTACAGGACGGTAAATACACTTTCGTAGTTGATATAAAAGCAACAAAGATTGATATTAAGAAAGCAATCGAAAAAATCTTTGAAGTTAAGGTTATATCAGTAAACACATCACGTTACGATGGTAAGAAGAGAACACGTAGACAGGCAGGCGGCATGGTAGAAGGTTCTACAGCTAAGTGGAAGAAAGCAATTGTTACAATTGATGCAAATCCAGCTCCTGTTGAGTATGTAGTAAACGGCGAGAAGAAAACCAAGAAGTTCAAGAATACAATCGAGAACTACGGTTTCGCTCAATAATGTAGGAGGACGATAGAAATGGCTATTAAAAAGTACAATCCGACAACTCCGTCAAGAAGACAAATGTCTGTTTCAGCATTTGATGAGATTACAGGCAAGAGTGAGATTAAGTCATTAATGTCATCTCTCAAGAAAAATGCCGGAAGAAACTCATATGGTAGAATCACAGTTCGTCACCATGGCGGCGGAAACAAAAAACAGTATAGATTAATCGACTTCAAGCGTAATAAGGACGGAATTCCTGCAAAAGTTGCATCAATTGAGTACGATCCTAACAGATCAGCAAATATTGCACTTTTAGTTTACGCAGACGGTGAGAAGAGATATATCATTCATCCCGTAGGACTCAATGTTGGTGACACTGTTGTATCAGGTCCCGACGCTGATATTAAGCCCGGCAATGCTCTTCCTTTGGCTAATATTCCTCTTGGTACAGTTATCCACAATGTAGAGATGAAGCCTGGTAAAGGCGCTCAGCTTTTAAGATCAGCAGGTTCTTTCGGTCAGCTTATGGCTAAGGAAGGCGATTACGCACAGGTTCGTCTTTCATCAGGTGAAGTAAGAATGATCCCTATGGTATGTAAAGCTACAATCGGTCAGGTTGGTAACACAGATCATGAAAATATCAACATTGGTAAAGCCGGTCGTACAAGACATATGGGTATCAGACCTCATGTTCGAGGCGTTGTTATGAACCCGAACGATCACCCACATGGTGGTGGTGAAGGTAAGTCACCTGTTGGTATGCCTAGCCCTGTAACTCCTTGGGGTAAACCTACTTTGGGTTACAAGACCAGAAAGAAGAACAAGGCTTCTAACAAGTTTATTGTAAGAAGACGTAACAGCAAATAAGGGAGGATTTATATATGAGTAGATCTGTAAAAAAAGGACCGTTCGTGCAAGAAAGACTCATGGCTCGTATCAATGCAATGAACGAAAAGAATGAAAAGATCGTTATTAAAACATGGTCAAGAGCATCAACCATTTTCCCTCAGATGGTAGGACATACAATTGCTGTTCATGATGGCAGAAAGCATGTTCCGGTATATGTAACAGAGGAAATGGTAGGACACAAGCTTGGAGAATTCGCTCCCACAAGAACTTACAAGGGTCATGTTAATAAGAGCGAAAAATCAAGCGGCGTAAAGCGCTAAGATAGAAGGAGGAATATATTTTGAAACGTAGATTTTTAAGCGAAGCTGAACTTCTCGAAAAAAGAGAAGAGCTTATAGAACAATATAACTCCGTTACTCCCAAGAGCAAGAGCGTATGTGTGCTTACAAAGCGTCAACGTAAAGTGCTCGGAATCGGCAGAGATCAGGGTAAAGCAACTCTTTCTAATGCTCGTATTTCAGCAAGAAAGGTTAAGATTGTTCTCGACCTTATCAGAGGTAAAGATTTGGCAGAAGCACTTGCTATTGTTAGATTCACACCTAAGGCTGCATCAGAGATTATTTACAAGTTGCTCAAATCCGCTGAGGCTAACGCCGTTAACAATTTTGAACTTGATGGTGAGAAGCTGTATGTTGCAGAATGTTTCGCAAATCAAGGCCCTACTCTTAAAAGAGGCAGAGCTGCTGCAAGAGGTCGCGGAATCAGAATCAACAAGAGAACAAGCCACATCACTGTTGTATTGAAAGAAAGAGATTAATGGAGGAAGTAGATTATGGGACAAAAAGTTAATCCTCACGGACTCAGAGTTGGTATTATCAAAGATTGGGATTCAAAATGGTATGCAAATAAGAAAAATTTTGCTGCTTTCCTGGTTGAAGACAACAAAGTAAGAGAATACGTTAAGAAAAAGCTTTATGCTGCAGGTATCTCTAAGATCAGAATTGAGAGAACAGCAAATAAACTGCTTCTGAACATTGAGACAGCTAAACCCGGTCTCGTTATCGGTAAGAATGGTGCAATCAAAGATGAACTTAAAGCAGAACTCGAGAAGATGACAGGTAAAGTTGTTACTATCAACATTCTTGAGATTAAGGTTGTAGACTTAGACGCACAGCTTTGTGCAGAGAATATCGCAAGCCAGCTGGAAAAGAGAGTTGCCTTCAGAAGAGCAATGAAGCAGGTTATGACAAGAACAATGCGCGCAGGAGCTCTTGGTATCAAGACTTGTTGCAGTGGACGTCTCGGCGGTGCTGAAATCGCACGTAGCGAGCACTACCATGAAGGTACTATTCCGCTCCAGACTTTAAGAGCTGACATTGACTATGGTTTTGCTGAAGCAAACACAACATACGGAAAGATCGGTGTTAAGGTTTGGATTTATAAGGGAGAAGTACTTCCTACTGCTAAAAGCAATGTTGCTGCAGGAACAGAAGGAGGAGAATAATTTATGTTAATGCCTAAAAGAGTTAAACATAGAAAAGTACAAAGAGGCAGAATGAAGGGTAAAGCAATGAGAGGCAACGTAGTTTCTCAGGGCGAGTTTGGACTCCAGGCTACAACTTGTGGCTGGATCACAAGCAACCAGCTTGAAGCTGCCCGTATCGCACTCACACGTTCAATCAAAAGAGGCGGACAGGTTTGGGTAAAGATTTTCCCTGATAAACCTATCACAAAGAAGCCTGCTGAGACTCGAATGGGTTCCGGTAAAGGATCTCCTGAGTATTGGGTAGCAGTTGTTAAGCCCGGCAGAGTTTTATTTGAAGTTGCAGGCGTAGATGAGAGCTTGAGCAGAGAAGCATTAAGACTTGCAATGCATAAGTTACCTGTTTCATGTAAAATCATCGCTCGCGAGAATGAAGTAATGGAGGATGACACAGATGAAGGCTAATGATTTCATAAAAGAAAAGAATGGCATGTCTCTCGAAGAATTGAAGAACGAAGAGCTTGAATTAAAAAAGGAACTGTTTAAGTTACGTTATCAGAGCGCTACAAGCCCGATTGACAACCCGATGAAAATTAAGTTTATCAAGCGTGATATCGCTAGAATCAAAACTATCATCAGGGAAAAAGAATTGGCAGCTAAGCAATAAGTCTGATGTCACAAGGAGGCAATTGAATTATGGAAGAAAGAAATTTAAGAAAAACCAGAGTTGGTAAAGTTGTTAGTGACAAGATGGACAAAACAATTGTTGTTGCTGTTGTAGACAGCGTAAAGCATCCGCTTTATAAGAAAGTCGTAAAAACAACTTACAAGCTTAAAGCTCATGATGAAGCAAATGAAGCTAAAATCGGCGACACAGTTGAAGTAATGGAAACAAGACCTTTGAGCAAAGACAAGAGATGGAGACTCGTTTCTATCGTTGAGAAGGCTCGCTGATTTGAAGGAGAGGTAAAGTTATGATACAAGTGCAAACAAGATTAAAAGTTGCAGACAATACAGGAGCAAAAGAGCTTATGTGTATCAAAGTACTCGGCGGCTCAAAGAGACGTTATGCTAACATCGGTGATATTATCGTATGTAGCGTAAAGGCAGCAGCTCCAGGCGGCATGGTAAAAAAAGGCGATGTAGTAAAGTGCGTTATCGTGCGTACACGCAAGGGCGTTAAAAGAAACGACGGAACCTATATTAGATTCGATGAAAATGCAGCTGTTATCATTAAAGATGATCTCAATCCAAGAGGAACACGTATATTTGGACCTGTTGCAAGAGAAATCAGAGATGCAGATTTCATGAAGATTGTTTCTCTCGCTCCTGAAGTACTGTAATTTGGAGGAATAAGATATGAGTATGAATATTAAAAAAGGTGACAAAGTAGTTGTTCTTAACACACGTCGTCAGAAAGACAAGAACGGCAAGCCCAAGACAGTTACAGGCAAGGTTCTCGTTGCCATTCCTGAAAAAGAACAGGTTATTGTTGAAGGATACAACATGGTATCAAAGAGCCAGAGAGCTAAGAGCCGTAATCAGCAGTCAGGTATTATCAAGAAGGAAGCTCCTATCCATGTTTCCAATGTAATGTTGGTATGTCCTAAGTGTGGGCAGCCTACAAGAACAGGTAACGCAGTAGTAGAAGAAAACGGTAAGAAGATAAAAGTTCGCGTATGTAAGAATAAAGATTGCGGCGCAATTATCAACACCGTTGATTCCACAAAGTGATTGAAAGGGAGGCTATAAAATGTTAAGACTTAAAGAAAAGTATATTAATGAAGTTGCTCCTGCACTTATGGAAAAATTCAATTACAAGAGCACAATGGAAATTCCAAAACTGGAGAAAATTGTTATCAACATGGGTTTGGGTGAAGTTAAGGAGAATCCTAAGGCAATTGAGTCTGCAATGTCTGACTTAGAGAAGATTACAGGACAAAAGCCTGTTGTTACTAAAGCTAAGAAATCAGTTGCTAACTTTAAGATTCGTGAAGGTATGAACATAGGCTGCAAAGTAACTCTCAGAGAGACACGTATGTACGCTTTTGCTGATAAGTTGTTCAATATTTCTCTCCCACGTATTCGTGACTTCCACGGTGTTCCGGCTAATTCATTTGACGGAAGAGGTAATTACGCTCTTGGTCTTAAAGAGCAGATTATCTTCCCTGAAATCGAATATGATAAGATCGACAAAGTTCGCGGTATGGACATTATCTTTGTAACAACTGCAAAGACAGATGAAGAAGCAAAAGAATTACTCAGATTAATGGGTATTCCTTTCGTTCGCTAATAAGGAGGATATTATGGCAAAAGTTTCAATGAAAGTTAAACAACAGAGAACTCCTAAGTTTTCGACAAGAGCATACAGCAGATGTCAGATTTGCGGACGTCCTCATTCATATTTGAGAAAATACGGTATCTGCCGTATCTGCTTCAGAGAATTGGCTTATAAGGGACAAATTCCCGGTGTAAAAAAAGCCAGCTGGTAATAAAAGGAGGTTAACACTATGCAAATAAGTGATGTTATAGCGGATATGTTGACACGTATCAGAAACGCAGGTACAGCAAAACACGAATCAGTAGATATTCCGGCTTCAAATCTTAAGCTTTCTATTGCTAAGATCTTACTTGAAGAAGGATACATCAAAGATATTCAGACAATTGAAGATGGCAAGCAGGGTGTTATTAGAGTATATCTTAAATATACAGCTAATAAGAAGACAGTTATTTCAGGCATCAATAGAATTTCTAAGCCAGGTCTTAGAATCTATGCTGGTGTTGAAGAACTCCCTAAGGTTCTTAATGGAATGGGTATCGCAATTATATCTACATCAAAAGGTATTATGACAGATAAGAACGCACGTAAGCTCGGCATTGGCGGAGAAGTTCTTGCGTACGTATGGTAATTAAATCTGAAAAGAGTTGCCTATAATAGGCAACTCAGAATTTTAAGGTTGGAGGTAAAAAAATGTCAAGAATTGGTAGAAAACCTATTGATATACCAGCTGGCGTAAAGTTTTCAGTAACTGAAAATAACGTGGTAACTGTTGAAGGTCCTAAAGGTACTCTCACACAGGCTTTCCAACAGTGTATATCAATAAAAGTTGAAGGAAATCAAGTTTTAGTAACAAGAAGCTCAGATGATAAGTTTGAACGTGCTATTCACGGTCTGACAAGAGCTTTGATCAACAATATGGTTGATGGTGTTTTAAAGGGATTTGAAAAAACTCTTGAGATTAACGGTATTGGTTACAGAGCAGTTAAGCAAGGTAATACTCTCGTTCTCTCTCTTGGTTATTCTCATAACATTGAAATGGTACCACCTGCAGGTGTAACAGTTGATGTTCCTTCACAGACACAGATAATAGTTAAGGGCGCAGACAAACAGGCTGTTGGTGAGTTTGCTGCAAAGATCAGAAGCAAGAGACCCCCTGAGCCTTACAAGGGTAAAGGTATTAGATATAATACTGAATTTGTAAGACGTAAAGAGGGTAAGACCGGCGGTAAAGGTAAAAAATAATTAAAGGGGGTATACAAACATGGCTAAGAAATTAAGTAAAAACATGATACGTCAAAGAAAACATGCTCGTGTCAGAAGAAAAATCAGCGGTACAGCTGAATGTCCAAGACTGAATGTATTCAGAAGTTTGTCCCATATGTATGCTCAGATTATTGATGATACTACCGGAACAACTCTTGTTGCTGCATCAACTCTTGAACTCAAAGATAAGTTAGAATCTTGTGGCAACATCGAAGCTGCTAAAGAAGTTGGTAAATTGATTGCTGAAAAGGCTCTCGAAAAAGGCATCAAAGATGTAGTATTTGATCGTGGTGGCTATATTTATCACGGAAGAGTTATGGAACTCGCAAATAGTGCACGTGAAGCTGGATTAAACTTTTAAGCAGAAGGAGGACATGAGATGGAACAGAATAATTCAAAAACAACTGAATTTAAAGAAAAACTGGTTAATCTTGCTAAAGTAACCAAAGTTGTTAAGGGTGGTCGTAATTACAGTTGGAGTGCACTGGTTGTAGTAGGCGACGAAAACGGTAAGGTTGGTTGCGGTTTGGGCAAAGCTTCCGAAGTATCAGAAGCAATCCGTAAGGGTGTAGAAGATGCAAAGAAAAACCTCATCAATGTTTCTATTGTTGGCACAACAATTCCTCACGAAATAACAGGTGAATATGGCGCAGCAAGAGTTCTTCTTAAGCCCGCTGGCGAAGGTACCGGTGTTATTGCAGGTGGTCCTGTAAGAGCCGTTATCGAACTTTCTGGTATCCGTGATATCAGAACAAAGTCACTTCGCTCTAACAATCCTATTAATATGGTACGTGCTACAATAAGCGCTCTTTCTTCACTTAAAACAGTTGAAGAAGTTGCAGCTCTTCGTGGCAAGACTGTAGCAGAAATCACAGAGTAAGGAGGATTCTAACCATGAAACTTGAAGATTTACGTCCGGAAGCAGGTTCCAGACAAGATAGATACAGAAAAGGTAGAGGCCATGGTTCAGGCAATGGTAAGACAGCCGGTAAAGGTCATAAAGGACAGAACGCTCGTTCAGGCGGCGGTGTTAGACCTGGATTTGAAGGCGGCCAAACACCTTTGTACAGAAGAATGCCTAAGAGAGGCTTTAATAACAAGAACTTTACTACTACTTATGCAGTAGTAAATGTAGACGCTCTTAATGTCTTTGAAGACGGTGCTACAGTTAATGCTCTGGCTCTCCAAGAAGCTGGTCTCATTAACGATTTGTATGATGGCGTTAAAATCCTTGGTAACGGTGAGCTGACAAAAAAGCTTAACGTTGAGGCTGCTGCATACACAAAGAGTGCTTCTGAAAAGATTGAAAAATTAGGAGGAAAGGCTCAGGTGATCTGATGAGATTTATTGAAGTATTACAAAATGCTTTTAAAGTAAAAGATCTGAGAAAGAAAATAGGAATGACATTGCTCCTTATTATCATTTTCAGAATCGGTTGCTTTATAACAGTTCCCGGACTTCAGGACGCTGCTCTTGATTCTCTTGCCGGTAATGGTTTGTTCAGATTTATGGACATGTTATCAGGTGGAGCATTCCAGCAGGTGTCTATTTTCTCATTAGGTATCAGCCCTTATATTAATGCATCAATTATTATGCAGCTCCTTACTGTTGCTATTCCTTATTTGGAAAAGAAACAGAAGGATCCGGATGGAAGAAAGCAGATTTCTCAGTGGACACGTTATGCAGCAATTGCGCTCGGTTTACTGCAGTCTGTAATGCTTTACTTCAACATCAACGGAGAAGCAACAACTATTAATCTTTTTGCTACCGCAGGTAAGTTTGATATCTTTACATTCTTACTCATGGTTATTACATTCACAACAGGTACTGCAGTACTTATGTGGTTAGGTGAGAAGATTACTGAAGTTGGTATTGGTAACGGTATTTCAATGATTATCTTTGCAGGTATCATTTCTGCCGGCCCCAGAGCAGCAATCAGCCTATATGATCTCGTAGTCGGCGGAGGAATATTTGGAAAATGGTATTTCAACATTTTTGTTGCATTAGCTATTGTTATTGTATTCCTTGCAGTTATCGTTGCTGTTGTTTGGATGGAAGGCGGAGAGAGAAGAATTCCCGTTCAGTATGCTAAGAAAGTTGTTGGAAATAAAGTATACGGAGGACAAAGTACACATATTCCTCTCAAAGTAAACTCATCAGGCGTTTTGCCAATCATCTTTGCTATGTCATTGCTACAGTTCCCTGCAACGATTGTAGCATTTATCGGTAAATCAAACGCTACAAAAGGCTTTGCAGGATTTATTAATTCTTTCTCTGCAGGCAATAGTTGGGGATATGTACTTGTATATGCTTTGTTAATATTAGGATTCACATTCTTCTATAACATTGTATACTTTGATCCGGTAGATATTGCTAATAATCTTAAGAAAAATGGTGGCTTTATTCCAGGCCTCAGACCAGGCGCTCCTACAGCAGACTTCATTAAGAAATCTTCACATAGAATTACTTGGTTTGGTGCTATATTCCTGGCTGTTCTCGCTGTGTTCCCTACAGTTATTCAATTGATTTGTTCAATCTTCAACAAAGATCTCGGATCAATTAATCTGTGGTTCGGCGGTACGACAGTATTGATTCTTGTAGGTGTTGCACTTGAGACTGTACGTCAGATCGAAGCTCAGCTCCTTATGAGAAACTACAGAGGCTTCTTAGATTGATTCCGGAGGGATTACCATGTATTTGATTTTATTGGGTGCACCTGGCGCCGGTAAAGGAACACAAGCTGTTGAGCTTTCAAAAATTCTGAAAGTACCTCATATATCTACTGGTGATATTTTCAGAGATAACATAAAAGCTAAAACAGAACTTGGTGTTATTGCAGATAGTTATATTTCAAAAGGAAAGTTGGTTCCTGATGATGTAACTACAAACATGGTAGACGATAGAATTTCTCAGGAAGATTGTAAAAATGGATTTATTCTCGATGGCTTCCCTAGAACAATAGCTCAAGCGGAAGCCCTTGAGAAGATTTTAGGAAAGACAAAAAGTAAATTACTTAAAGTCTTAAATATAGTTATATCAGAAGACGTTGTTTTAAGACGTTTATCGCAAAGACGTATTTGTCCTAACTGTAAACGTAGTTATCATTTAGAATTTGATCCTCCTCACGGAGACATATGTTATTCTTGTGGAGCAAAGGTAGTTCAAAGACCGGACGATGTTCCGGATGTTATCAAGCAACGCTTAATAACATACAATGAAAGCACTAAGCCTCTGATTGATTTTTATAGATCAAAGGGAAGCCTTGTAAATGTTCAGAGTGAAAATGATATTGATGAATCTCTTCAAAATTCACTTTATGCATTAGGCCTCAAAGGTATTTAAAATGATAAATATTAAGTCACATTCTGATATACAGAAAATGATTGAAGCGGGAAAAATTGCAGCAGATCTCTGGATAGAGCTTGAGAAAAAAATTTTTCCCGGAATTACCACAAAAGAACTTGACAAATTCGCCACAAATTATATAATGGAACGTGGCGCGTCTCCGTCATTCTTGGGTGTGCCGAACTATTATGGTGGGATTGATTTCCCCGGCGCGATATGTGCGTCTGTAAATAACGAGGTTATTCATGGTATTCCTGATAACCGTAAGTTACATGAAGGCGATATAATAAGTATTGATCTAGGTGTTTATTATCACGGTTTTCATGCAGACTGCGCCAGGACGTTTCCCGTGGGAGCTTGTACTCCTGAAGCTATGCAACTTATAGAAGTTACACGTGATTCTTTTTTTGAAGGGATTAAGTTTGCAATGCCGGACAGGCGTGTATCGGATATATCAGGTGCTATTCAGGATTATGTCGAGTCTCACGGCTATAGCCTTGTAAAGGAATATACAGGGCATGGAATAGGACGTAATTTGCACGAAGATCCGGAAGTACCCAACTATAGAACTGGACGGAGTGGAGTCAGACTCAGACCTGGCATGGCATTAGCTATAGAGCCAATGGTGAATCAGGGAAGAGCCGACATCGGAGTTCATAGTAATAAGTGGACAGTATATACCAAAGACGGAAAGTTGTCTGCTCATTATGAAAACACGGTAATTATATCAGACAGAGATCCTATTATTACAACGATTTGAGGAGGAAGCAGTATTGTCTAAGGAAGATGTAATTGAAGTTGAAGGTGTAGTCACCGAAGTATTACCGAATTGTATGTTCAAGGTTGCTCTTGCAAACGGACATGTTGTTGTCGCTCACGTTTCAGGAAAGATCAGAACTAATTATATTAAAATAGTTAAAGGCGATCGTGTGACAATGGAGCTTTCGCCATACGATTTAGAGCGTGGACGAATTGTCTACAGAAAATAAGGAGGATTTTAAGATGAAAGTTAGACCGTCAGTAAAACCTATTTGCGATAAATGCAAAGTTATTAAGAGAAAAGGCAAAGTAATGGTTATTTGTGATGCTTATCCGAAACATAAGCAGAAGCAGGGCTGATTACAGATCAATAATTTAGTTTTATATTTGACTTTTACATTTTAAAGTGCGGCTGCATGTTTAACATGAGCTTTAAAGTGTTGAGATAGAATATATATTATATTTTTAAATTAAAGCGGAGGTGTTGTAACAGATGGCTCGTATTGCAGGTGTTGACTTGCCGAGAGAAAAACGCGTTGAGATCGGACTGACATACATTTATGGTATTGGCAGATCTACTTCCAACGAGATTCTGAAAAAAACAGGTATTAATCCCGATACAAGAGTTAGGGATTTAACAGATGATGAGGTAAACAGCCTTAGAGATATCATCGATAAAGAGTACACAGTTGAGGGTGACGTTCGTAGAGAGATTTCACTCAATATTAAGCGACTTATGGAAATCGGTTGCTACAGAGGAAGACGTCATAAGATGGGTCTGCCCGTAAGAGGACAGAGAACAAAGACGAATGCAAGAACTAGAAAAGGTCCTTGCAAGACAGTAGCAGGAAAGAAGAAATAAGGAGGTTAGTTTATGGCTGTTAAAGCAAAGAGAACTAGGGGTAAGAGAAAAGAACGTAAGTTTGTTGAATACGGTCAGGCTCATATCCGTTCGACTTTCAATAATACAATTATTACAATGACTGATAAAGCAGGCAATACTCTTTCTTGGGCAAGTGCCGGCGGACTCGGATTCAGAGGTTCAAAGAAGAATACTCCATTTGCTGCTCAATCGGCTGCGGAGGCTGCTGCAAAGGCTGCTATGGAACATGGTCTTAAATCAGTTGAGGTTTACGTAAGAGGACCTGGTGCAGGTCGTGAATCTGCAATCAGAGCTCTTCAGGTAGCTGGTCTTGATGTTACCTTAATTAAAGACGAAACTCCAATTCCTCACAATGGCTGCAGACCGCCTAAGAGAAGAAGAGTCTGATGATGGAGGTGTTTTAAGATGGCTAGAAATATTCAACCTATAGTAAAACGTTGCAGAGCACTTGGCATTTCACCTGCTGAGATGGGTTATACTGCTAAATCAAAAAATGAATCAACAAAGAGAAATCCCGGTGGACAGAGAAGAAGTAAGAAGAGCGAATATGCTGCACAGCTTGCTGAAAAGCAGAAGGTTAAGTTCGTTTATGGAATCCTTGAGAAGCAGTTCAGAAAATATTATGAGAAAGCTGCTAGAGCAAAAGGTATTACCGGTGAAGTACTTCTCACAACAATCGAGCGTCGTCTGGATAACGTTGTTTTCCGTATGGGACTTGCTACTACACGTAAAGAAGCTCGTCAGATGGTAACACATGCACATTTTACAGTAAATGGTAAGAAAGTAAATATTCCTTCATACCTTGTATCTGTTAATGATGTAATTGCCCTGTGTGAGAAGAGCAAAGAAAGCAAGAGATTTAACGAAATTCAAGATGTAACAAGTTCAAGAATCGTTCCTCAATGGCTTTCAGTTGACAGTGAGAAAATGCAGGCAACTGTTACTGCATATCCTGTACGTTCTGACATTGATATGCCTATCCAAGAGCATCTCATTGTTGAGTTGTATAGTAAATAATAGGCAATTGGAAGTTATTTAAGGAGGTTGCTATGAACGAGATAGAAAAGTTAAGAATTGAATGTGTTGAGACAGATGAGTTTGACAGATATGGCAAATTCGTTGTTGAACCTCTTGAGAGAGGTTATGGTACGACACTTGGCAATTCGCTGAGACGCATATTGCTTTCTTCCTTAGAAGGATCAGCTGTAGTAAACATTAAGATTGATGGTACTTGTCATGAATTCTCCACAATTGACGGTGTTGTAGAAGATGTAACAGAGATTATTCTTAATATAAAGCAAATTGGTTTTAAATTATATTCTACTGATGAACCTAAATTTGTTCGTATTGATAAGACAGAAAGAGGTCCGGTAGTTGCAGGTGATATTATATGCGACTCCGATGTTGAGATTCTCAATCCTGATTTACACATTGCTACACTCAACGGAGACGGCAGATTACTTATCGAAATGGAACTCGGCACTTCTGTTGGTTGGCGTACTGCTGAGAAAAATAAGAAAAATAATTTACCTAATGGTGTTATACCGATAGATTCTATCTTTTCACCAATTAAGAAGGTTAATTATACTGTTGAAAATACACGTGTTGGAAATGTAACTGACTATGATAAATTAACTCTTGAAGTATGGACTAATGGCGCGCTTACTCCCAAAGAAGCAATAAGCCAGAGTGCTAAAATTCTTATAGATCAGCTCTCTGTTTTTGTAAATCTTGACGAGGAAGAAGTTGTCGGCGAAGTAATGCCTAAGCATGAGGAAGCAGGTTCACAAAAAGAGAAGATTCTTGAAATGAACATTGAGGAATTAGATTTATCTGTTCGTTCATACAATTGCTTAAAGCGTGCAGCTGTTAATACAGTTGAGGATTTAGTAAATAAAACAGAAGATGACATGATGAAGGTTAGAAACCTTGGCAGAAAGTCATTGGAAGAAGTTATTTTTAAACTCAAATCCTTAGGACTCTCACTGAAGAACAGTGATGACTGAGTCTCAGAATTGAATGGAGGTTAATTGTTATTATGGGTTATAGAAAATTAGGTCGCAAAGCAGATCAGAGAAAAGCTATACTTCGTGGAATGGTTACTGCATTACTCCAACATGGAAGAATCGTAACTACAGAAACAAGAGCAAAAGAAATACAGAGTATTACTGAAAAATTGATCGCTAAAGCTGTTAAGGAAGCAGATAACTATACAACAAAGCAAGTTAAGGTTAGCCGTGTTCCTGAAAATGCAAAGGGTGGCAGACAGACAACAGTTGTTACATCTAAAAATGGTAATAAATTCACAAAATTTGTTGATCGTGAAGTAACAACAGAGCTTGCAAGAGTCGATAATCCTTCAAGACTTGCAGCTAGAAGGTTGATCATGGAATGGGTATATGATGTTGAGACTGTTGATAGCGAAGGAAAAGCTACAAAAGTTGTAAACAAACTCTTTGATGAGATTGCTCCTGAATACAAGAGCAAGAACCGTAAGGGTGGTTACACAAGAATCTACAAGACAGATGCTCGTAGAGGCGATGCAGCTCCAATGGCAATCATTGAGCTGGTGTAATATACACAAAGTATGATTTAAAGGGATTTGGTTATGAGGAAACCCATAACAAAATCCCTTTTTGTTTTAGTTATGGATGATTATATAAAATACGAAAATGTTTCATATTCATATGAGTACGATTATGAGGATAGTGAGGAAGAAGAACTAAATGATATGAATGTTCCTCGATCAATTTCGTATGCTGTGAAAAATATCAGTTTTTCTGTTAAAAAAGGTGAATTTATTGCGATAATAGGAAGAAATGGGTCAGGTAAATCTACCTTGGCAAGATTGACAAATGCATTAATACAGCCTACAGAGGGAAAGGTATATATTAATTCTAAAGACACATCAGATCCTGAAAACTTATGGAATATAAGATCGTCTGTTGGTATGGTTTTTCAGAACCCGGACAATCAGATAATAGGAACGACTGTAGAGGACGATGTGGCTTTTGGCTTGGAAAATTTAGGCGTTCCGTCTGAAAAAATGAAAGCAATTATAGATGAAGCAATTCATTTTGTGGGTCTTGATGGTTTCTCGGAAAAGGAGCCGCATTTGTTATCAGGTGGACAGAAACAAAGAGTTGCAATCGCAGGTGTTATTGCGATGAGACCTGACGTAATTATTTTAGATGAAGCTACTGCCATGCTGGATCCTATAGGACGCAAAGAAGTAATGAGCGTAGTACGTAGGTTAAATAAAGAAGAAAATATTACTGTACTGCACATAACTCATCATATGGATGAAGTTGCTGATGCAGACCGTGTTATATTAATAGACGAAGGTGCTTTACTCGCTACAGGAACACCGAAGGAATTATTTTCACAGGGAGATATGATGAGAAAAGCAGGTTTGGAAGTACCACAGATTACAAGATTGTTTGAATTACTTAGAGAAAGTGGCGTGGATTTACCAAAAGATGTCATTAATGTTGATGACGCTGTATGTATATTAGAAAAAATAATAGAAAAGTGATTAAGTAATGTTGTTAAGAGTAGAAAATTTATCATATACATACATGAAAGGAACGCCTTTTGAGAAAAAGGCGTTAGATGATGTGAGCCTTGAGATAGAAAAAGGCGACTTTGTAGGCATTATAGGCCATACAGGGTGTGGTAAATCTACATTAGTACAGCATTTCAATGGATTATTAAAGCCGGACAGTGGCAATATATATATAAATGATCAATGTGTTAATAACTCAAATATAAAAGTTTTAAGAAAGTCTGTAGGATTTGTTTTCCAATATCCGGAGCATCAGTTGTTTGAAGCTACTGTATATAAAGATATCGCCTTTGGACTTAAGGGTGAGAAACTAACAAAAGCTGAAGAGCGACAGAGAGTTATTAAGGCGGCAACTGCAGTAGGATTAGATCTTTCTTTACTTGATAATTCCATATACGATTTATCAGGAGGACAGAAGAGAAGAGTTGCTGTTGCAGGTGTTATCGTTATGAATCCCGATATACTTGTGTTAGATGAGCCTGCAGCCGGCCTTGACCCTATTGGAAGAGATGAGATTCTTAATTTTATAAAGAACTTGCGCGATGAGTATGGAATTACAATCATTCTTGTATCACACAGTATGGATGATGTTGCTAAATATACAAACAAGGTAATTGTAATGAATGACGGTAAGATCGAGATGATTGGTGCGCCTGGAAAAGTATTTACTAATGCAGCGCGATTACGAGAAATTGGTCTTGATGTGCCGCAAATCACCACATTGTTCGCAAAACTTTCAGAAAAATTTCCTGAATATAATATAAATCGTGAGGTATTTACTTTAGAAGATGCAAAGGCAGCGTTACTGAAACTTATCGGAGGTGAGGGAAAATGACAATTTCTTTAGGTCAATATATCCCAACAAAATCCGTTGTTCACAGAGCTGATCCCAGAACTAAGTTTCTTGCAATGATAGGTTATATGGTAGCTGTCATGTTGATAGAAACATTTATTGGATATGGTATTGCCACTTTATTTGTAATTTCTGTGTATTTAGTTGCAAAATTACCGATGAAATATGTTTTTAAAAGTATTAGACCGGTAATTTATATTGTTCTATTTACTATGCTTATTAATTTATTTATACATGATGGTCATACTGTGTGGTTTTCCTGGAGGTTTATAACAATTTATAAGGAATCAGTATTTTATTGCATTAAAATTATGCTGAGGGTAATATTACTTGTGATGGGAGCCTCTGTTTTAACGTACACTACTGCATCGACGTCTCTGACTGATGGCTTAGAAAGCTTAATGTCACCATTGAAAATCATTCGCTTTCCGGCGCATGATATTGCGATGATGATGAGCATTGCACTTCGGTTCATACCTACGTTTGCTGATGAATTAGACAGAATAGTTAAAGCACAGATGGCAAGAGGCGCTGACTTTGACTCGAAAAATATTATCAAGAAGGTTCGCAGTTACATTCCGGTGTTAATACCATTATTTGTCAGCGCGTGGAGAAGAGCCGCTGACCTGGCTAATGCGATGAATGCCAGAGGCTATAGAGGTGGCGAAGGCAGGACAAAGTACAGGGTACTAAAATTTACATTAATTGATTTAGTTATGGCAATAATAATGATACTTTTTATAAGTTTAATTGTCATACTTCGCATTTTGTTGTAAAATTACAAGTATGATTAGGAGGAATTGCTACGTGAAAAAAATATTAATCTTATTATGCTTTATATTATGTATGACAGTTGTATGTACTATGTTTGCAAATGCAACAGACAGCACCGCAGAAATAAATTCTAGTTCTGCAGCAGTGTCAACCAGCACCCCGGAAACAACTCCGTACAGTACACCGGAGGTGTCAAAAGGTCCTGCAAAAGCTACCGCAGAGCCAATTCCAAATAATAAAGGTGATATCCAAGTACTGAATCCCGGCAATACTGATGCACCGGTAAATAGCACAGGTAAAATTATTTTGATTGCCGCAATAGTGCTGGTTTGTTTGTTTTTTGTGATCGAAGGAATTGTTTCTATTTTCATTAAGAAAAAGTGATAGAATAATATGATAACTATTAACGATACAATTAAAGAAGAAGTTATAAATTTTTACAATAAAGAGCGGGTAAAGGATACTCACAAAGGAGATTATGGTCGTGTGTATATAATTGCCGGCAGTAAAGGAATGACCGGAGCTGCTGCTTTATGCTCTATGGCAGCTCTGAGATCAGGATGTGGTCTTTCTTACATAGTTACCAAGGTTGCGTCAATGCCGGTATATGAGACACTGGTGCCGGAAGCTGTCAAAATATGTGTGACTTCTGATAAGAGTAACGATTATTTCACTGTGGAGGATGTAGATACTATCTTTGACAATATAAAAAATCCTGCCTGTATAGTTATTGGCCCTGGACTGGGGAATAATATTAAGACAAAACAGTTTGTAAGACGTTTTCTAAAGAGATACAATATATCAGGACTTAATAACATACCGATAATAATTGACGCAGATGCCATAAATAGCTTTGCCGACAGATTAGGACTTCTTGCAGACTGTGTTAATGAAAACTGTGTTATCACACCTCACTGCATGGAAGCATCTGTGCTTAGTGGTCAATCATTAGACTATATATGTGAGAATAGGGAAGCTTTTGTTGCTGATCTTGTAAAAAAACTAGGGTGCACAGTTGTATTAAAAGGAAATAAAACTTTGATAGGATGTCCGGGAAAGCAAAATGATGTAGTTATATATAGGAATACAAGTGGTAACCCTGGAATGGCAACAGGTGGTAGTGGTGATGTATTGGCAGGAATTATTTCAGGATTTATTGCAACAGACTCTAAAATAGATGGGGTATTTAATTGTGCCAGATACGGAGTATACGTACATGGGATGTGTGGAGATATAGCAATGGAAAAATATGGACAGAGATTTATAACGGCTACATGCCTCATAGATCAGTTGGGCGAAATACATAGAAGAGGATATTAATATGGATTTTAGTAAGAGAACATGGGCAGAGATCAGTCTTGACAATATAACGCATAATGTTTTTGAAATAAGAAAAATAGTTGGTAGTGATGTTGCAGTTATCTGGATCGTAAAAGCAGATAGCTACGGACATGGCGCAGTACCTGTTTGTCATAAATTAGAAGCAATAGGAGCTGATTATTTTGCTGTTGCTGCTGTTGATGAGGCGCAATCACTCAGACAAAACGGCATTAAGACCCCTATTTTAGTACTGAGCTCCTCCAGCCACGGAATGATTGATGAAATAATTGCAAATGACATAACACCCAGTGTCCTGTCATGGGAAGATGCACAGTATTTGTCAGAAGAAGCTGTAAAAAGAAATAAAATTATTAAGGTTCATATCGCAATAGATACCGGAATGGGAAGAATCGGATTAAATGCAAGAGAAGAAAGCGCACTTAAAACTACAATAGATTATGTGTTAAATATTGCACGCCTTCCCGGCATACAGACGGAAGGAATTTTCACACATTTTGCTACAGCGGATGAAGAAGATAATACCTTTACAAGGAAACAATATACTCTGTTTAGTAAGGTTATAGATGCAGTCAAAGACAAAGCTCCTTTGGTAGATAGTCTTAAATATATACATTGTGCAAACAGTGCTGCTATAATCAAACCTCTTGACATGCATATAAATGCCGTTCGTGCAGGGATTATTTTATATGGAATGCATCCATCTGAATATACTAAGCAGTATAATATTAATTTAAAACCTGCTATGACATTAAAAACGGCAGTTACATTTGTTAAACAAACAGAAACAAGCACACCGATCAGCTATGGTAGTACATATGTTACCCAAGAAGGTAGTTATATTGCTACTGTACCGGTAGGTTATGCTGATGGATACAGACGAAGTCTTAGTAATAATGCACATATGATACTCCATGGCAGAAAAGTACCTGTTATAGGTAGAGTGTGTATGGATCAGACAATGCTTGATGTGACTGAACTGTTTAAAGACGGAATTACTGTGAAAACAGGAGATGTGGTTGAGATATTCGGTGAAGGTATTATTACTGCAGATGATGTAGCCCGTAATGCCGGAACAATAAATTATGATATAACATGCGGTATAAGCATGCGAGTACCACGCATATATATTGAAAAAGGGAAGCAGGATATTGTAGTCAACCTGCTATCAAAATAAATTTCTTTTTTTAGTGTATTTACTCGGATAAAATGGATACAATGTGATTGGAGGGTTTTATTTGCCGGAAGAGAAAAAAAGCGATATATCACAAAATGATAGCTCGCAGGAAAAAGCAGATATAACCGACAAAATGATATTGGGTTACCTTGAAATGTCAGATATTAATCTGGCCTTAGCCGAAGACGCCCTTATCACAGACAATCAATTGTGGAGTGATATACTTGATTAAACGCGGAGATATATATTACGCTGACTTGAGTCCTGTTATAGGATCCGAGCAAGGAGGCATTAGACCTGTTCTTGTAATACAAAATGATGTGGGTAACAAATACAGTCCTACAGTTATAGTTGCGGCAATAACATCGCAGATAAATAAATCTAAATTGCCTACACATTTTGACTTATCATCAGTTGATTATGGATTAGCCAAAGATTCTGTTGTGTTACTGGAACAACTCAGGACGATAGACAAGAAACGCCTCAGAGAACATGTTTGTCATTTAAGTGAAGAGGCTATGAAAGCTATTGATTACTCTATCAGAGTAAGCCTGGGGCTTACATAAGATGATAAATTTGACATTTTGTCTAAAATAGCGTAAAATTTTCACCGCGCTATTTTGTATTAAAAGGTGAGTGTAAAATTTGAACGATATAAAGTTAATTGTGGCTAAAAATATATCACAGCTTAGACAGAAAAAGGGCATGACACAAATGGAACTTGCTGAAAAGCTTAATTATTCTGATAAAGCAGTATCAAAATGGGAAAGAGGAGAGTCACTCCCGGATATAGGCACACTTGTTGATGTTGCTGATTTGTTTGGAGTTTCGTTAGATTATTTAGTAAGGTTAGAGCACAAGGAAGAAAAGAAACCAAAGACAAAGAGACTTCGTAAATACAACAGGGGGCTTATTGTAGGAATGTCTATGCTGCTTGTTTGGTTAGTGGCATTGTTTGTGTTTGTACTTATATCCTTAATATCATCAGTTTCTACATATCATTGGCTTGTGTTTATATATGCTGTACCTACATCAATGATTGTTTGGTTGACTCTTAGTAGCATTTGGTTCAAGTCAAGATACAACTACATTGCTATATCAATTATGATGTGGTCTGCGCTGGCATCGTTACATTTGTCTATATTGCCTCTTGGTAAGAATATATGGCTAATCTACTTACTGGGGATACCTGCGCAGATAATAATCATTATGTGGTCTAAAATTAAGTTAAAAAACAGGGAAAAAATTGAATAAATGAGGGTGAAATTGTAAAAATATCAGGGATTCTACTGTTGGTAGGATAGTAGAATCCCTGATTCTACTGTTTAAAAACCAACAGTTTACCAAGAATATAGAATGTGGATTGAGTTTATACATTGTTCATATTAAAATGTCTTTGATGTTTCAGTAAACAATAAAAGAAAAGGTGAAAATTAAAATGAACTCTGATTATATTTTATCATGTGAATCTACTGTAGACTTGCCGTATAGTTATATCAGTGGCAGAAATATTCCGGTTTTATTTTACACATATACTGTTGACGGAAAAGAGTATTATGATGATATGGAAAGAGATGAAAGTGCACGTAAGGATTTCTTTCAACAGATAAATGATGGCAAGCTGCCTGCTACATCGCAAATTAATGAGTTTAGATATATAGAATTCTTTGATGAGCTATTACAAAAAGGAGATGTAATCCATATAGCTCTTGGTACCGGTATGACGCCCTCTGTGCGTAATGCATGGGATGCGGCAAAGAAGCTCAAGGAAAAATATCCGGAACGCAAGCTGATCGTTATAGACTCACTCTGTAGCTGTACAGGTTATGGCCTTTTAGTTGACAGTGCTGCAGATCTTCGTGATGAAGGAAAGACAATAGATGAGGTGGCTCAGTGGATAGAAGAAAATAAAGGAAAAGTACATCACCAATTTTTCACCACAGACCTGACTCAATTTAAAAGAAGCGGACGCGTATCAGGACCTGTTGCACTTGTAGGCTCTATGCTTGGTATATGCCCTATAATGCATTTGAATAGCGAAGGACGTATTATTTCATATGGTAAAGCAAGAGGCAAGAAAGCAGCTATAAAGACAACAGTTGATGAGATTATGAAGCATATTCAGGATGGAGAAAACTATACAGGTAAATTGCTTATCAGTAATGCAAATTGTCCGGAAACTGCGCAGGCTTGTAAAGAGGCTCTCGAAGCAAGAGGTTTTACAAAAGCTGATATTCAAATGACTCGCATTGGTATGGTTATCTCAGCGCATTGTGGTCCTGAGACAGTTGCAATATTCTTCTATGGCGATGAAAGGACAAAGTAAGATGAGTGACGAATTGCTTGATGGAAAATTACTTGCCAAAATGGCGCAGGGTGGTGCTGCTTCATTACGAATGAAAGCAGACGAGGTTAATAAATTAAATGTTTTTCCTGTACCGGATGGAGATACCGGTGACAATATGAGTCTTACTATTGAGAGTGGTGTTGCGGCTATTGAGAATACCAATACCACTGATCTGGCTTCTGTTATGAAGAAGCTATCTAGAGGTATGTTACTGGGAGCCAGAGGCAATTCAGGTGTTATTCTCTCACAGTTCTTTGCCGGTATAGCTAAAGGATTAGAGCCATATAGTGAGGCTGATGCCAGATGCCTTGGAGATGCGCTTTCAGAAGGTGTTAAACAGGCCTATTTGTCAGTGTTGACGCCTACCGAGGGTACGATCCTTACTGTGGCAAGAGAGGCTGTGGAGTATGCTGTGGCCAAGATTACAGACGATACAACAATACAAGAACTTTTTTCAGATCTGATCAAAGAAATGTATGCATCGCTACTTCGTACTCCGGAAAGGCTTGCGGTACTTAAGGAAGCCGGTGTTATTGATAGCGGAGGAGCAGGTCTCTTCTACATTATGGACGGATTCTATCGTGTACTTAACGGAGAGGAAATCTCTGATGTTAACATATCTGTTACTGCTGAAAGTCACCCCATCGATGATTTTTCTTCCTTTGGTCCTGACAGTGAGATGACGTATGGATATTGTACAGAGTTGTTATTACAACTACAAAGTAGCAAAGTAGATGTGGATACTTTTGATCAGGCAGTTATCACCGATTTCCTGCAAACAATCGGTGACAGTATTGTTGCTTTTAAGGTAGATAGTATTGTGAAAATACATGTACACACCATGACTCCTGAGAAGGTTTTAGAATATTGTCGTGGCTTTGGTGAGTTCCTTAAAGTTAAAATTGAAAATATGTCTGTACAACACAGTGAGAATACTGTAGTTGAAGCAGAGGTTAAGGAAGAAGCTACTGCTGCACCGCAAGAACGTAAAAAATATGGTGTTGTGGCAGTGTGTAACGGAGAAGGTATAAAAGATACATTCACACAGTTAGGTACAGATTGCATCGTTGACGGCGGTCAGACACAGAATCCTTCTACTCAGGATTTTATTGAAGCCTTTAAAAGAATTAATGCTGAACATATATTTGTTTTTCCGAATAACGGAAACATAATTATGGCTGCAACACAGGCAGCGGAGTTGTATCAGGATGCAAGCATACATGTAATTCCCAGTAAAAATCTGGGTGCCGGTTATGTAGCTCTGGCTCTTATGAACCCTGCAGAAGAGCTAGACAGTCTCATAGAACAGTTTACAGAAGCTGCGGCGTCTGTTGAGACAGGATATATATCACCTTCGATCAGAGATGCTGATCTCAATGGTATTCATATAACAAACGGCGATTTTATTGGTTTTGTTGGTAAAGAAATGATGGTATCCCATCCGGATAGAGAACAAAGCGCGTATTTACTTATCTCAAAAATGCTGGATAACGATGAGAAATTCATGTTAACAGTGTTCATTGGCAAAGATGCGGATAGAGATGCACAACAGAAAATATCTGAGTACATGGAGACAACTCATCAGGACATAGAGACATACTTCATTGAAGGTGGCCAGGAAATTTACCCTTACATCTTTGTAGCAGAATAAAATAAGTTGTAAATCGGATCATTTTTTATCCGCTGTATGTTTCTTGCGATACAAGAAGTGTACAGCGGTTATTGTTATAGCTGATACCAAAGCAGCAGACGCAACGATCAAGAGAATCAATGTGGATAGACTGATGCCTTTCTTTACGTATACAACATTATCTGGATCAGGATATACACTTGGATTGTCTGTAGTGCCACCGATTAAATATGCTTTTGAGAAGCTTAAGAAATTATTATTCTTATCAATTTGTCCTACAGCAATGCAATCTCCTGCTTTGAATTTGACTGTTTCATCAATGATTAATGTGCTACTGTCTACAAATTTTGTGTTCATTTTATCATCGTTATAAAACACAGTGCTATATGTGGTGAAGTTTGCCCCTTTTATAGTAATCTTTTCACCGGGAATAACATCGCTGATGGTTATTTCTTTGACACCAAGTTGCAGGTCTTTAGTTTTATACGGATAGTTTGCTTTTCCGTTATATGAATATTTCTCGCCGTAAATAGCGTCATACATAAGAAGTTCTAACCACTCTTCATATTTATCATCAGAACTGAAGTTTTGATGTAGTTTAGTAAGTACACCGGTATCAATACCAATGCGTCCGAGTACAGTAGCATAGAGTTGATATGCTGATAGATCTTTATATTGACGTTCCAATCCAATATTATCCCAGATTACATATTCAGTCTGGAAGAGATCTCCGTTTGACAGATCTTCTTCTTTTATATCAAAGCTCGGAAGATGATCGCCATACATAACAACAATAGTGTCTTCATCTCTTTCTGAAAGGATTTCTAATAATTCGCCTACAATGGCATCTACCTCATGCAATTGGTTTATATAATAAGCATATTCATGTGCCAGCGTATCATCTTCTATGCCGGAAACAGAGATTTTAAGTTTGTCATCGTAAATGGAAGGGTACTTTCCATGGGACTGTACTGAGATTGTATACACACAATCTGCCCCTTCTGTAGAGTCAAGGGCATCGGTAATAGAAGTAATAAGAACATCATCTTTGGCCCAACCGGTAATAGTAAATTCAAGGTCTTGCATATATTCCATAGAAGTAAAAGTATCAAAACCAAGATTTGCAAAGACTTCATTACGATCATAGAAAGTAGCATTGTTGTTATGAATAGCGTGACTGGTGTAGCCATGATTTGCCAGATCATAACAAACACTCTCAACGGCAGTCTTTTTTAAAACTGTTTTATACGGATATTCGCCCATTCCAAAATATTCCAGAGACATGCCTGCGATAACTTCAAACTCCGTATTTGCAGTACCTGCGCCTATAGAAGGTACTGCAAGATAACCTGTAGAATATTTATTTTGTAATTCTGTGAAAACCGGTATAGGATTTTCAGAAAACTTCATGCCGGATAAGTGCTGCACATCAAAGAATGTTTCGAGTTGCAGGAAAATAATATTTGGCTTTTGTTGGCCATCTACCCAGTTTGTGGCAGCATTATTCACTTCGTTGTTATTATCTGCGGCGTTTTCCAGTTGAGTCATAATATTTTCAATATCCCCGGATTCATATTGTGACGGTTTATCAATTCCTACATCAAAGACACTGCACATAAAACAATAGTTAAAACCGTAATCCAGGTATGCATTAGCCAGATTTTTCACATGATCTGACATTAAAATACCGGTACGTCTGAAAACAAGCAGACATATAACCAGCAGGAAAATACTTACAGCGGAAGTGATACCGCTCTTTATGTAGTTGACTTTTGCTTTAGGCCCTTTTATAAAGAATACAATCAAAAGAGCCACTGCTAGTAATATTGCAGATATAACCAAGACAATCTCGATATTACTAAGATAAATCTGAATCAGACTGAATTTTACAAATGCCAGGTCAGTCCACTCGAATGGTGTGACTCTCATCAGAAGAACAACGCCGTTTATGATTCCCATAGCCAGCCATATTGCTGATATCAGAGACATCCAGAAATATTTTCTCTTGAATAAAGTACAGATAGCAATGGAAGTGACTATCATCAGACTGTTAAATAGAAATGGCAAAGGTTTAGTACATATATGTACAATCGCCTCCACAAGCGAATGACGATGCAGTATTTCTGTGATAAGATTCAGGGTGACTCCCAGAATGATACTTTCCAGTGCCGGCCTGTTATCTATGAAAAGGGCACATTTTTTAATAATTTGCCAAAGTTTCTTAAAAAAATTCTTTATTTTATCTTTGAAGGTCATTCTATCATCGCCTTATATTCATAATTACTGATGCACAGGGCGCATATAATAATTCTACCATAGATATAAAAAAGAGGAAAGTCGTAAAACTTTCCTCTTTTGATTTATTTTACAAAACTTATTTGTTTGAACCTGTAAAATAATTATTTCCTGTATAGCTTTCGAACACTTTGCGTACGATATTACCGCCGATTGTACCTGCATCACGAGAAGTAAGGTCACCGTTATAACCATCCTTCAAATTAATGCCGGACTCTCTTGCTATCTCATACTTCATCTGATCAAAGCTTGTTTTACTTTTATTGGACATTGTTTTTTCCTCCCAAACTATCTGCGCCGGTTCTATCCGGCTTCGTGCTTTTTATAAAGCACGTGAAAATATTATTTGCTTTTTCTCTTATTCTAAACCAGGTAATTTATACCATTTATCCTTATTCTTTTCAGTCGTGTGCATGACGACTTGTGAAAAGCATACTAATTGAATAAATGCCGGCGATACCAACTAAAGAATAAATTATTCTGCTAACTATTGAGGTTGAGCCGCCAAAAAGCTGTGCTACGATGTCAAATCTGAACAGACCTACTGACAGCCAAACAAGAGCACCAATGATTACCAAAACCAAAGCAAGTTTATCTAATCCTGTTTTTGCCATTTCACTTTCGCTCCTTTCAGGCATTTTATATTTAATGCCGTTCATAATTATTTGTAATACATCCGTGTATTATGTTGGAAATTTCAGGAATTTATGATACCATTGCAAATACTTTTGCTGTTTATATAACTATAGTGATAGTCACAAAAAGTTTTCAATATCAGTATTGTAAAAAACATATAAAAGGAATAATATTAGAGCATTAAACAAAAAAAGAAGAGGTGCTTTGTTATGCTACCGAGAAGCGAGTACCCACGCCCTCAATTAGTGAGAGATAATTGGATAAATTTAAATGGAAAATGGCAATTTGAGTTTGACTTTGGACAAACAGGTGAAGCACGTGGTTTGTGCGCAGCTGATGCAGGAACTTTATTTTCACAGGAAATTACAGTACCATTCTGTCCTGAAAGTAAATTATCCGGTATTGGCCATACAGATTATATGAATTGTGTTTGGTATCGTAAGACTTTGGCAATTCCTGAAGAATGGAGTTGTGACAAAGGATATGTGCTATTACATTTTGGGGCTGTTGATTGGAAAGCTGATGTATGGGTTAATGGAACACTTGCAGGTTGGCATCACGGCGGATACACACCATTTACTATAGATATTACAAAATTGATACAGTCCGGTGAAAATGTGATTACTCTCCGGGCAACGGATAGTCAGCTCCGCGCAGGCAATCAATCTGCCGGAAAACAAAGTCCCCGTTATGAATCGTTTGGATGTTTTTATACAAGGACAACAGGTATATGGCAAACAGTATGGATGGAATATGTTCCTGAAGTATACATAGATAAACTTAATATAACTCCCGACATAAACAATTCGAAGATTGATATGCATGTAGTCCTTTGTGGAAATATGGCGGAGTGGAAAGACTTACGGCTTGAAGCAATTACATTATATGAGGGAAAAGAAACCGGAACGAAAAGTATTATTCCTACATGGAGAGGAAGTAATATTTCTGTAGATCTTAATGAACTGCATTTATGGGAGCCTCTTTGCGGCAGACTATATGATCTTAAGATAAATTTATATAAAGGTACACAGCTTGTGGATTCTGTTACGTCTTACTTTGGTATGAGAAGTGTAGCTCTTACGGATAATGTCATTTTGGTTAATGGCAAACCTGTATTTCAGCGACTTATACTAGATCAGGGTTTCTATCCGGACGGTATCTATACTGCTCCTACAGATGATGAGTTGAGATTGGATATTCAAAGAGCAATTGACATGGGATTCAATGGCGCCAGATTGCATCAGAAAATATTTGAACCTCGTTTCTTATATTGGGCAGATAAAGCAGGATACCTTTGTTGGGGAGAGCATGCCAACTGGAATCTTGATATTTCCAGAGAAGAAAATCTTATTAATTTCCAGAATGAATGGACAGAGGAGATACAAAGAGATTATAGTCACCCATGTATTATTGGTTGGTGTCCTTTTAATGAAACACAACAAAATCAGAGCAATCGCATATTAAATACAATATTTGAGTTAACAAAACAGTTGGATTCTACCCGCCCTGTTATAGATACCAGTGGTTGGGTTCACCACCGGGCAAGGGATGGAAGAGCCGGCACGGATGTCTTTGATGTTCATGACTATGAGCAGAGTCCGGATGTTTTCAAAGAGAAATATCTTCCATTTTCACAGGGTATTGTACCGCCACATGTAACATTTAGTCCTATAGATACCTGGCTACCCGATATTCCGTATTTTGTCAGTGAATTTGGAGGTACACGATGGGCACCACAAGAGGAAAGCTCAGGTTGGGGCTATGGCAAGGGGCCTGATAATGAAAATGATTTTATTGAGCGTTATCGTGGCTTGGTAACTTCTCTGTTAGATAATCCAAAGGTGTGTGCATTCTGTTATACACAGCTTACAGATGTAGAGCAGGAGGTAAATGGACTGTATTATTATGATAGAAAACCTAAATTTGATCCGGCTGTGATAAAAGCGATTACATCTCAGCCGGCTGCGATAGAAAAGTAAGGAGAGTGTCTTGTGAAAAAGTGGATTATACCAATAATAATATTAGTAGTATTAATCGTTGTTGGCGCGTGTGCTGTTGTATATGTAATGTTTCCTGAAGAGAAAGAAAAAGGAAAGTACGACGATATCACAAGTTGGGAAGATGATTATAATTCAGTAAAGCTGGAAGAGGTTACTGAACTTGAAGTTGGCATGAATGTGTATTTTGGTAGCTATGAGCAGGACCGTGACAAAGAAAATGGTAAAGAACCAATAATATGGCGTGTCTTGGCAATAGAGGACGGTAAGGCGTTATTGTTGTCTGAGTATGTTCTGGATCAGATAGATTATCATTCTGTAAAGGAAAATGTTACATGGGAAACAAGCGACCTTCGTAAATGGCTTAATGGTGAATTCTATAATGATTCATTTAATGTGGATGAAAAGGATCGTATAATTGAGGCAGAGCTTGATAATCCTGAAAATGATTTCTCAGGAGCAAGTGGCGGAGAGAAAACAAGTGATTTCTGCTTTGTCCTTAGCATGAAGGAGATAGAAGAGTATCTTAATACAACATGGGTATCACAAGAGTATGCAGTATGCTCCTATTGCGGATATGAAGTGTATAACAAAGGCAAATTGGCAGCTCCTATAACTGCATATGCAAATTATCGAGAAGCTGTATACCTTAAAGGAACCTCCAAATGCAGACATATAAGATATATGGGCTTCTGGTGGACTCGCACTCCCGGAGCAACACAGAAGCAAGTGGTATACGTAAGAGGCGATGGCCGTATTATTGAGAAAGGTGACGATGTTCACTTTTCGTCTGCAGCAGTCAGGCCTGCTATATGGATAAGAATTAATTAATAATAGGAAAGGTGATATTATGAAATTTTCGGTGGCATTACAATTATTCTCTGTAAGAGATGAAGCGAGCAAAGACTTAAGGGGTACACTCGCACAAGTAAAACAAATGGGATATGATGGTGTAGAGTTTGCAGGGCTGCATGGGCATGATGCAGCAGACATAAGGCAAATGCTTGATGAAGTCGGTTTGGTTGGTATCTCTGCTCACGTAGCACCAGCTGAGTTGATGTCTGACATCGAGGGAAAGATTAACGATTACGCAACTATCGGATGTAAATATATTGCAGTACCGTATCTTGGAGAACAGGATCGTCCGGGTGCGACAAATTGGCCGCAAGTTGCAAAGGCAATCAGACAGATTGCTGCAGTAGCCAAAGAAAAAGGCATTACCATTCTTTACCATAATCATGATTTTGAATTTGCTAAGCAAGACGGTGAATATTTGCTTGACCTTATGTATAAGGAACTGCCGGCAGAAGTGTTGCAGACAGAGCTGGATACTTGCTGGGTTAATGTTGGCGGTGCGGATCCGGTTGAATATATACTGAAATACTCCGGTAGAGCCCCTGTGGTACATATTAAGGATTTTGTAGGAAGCAAAACAGAGAACATGTATGAACTTATCGGCATTGACAAGAAGGCCGATGTAACACAAAAATTTGAATTCAGACCTGTAGGTAAAGGTGTACAGAATTTCCCTGCAATCATTGGTGCAGCTGTGCAGGCAGGAACCTCATGGCTTGTAGTAGAACAGGATATGCCGAGCCTTGGACTCACTCCTATGGAGTGCGCTAAGGAAAGCATTGAATATATGAAAACAATTTTATAAAAGTAAGTATTCTGGAGGTAATATTATGAGTAACATTCTCGACGCATTCAAAGAAGATCATACACAAAAGGTTAGTGTAGATACAGATAAGAAAATACGTATTGGTATTATTGGTACGGGTTGGATTGCAGGAGCTCATGCAGAAGCATTCAAACATATGCCTGATCTGGAACTTGTTGCAGCCAGCGATCTCATTCCCGGGAAGGCGGCTGCTTTTGTAGCAGAGCACGGATTTAAAAATGTTAAAACAGATTATAAAGATCATCTGGAAATGATAAACGATGATAGCCTTGGGCTTGATGCTGTAAGTATTTGTACATATAACTGTCAACATGCTGTATGTACTATTGATGCACTTAACAAAGGGCTACATGTATTGCTTGAGAAGCCTATGTGTGTTACTCTCGAAGAAGCTGTTGAGATTTGTCGTGCAGAGAAGAGAAGTGGTAAGATATTATCTATTGGGTTCCAGCCTCGTTTCGACGAGAATATGAAGATGGTTAAGAAAATTTGCCAGTCCGGTGAGCTAGGTAAGATTTATTACATTCAGACAGGTGGCGGACGTAGACGTGGTATTCCTACACCATTTGGCACAACATTTATTGAGAAAGAAACAGGCGGTATTGGCGCACTGGGTGATATAGGTTGTTATTCCCTTGATATGATTATGAATGCCATTGGACACCCAAAGCCTCTTACTGTCACAGGCTATAAATCAGCATATTTCGGCACAGATCCTAAGAATTATCCTGGACACCCTGAATATGCTGAGAAATTTGGCGTAGATGATTTTGCTGCCGGATTTGTACGTCTTGAAGGAGATATAATAATTGACTTCCGTATTGCATGGGCTATGAATCTTGATACACCCGGAGATACAATTATAATGGGAACAAAAGGTGGATTGCGTATACCATCCACGGAATGTTGGAACGGTTCTATCGGAGGCCCCATGACTATTTATCACGAAGTTGGCGGTGCACAGGTCCAAACACAGATTCCTGTACTCAAAACAAGTGAGGATTGTTTCCATCTGAAGGTTCGTTACTTCCTGGACGCATGCAAGGGCATTTGTCCATCTCCCGTTCCTGCGTCTGAGATTCTCTATAATCAGGCAATATTAAGTGGTATTGCTAAGTCAGCAGAGTTGGGCCACGAGATTGAGATAGATATTCCTGAAATCTGATTTTCACATAGTAAAGTACAATAAAAGCGCCGGTTTCATTTGATGCCGGCGCTTTGTTAGTATTGTAAAGATATTATTCTTGGTATTCTGTATCAGAATTTTCAATCTCAACCATTGTAATTTTCTCAGGCATAATACCTGTGAAAATCATTTCGTTGCCCACAAATTCTGCATATTCAAAATATATTCCAAACTTTTCATTCATAAGAGACAGAATGCCGTTGATCATTCCCTCTGCAAATTCAGAGGCTTCTTCTTCGCCTACAAAGCTTGCCAGATTAAAACCTGATACATTAATAATATCTGCGTTGAAATTTGTTATTTTATTATCAATAATGATACCGCTGCCTTTGGCATATACATTCACAGTATCAGGAAGTTTGGACAACAACTTCTTAAGTTCCTCTGGCATATCGTCTGCATTATCACTTTCCAGGTGCTCGTCATCATAATCAGTAGAAGGAACATTTTCTTTATTACCTTCCTCGTAATCATCAGAAGGTATCTCTTCTTGATAATCATCCTGCGTAAAGTCCTCCATATAGTCTTCGGATGTTACTTTGACGGATGTTTCTTCATCGGGCATAGGTATTATTTCCATATCGCCCATTCCCGGCTCCTGGGGTTCATAATCAGAACTCTCGTCATCTGATTTATTTTCACCTGATATTAATTCTGTGAAATTACTAAGACTCATTTTTGTTGATACTTCTACTACACTATTCGAGAATTTTATCTGCGTAGAACTAATAGGTGAGTCTGCCGGTTGTATATATGAAATAAATGATGAAAACTCTTCGCTGTTTATCGGCGTGCTATCCAGATAATTCTCGCCTTCGTATGAGAAAGTATGAGTTTTCAATGATTTAGACTGAATTGAAGTATCGACAGTGAGGTTAACCTTCTGCTCAAAACTATTTAGGCTTTCTTGAGATACAATTATTCCCAGATCGACTTGCCTGAACAGTCCCGGGAAACTGACATTTGCCAGGAGAACAATAGCAATGCACCCGGCTACAATCATTGTACATAATGTACCAAACGGAATAAGCCAAAGCTTGCTGTCTTTTATTTCGTATGATTGTTTAATACCTGAAGCCATTAATAACACGCTCCTTTGTATAGTGTCATTTAATGGTAACATCTTGTCGCAGAAAATTCAATAAAAAATATTGACACGAATAATTTTGGCAGTGTATACTATAGTGCAACTTAATATTGTTAAATGCGATGAAGGAAAGTAGTAGCTGTTATACGGCATTTCAGAGAGCTTCTCGAGTAGGTGTGAGGGAAGTATGCGGCAGGGCAGACGAACTCGTTCCAGAGCAGCCGAGGCGAACCCAAGCAGTAGCTTCGGACGTATGGGCAGGCGTTAACTGCGCTTTGAGTGAACGGATAAATGGGCGGCTTCTGATACAGAGAGCCAAACGGAGTCTCGTTAATTAGAGTGGTACCGCGGATATGATATTATTTTCGTCTCTATTTATATATAATCCTAAGAGGGTTGTATCGAAGTAAAGGCGATTTTTTTATGCGTGGCACAAAACCAAAAGGAGTGTTATCAGAAAATGGAAATGGAAACTTACAAATTATTCGGTGACCAGAAGGACTCGCTTATCAGCATGACATTAGGCGATTTGCTTACTCGTGTGGCTCAGGTATATCCTGATAACGATGCAGTGCTTTTTAACGAGATAAGCTCTCCGGCATCACAGAAAAATAATTGTTTTAGAATGACTTATAAAGAGTTTAACGAAGAGTGTGAGAGAGTTGCTCGTGGTTTGCTTGCTATTGGTGTTAGAAAGGGTTCTCACGTATCTATCTGGGCTACAAACTATCCGCAATGGATTGTTACTATGTATGCAAGTGCTAAGATAGGTGCTACGCTGGTTACCGTAAATACTAACTATAAAATATTTGAAGCAGAATATCTGCTCAAACAGTCAGATACAGACACACTTATCCTTATGGAAGGACTTAAGGATACCAACTACGTTCAGATTATAAATGAACTTTGCCCGGAGCTCAAAGATAGTCAGCCCGGTGATTTAAGAAGTCCGTCTCTTCCTGTACTTAAGAGAGTTATCTACCTTGACGAGAAGGAAAATACACCTAAGGGCATGTATCACTGGTCAGATATCAGTGAAAAGGCAGATACTATTTCAGTTGACTACTTTAACGAAATAAAAGCGCAAGTAAGTCCTCATGATGTTGTAAATATGCAGTATACATCAGGTACAACAGGATTTCCTAAGGGTGTTATGCTTACACACTATAACATATTGAATAATGGTAAGAACATCGGTGATAATCAGACTCTTACTCCGGGTGACAGAGTTTGTCTGCCTGTGCCTTTCTTCCATTGCTTTGGCTGTGTACTGGGTATAATGGCATGTGTTACACACGGATCTACTATCGTACCTGTTGAGAGATATAATCCTGTCAGAGTTATGGAAACTATACAAAGAGAAAAATGTACTGCCACATACGGCGTGCCCACTATGTATATTGCCATGCTGGAGCACCCGGACTTCTTCAAATATGACTTTACATCACTGCGTACCGGTATTATGTCAGGTTCGCCTTGCCCTGTTGAGGTAATGAAGAAGGTTGTTGATCTGATGCATATGACAGAGATTACTATTCCGTATGGATTAACAGAGGTCTCTCCTGTGTGTACAATGACAAACATTCATGATTCTATCGAGAAAAGAGTAGCTACCGTAGGACGTAAGATGCCCTTTGTAGAGGTAAAGGTTGTAGATCCTGAGACTTATGAGGATGTTCCAAGTGGTACTCCGGGCGAAGTTGTAGTCAGAGGATATTCTGTTATGAAGGGTTATTACAATATGCCCGAGGCAACGAGCCTTGCAATTGACAAAGACGGCTGGCTCCACTCAGGAGACCTGGCTGTTATAGATGAAGACGGATATTTCAAAATCACAGGTAGAATAAAAGATATGATTATCCGTGGCGGTGAGAATATTTATCCCAAGGAGTTAGAGGAATTTCTTTACACTCATCCTCAGATAAAAGATGTACAGGTAATAGGCGTACCTGATAAGAACTACGGCGAGGAAGTATGTGCCTGTATCATCCTCAAGGAAAATGAAGTTTCTTCTGAAGAAGAGATGAAGGAATATATTAGAGTGAATTTATCGCGCCATAAGATGCCAAGATATATCTGGTTCATGGATAAATTCCCTATGACTGCCAGTGGCAAGATTCAGAAATACAAGATGCGTGAGGCTGCAATCGACGCACTTAATTTACATGAAGCGGCAGGTATCGAGACTGCATGATTATTGACGTACACGCACACTATAATGACGAGCGGTATGATCAGGATCTGGATCAGCTGATGAGTACTTTTCGTCAGGAAAATATATATGTTATTAATTCGGCAACCTGTCCCGGGGATATTGATAGTGCTGTAGTGCTTGCGAACAAATACAGTAATATGTTTGTTACTGTAGGTATTCATCCGGAGTATGCATTAGAGTCAAATGATGAGGAGATTGAGAGAATCAGGTGCCTTTTTACAGGTACAAAGGCGGAGAAGATCCTTGGAATCGGTGAAACAGGTCTTGATTATCATTATGATTACTCTGATGAACAAGTTGCAGCTCAGAAAGTGAATTTTATAAAACACCTCAAACTGGCTTCTGATTTATCTAAGCCGATAGTAGTACATAACAGAGATGCTCACCTTGATACTATGAACATATTAAAGGAACATCTTGACGCAAAGCGCGGTGCGTTGATCCACTGCTATTCCGGTAGTAGTGAGTCAGTGCCGGAGTATGTGTCGATGAATTGCTGCTTTTCAATTGGCGGTGTTGTTACTTTTAAGAATGCCAAGAAATTAGTAGAGGCGGTCAAAGTTATGCCGCGTGATCGTATATTGATAGAGACGGACTGCCCGTATTTAACGCCCGAGCCTTTCCGCGGCACGAGAAATGATTCCGGTAAGACTGTATATACGATTAGGAAAATTGCAGAACTTCTGGATTTATCATATGAATATGTGTGCGATATGACAGCTGATAATGCAAAACGGTTCTTTGAGATTATCATTTGACACCAACCTTCTGTTTGTATACAATTAGCAGGATTTTTAATTTTATTAAACGGAAAGTGGCGTTATGAAAAGCAGTACAATCAAACCCATAAAAAGCCTTGGCCAGAATTTTTTAAACGACAAGAATGTTGTTCGCAAAATTGTTGAATCCGCCAACTTGACGGAAGAAGATATGGTAATTGAAGTAGGCCCCGGTATGGGAGCTATGACAGGCGAGCTTGCAAATTATGCAGGTCTGGTACTGGCAGTAGAGATAGACGAACGCCTTCGTCCTGTTCTTGGCGTACTGGAGACTGTTCATCAGAATATTAAAGTAGTATACAACGATATTCTCAAAGTTAATGTAAGACAACTGATAGAAGAGCAATTTGCTCTCAATCCCAGACTGAAACAAGTGAAAATCATTTCAAACCTTCCGTATTATATAACGACTCCCATTATTATGGCTTTTCTGGAAGGGGATGTGCCATATCTTCATTCTATGACCTTTATGGTTCAAAAGGAAGTGGGACTTCGTATGACAGCAACTCCGGGAGGTAAAGATTATGGAGCTTTGAGTGTTACTGTTGGTTTCTTTGCGGAGGGAAAGATACTTTTCACAGTGCCACCTCACTGCTTTAATCCTCAACCTAATGTTGATTCGTGCGTAGTACAGCTTATGATAAGAGAAAATCCGCCGTATGAATTGGAAAATAAAGAGTATTTCTTTAAGATAATCAAAGCATCATTTTGTCAGAGAAGGAAGATGCTTACTAATTCTTTGGCCAATGCAGGTTATTTGGGTATAAATCGTGAAAATGTAAAGGAAGCCTTAGAAATTATAGGTAAGAATGAAACAGTCAGAGGCGAGGTTTTGTCCCCTGAGGAATTTGCAACCATAGCAAATTTTTTGTTGCACAAAAAAAGTTTATGAGTATAATATAAATGTGGTAAATTGCATTTTATGCACTTAATTTACTTTGTGCACTAAATACACAAAATATAAGAAAGAGGTATAAGATATGTACAAGAATGTATATGTTAATGAGTGGGTAGAGCAGATGGCTAATATGACACAGCCGGATAAAATCGTTTGGCTCGATGGCTCAGAGGAAGAAAAAGCTCGCCTCACAGCAGAAGCTGTAGCTACAGGCGAATTAGTTGAATTAAATCAACAGGAATATCCCGGATGTTTATATCACAGAACAGCTGAAAATGATGTTGCCAGAGTTGAGCACCTCACTTTCATTTGTACTGAACATAAAGAAGACGCAGGCCCGACCAATAACTGGATGGAGAAGAGCGCTGCTTATGCAAAGTTAGGTACTTATTTTACAGGCTCAATGAAGGGCCGTACAATGTACGTTATTCCTTATATCATGGGACCTGCATTCTCAGAGTTCAGCAAGGTAGGTATTGAGATTACAGATAGTATCTATGTTGTACTCAACATGAGAATTATGACAAGAATGGGTAAAGTTGCTATGGATATGCTTGGTGATTCACCTAACTTCATTAAGGGTCTCCACGCAAGAGGCGATGTTAACCCTGAGAGAAGATTTATCTGCCACTTCCCAGAGGATAATAGTATCTGGTCATTTGGTTCAGGCTACGGCGGAAACGTTCTTCTCGGTAAGAAGTGCTTTGCTCTGCGTATTGCAAGTTGGCTCGGACGTAAAGAAGGCTGGATGGCAGAACACATGCTCATTCTCGGCGTAGAGGATCCTAATGGCAATGTTCAGTACGTATCAGCTGCTTTCCCAAGTGCTTGCGGTAAGACTAACCTGGCTATGCTTATTCCTCCGGAGAAATATCAGGCTCTCGGATATAAAGTATGGACTGTTGGCGATGATATTGCATGGCTCAGAATCGGTAGCGACGGTAGACTTTGGGCAGTTAACCCTGAGGCTGGTTTCTTTGGCGTTGCACCGGGAACAAGTATGAAGTCTAACCCTAATGCTTTGCTTACATGTAAGGCTAATACAATTTTCACAAACGTTGCACTCACACCTGATAAGAAAATCTGGTGGGAGAAGATGGGCGTTCCTGCTCCTGAGAAGGCTCTCGACTGGAGAGGAAATGAGTGGACTCCTGATATGGATACTAAGGCTGCTCATCCTAACTCAAGATTTACAGCTCCTGCTTGTCAGTGTCCTTGCATCTCTAAGGAATGGGAGAATCCTGCAGGCGTACCGATCTCAGCTATGATCTTCGGTGGCAGACGTGCTAAGGTTGCTCCGCTGGTTTACCAGTCATTTAACTGGGAGCACGGTGTATTCGTTGGTGCTACAATGGCTTCTGAGACAACAGCTGCTGCTACAGGTGCTGTAGGTGTTGTAAGAAGAGATCCTATGGCTATGCTTCCTTTCTGTGGCTACAACATGGGTGAGTATTTCGCTCACTGGCTTGAGATGGGCAAGAAAATTCCTAATCCTCCTAAAATCTTCAACGTTAACTGGTTCCGTCTTGATGACGAAGGCAACTTTATTTGGCCTGGATTTGGTGATAACCTCAGAGTTCTTCTTTGGATTCTCGCAAGATGTAACGGCACAGTTGATGCACGTGAATCTGCTATCGGTTATCTGCCTTACGCTAAGGATATTGATCTCGAAGGCTGTGAAGTAGATGAGAAAGTTCTTGAGAATCTTCTCTCAATTGACAAAGATGCTTGGCTCCAGGAAATCGAAGATCAGAAGGCTCACCTTGCTCGTTTCGAGAAGCTTCCTGCGGAGATCAAGGCTCAGTACGAGGCTCTTTGCGACCGCGTAAACGCAATGTAATTATTAAAGGACGTATTATAAATATGCCAGAACACATACATTTCATAGGAATCGGCGGATCCAGTATGAGCGGCATCGCTGAGCTTGCTATGAGTAAGGGATATATAATCAGTGGCTCCGACAGAGTGGAGAATGACAGAGTAATCAAGCTCAAATCCATGGGAGCTACTGTATATACAGTCCAGCAAGCAGCGAATATATCAGATGATATTGATTTGGTTATTTATACGCTGGCAATAGCACCTGATAATCCGGAGCTTCTTGAAGCTCAAAGACGCGGCATACCTACGGTAGAACGTGGCGTATATTTAGGCCAGTTCGCAAAAATGTATCCGTACACTGTGGCAGTTTCCGGTACTCACGGAAAGACAACTACCACTTCTATGATTGCATCAATTATGATATCAGCAAGTAAAGAACCCTGCATTCATATAGGCGGGGTTCTTGAACGCATTCACAATAATGTGTTACCCTCGGATGGTGACTATTTTGTTACTGAAGCATGTGAATACCATGCAAACTTTCTTAATATCAAGCCCTATGCAGCGGTTATTACTAACATAGAGGCAGAACATCTTGATTATTTCAAAACTTTTGATAATATTATTTCCAGTTTTACCGAATTTGTATCTTTATGCGATGAGAACGGGTTTGCTGTGGTGTGCGGACACGATGAAAATATGCAAACAGTTACGAAAAATGCAAACTGCCGTATTATCACATATGGAACAGAATCAGAGTTTGATTATTACGCAACAAATATAAATATAACAAAGACAAACACATCTTTTACTGTTTGCCGCAAGCAATCAGTAGAGAATTTCGATGTTACAATAAATGTACCGGGGGCACATAACGTGCAAAACAGCCTGGCGGCTTGCGCTGTATGCCTTGAACTTGGGTGCAGTATTGACAGTATACAGGATGGTCTGCTGCAATACCATGGTACGGCAAGACGATTTGAATATGTGGGTAAAGTAAATGGAGCACCGCTTATTGATGATTACGCCCATCATCCTACAGAGATTAAAGCAACGCTGGAAGCTGCTCGCAGTAAAATGCAACCAGATGGAAAATTATATGCAATTTTCCAACCTCACACATTTTCACGGGCTATATCTTTCTTTGATCTATATCCGACAGCTTTACGGGAAGCAGATGATCTCATTGTTTCGGATATCTATTCAGCTCGTGAGATAGACACTAAGCAGGTTTCCGGACAATCAATGTCGGATTATTATGTATCTAACGGAATTAATTCCAGACACATCTCTGACTTTGGAGATATAGTACAATACCTTCGTGAAAATGTTACAGAGAAAGACATGGTAGTCATGTTAAGTGCAGGAGATCTTAATGTTATTACCCGTGAATTTGTGGAAAATCTGTAAAATTTGACAAATAATATAAATGGCAGTATAATTCATAAGGTTTGTCCTGACGTTACAGAAAGGGTAGGAATATATCATGAACCATGATACAGAAAATGGTAAAAAGAATATATTTACAAAGATAGCAGCAGTATTCCCGAATAGTCCTGCTGTATATTTGATTGCCCTTGTCATTGTCATTACTGTGGCATCTGTTTTCGTTGTTAAACTTAATTCTAAGATTAATAAGCTTGAGAAAGATGCAGCAGCCCTGTCTCAGGAAAAAGATGATCTGGAGAATAACATTAATGATCTTAATTCTGAGATAAAAGACAAAGAAGATTCATCCAATCAACAGATAGAGAACCTGGAAGATGAATTGGACAATGTAGAGGCTGAGAAAGAGCAAGAGAGTCAGGAAAAAGAGCAATTACAAGAAGAGATTGATAATCTTAAAGATTTCATCTCTGATTACATAACAAACAGCTTGTATACTCAGTACGCATCTCGTTCTTCCGGAATAGCTACTGAGGGTCAGGCAGAGTGGCTTACTGCGTCACAGGAAATAAAAGAGCTCAAAGAATATGTTGCAGAGATCTTTGAAGACCAAGAGCAAGTTGATCAGCTAATAGCCTCTATCGATGACCAGGCAGCACAGCTTCAGGACTATTACGACCGTATTCCAAACTTCAGACCTGCTGCAGGCAAAACAGTCTCAAAATACGGTTGGAGAAAGCATCCTATCCTTGGATATACAAAATTCCATTATGGTGTTGATCTATCTAAACAAGGTGGTCTTGCTATTTATGCCGCAGGCAAAGGCACAGTAACCATGGTGCAGTGGAATGACAGCTATGGCTGGTTCATTGAGATAGATCATGGTAACGGATATAAAACAAGATATGCTCATCTCAAATCTTCAAAAACATGTCTCGTTTCCGTAGGCGACCAAGTTGAGAAAGGTCAACACATTGCCACAATGGGAACCACAGGTTTGTCAACTGGCGTTCATCTTCATTTTGAAGTCCATCACGCAGGGGAACGTATCGATCCGGCAGATTTTATAGGTACATATTGAAAATGAATATTTTCAAATAAGTGAGTTAATACTACACCTGAAAACAATTTATGTTTTGAGGTGTTTTTTTATGACTGGTAAAATAACAAAATTATTTATTGTGTCATTTATTTTTATAATCTGTGGATTAATTATTTTCGGAAGCAGCGTATTAATTACTGAAATAGATCCGGAAGTGGTCTTCGATGAAAATTTAAGTGAAAATAATATTCAGAAATTTGCCCCTGTGTTGTCAAAACGTGGTAGTACAGGCAATGAGGTAATAAGTATACAGAAGCGATTAAAGACATGGGGATATTACACAGGAAGTATTGATGGTATTTATGGAAGTCGTACTGAAAAGGCTGTAAGACTTTTTCAACAGAGAAATGGTCTTACTGTAGATGGTATTGCAGGACCGATAACGTTGAAAGCTATGGGGATATTAACTTCAGCCTCTACCGGATCGGCTTCTACTAATACAAGTGCTAACCTTGAGCTATTGGCAAGAGTAGTGTACGGCGAGGCGAGAGGAGAACCATATACGGGACAAGTAGCAGTGGCTGCTGTTATTCTAAACAGAGTAAAGGATTCACGTTTTCCCAAAACAGTAGCAGGTGTTGTATATCAGTCAGGAGCATTTGATGCTGTCTCGGATGGACAAATAAATATGACCCCGGATCAGACTGCTTATAACGCAGCACGGGATGCCCTTAATGGTTGGGATCCTACCTATGGTTGTTTATATTATTACAATCCGTCTACTGCTACAAACAAATGGATCAGATCACTACCTGTAGCGGTCCGAATAGGCAGACATGTATTCTGCCATGCCGTCTGATAACTTTTATATGTTTGGTGTGACTGACAAAGCCGGTGCTGTGCTGATATCAACAAAACATGGCGCCGGCATATGTTCAGCGATATAGAACATAATAAAATCTTTCCTGCTTACTGTCTTGATATTCAATTGATTTCGTTGTATACTCTATGTATAAAACATATTGGAGGCGATAAAAATGATAAAAGTATTTTATGGCAAAAAAGGTACAGGCAAGACAAAGCATATGTTAGAGTCTGCTAACGCTCTTGCAAAGGAAAGCAACGGTACCGTAGTTTACATTGATGACAGCAATGAGCTGATGATGAAGTTATCACATAAAATCAGATTTATTAATATATTAGATTATCCCGTTTCAGGAGCAGAACCTTTCCTCGGTTTTCTCTGCGGCGTAGCTTCACAGAACTATGACATTGAGACTGTATTCATTGATGGTCTTACTTACATCGTTCATGAGAATCCGGAATCACTTAAGACATTCTTTGATGGCCTTGAGAAAATTTCAGCAGAGCACAATGCTCATTTTTACATCAGTATCAATGGAGACGAGAACAATACTCCAGACTTCATTGCAAAGTTTATCTGATATAGGTGAAGTGATATAACAGTGCGACAAAGTAATATTGTAGCAGGTGTTTATCTGTTACAAAGCACAAATGAATTTGATATTGAATACAGCTACCTCGTAAATATTGAGAGCGATTATGCCCACAAAATTAGACGAGGTAGTTTTGTTACTGTACCATTTGGGATAGGCAATAAGTCTACCCCGGCTTTGGTGTGGTCAATATCAGAGTATGATGAATCTACATACCAATACAAGCTTAAATACATAGGTGAGTTGTGTGAGAACATACCGGTGATGGATGATGAACAGCTTGATCTGGCGTGGCAAATACATAAATATTTCTTCTGTACTGTAGGTGATGCGATAAGATGCTTTATATCCAAAGATGGATATAAACAGAAATCTGTGAAAATATTGTCCTGTGCTTTGAGTGAGCAGGAAACACAAAGCATTATTGATAGTAATAAACTTCGTAATATTAATCAAGTAAATATACTTAAATTGCTGATGGATAATCCTCGCGGTATCAGTGCTAAAGAAGTCATAAATATTATAGGCTTGAGCTCAGATTCAGCAATCAAAACCTTAATCAAAAGAGGTTTCGTACAAGCCGATACAGTTCTTGAATCTGATGAGCGTATACATTATACACCGACATATAAAATGACAACATACACTCCGCATCAGCTTAACCGGGAGCAAGAGAAAGCATACAATTTTATACTTAAATTAATTAATAGTAATAAATTTGCAGAATGTTTGCTGCATGGAGTTACAGGTAGCGGTAAGACTGAAGTATATATGCAAATAATTGCTAATGTTATAAATAATGGTGGTAGCGCCATGGTATTGGTACCTGAGATAGCCTTGACTCCACAGATGATAACACATTTTACTGCAAGATTTGATGATAAAGTGGCGGTACTTCATAGTCGCCTTACAGATGCTCAGCGAGGAACACAATGGCAACGAATACGTACAGGTCAGGCAAAGATTGTTATAGGTACCAGATCTGCAATATTTGCTCCTGCAGTTAATCTTTCAGTTATAATTATAGATGAAGAGCATGATAGCTCATATCGTTCAGAAGATTCAAATCCTCATTATACAGCGGCAGAAGTTGCTGTTATGAGAGCAAAGCAGACAAATGCAGTTGTGATATACGGCTCGGCAACACCCTCTGTTGCTACTTTTCACAGAGCTGTAACACATAAAATTTACTATATGGGTCTTAAGAACAGGGCAAACAGCAAGCCTCTGCCTGAATGTTATATTATGGATATGAGACAAAAACGTATGCAGGGAGGCCAGAGTAGTCTCATGTGTCAGGAAATGCGTAATGAGATTATTAAGAATTATTGCCAGGGAAATCAAACAATAGTATTTGTGCATCGCAGAGGATATAGCGGACAGGTACTATGTACAGGATGCGGTAAGACTCTTAAGTGCAGACAATGCAGTATCCCGATGACATATCATGCAGGTAGCAACAGACTGGTTTGCCATTATTGTGGTAATACTATTATACGTCCTGATAAATGTCCGGAGTGTGGCAGTGAAACGTTTGATACACGCAGTAGTGGTACAGAACGTGTTGCAGAAGAGCTACAGAATATGATACCTGACGCGAAGGTCCTGCGAATGGACGCAGATACAACGGCAGCCAAGGACGGACATGTAGGTATATTGAGCCGTTTTGCCTCCGGCGAAGCCCAGATCCTGGTAGGTACACAGATGATAGCAAAGGGCCATGATTTTCCGGGCGTTACGCTTGTATGTATTATCAATGCTGATTCACTTATGAATATGCAGGATTACATGGCAGGAGAACGGGCTTTCCAGCTCTTTACCCAAGTATCGGGTAGAGCAGGCAGGGCGCAGAAGCAAGGTCGAGTGCTTATACAAGCGTATGATATTGACGCATATCCTTTGACGGCCGGCAGTACAGGCAATTATATGGAGTTCTATCGTAATGAAATAATCCTGAGAGAAAATTTATATTTCCCTCCGTTTTGTGCAATGTGTACAATACGTTTTAGTGGTGAAGATGACAAGAAAGTATTTGTTTATACCAAGGCACAGCTTAAAATTCTCAAGTCACAGGCAATTACGGGAGAGGATCAAGATGTGCTGCTTTTGGGACCCGCTCGTGACTTTGCAGTGCGTATAAACAATAAATATAGATGGAATATAACAATTAAGGCTGATTCCAGAGAAAAAATATTGCAAATTTTGCAAAGGTGGATTAATGTAAAGAAGGGCGGAAATAACATTTCCGTTAATATAAAGTTTGAGTAATACAATAGACTGGGAGCGATACAATATGGCAATAAGAAAAGTTAGAACAGAGGAAGATGATGTTCTTCGTATAAAATGTAAACAAGTAACAGAAGTAAACAGAGGCACTCGCCAGCTTATTTCAGATATGTTTGATACAATGTATGCAACAAACGGTGTAGGTCTCGCAGCGCCACAGATCGGTATTGTAAAGAGAATTGTTGTTATTGATGACACACAAGGAAATAAAATGGCGCTGGTTAATCCGGTATTTACATTAAAAGAAGGTGAGCAGGATTCTAATGAGGGTTGCCTTAGTCTGCCGGGATTCAGAGGTCGGGTAAAACGGCCATATAAGGTACAGGTAAAGGCACTTAATGAAGACGGCATGCCTGTTACTATAAATGCGGAGGGATTCTTGTCTGTTATACTTTGCCATGAAATTGAGCATTTAGATGGCATTTTATATAAAGATGTGGCTTTTGAATATGAGCCAATACCTGTGGAGGAAAGAGAATGAAAATAGTTTTTATGGGCACACCTGACTTTTCTGTGCCTACACTTAAAGCTTTGATAGATAATCACGAGGTTATGTGTGTAGTTACAAAAGCTGATCGCCCCAAGGGACGAGGCAACGTGATGACAGCGCCACCTGTGAAAATTCTTATAGAAGAGCATAACGCCAAGGTGTTATCCGGTGAGATTATAGGTAATCATATAGATATTATGCAACCGGAGAGCTTCAAAGGTGACAACCTGGAGCCAATATTAAACCAGCTCAAATCATATGATGCAGATGTGTTTGTAACAATTTCTTACGGCAAGATATTACCTCAGGCAGTACTTGATATACCTAAAAAAGGATGTATAAATGTACATGCAAGTCTGCTCCCTGAGCTAAGAGGAGCAGCCCCGATTTGGCATAGTATTATAAATGGCGATAAGCAAAGTGGTGTGACTACTATGATGACAGATAAAGGAATTGATACCGGAGATATGCTGCTGACGGAGACTGTAGACATAGATGATGATATGACCACAGGCCAATTGCATGATAAATTGGCAGAAATAAGTGGACCGGTTCTGCTTAAGACTCTGGATATGCTGGAAGCAGGGACTCTTGTGCGTATCCCGCAGGATCACAGTAAAGCGACATATGCGGCCATGGTAGATCGTGAGACCGGTCATATTGATTGGAATAAAACAGCATGGGAGATTCATAATCTTATAAGGGGTACTAATCCGTTTCCATCAGCTTATACAACAGAAGTCAGCGGTATGCGCGTGAAGATTCATAAAAGTTGTATCTTTTCACAGGAGATCATAAGCGGAAAAGAGCCGGGTACAGTACTCAAAGCAGATAAAGAAGGCATAGACGTAGTGACAGGTTATGGTGTTTTGAGAATTCTGGAACTACAGGCAGAAGGCGCCAGAAGAATGGCAGCAGGTGATTTTACTAATGGACACAAAGTTACAAAATTTGCTTGATTATACACTTGATGAGTTAAAAGACCTTGTAAAAAAAGAAGGTCTGCCGGCTTTTCGTGCCAAGCAGATATATCAGTGGATATATCAGGGAAAGAGTTTTGATGAAATGTCAAATATCCCAAAGGATATGCGCACAAAGCTAGCTGAGAGATATACGACAGGCAAATTAAAAATCTTCAGAAAACTTACATCTGCATTGGATGGTACTATAAAATATTTATTTGATACAGGTGATGGGAATCTTATAGAAAGTGTTCTGATGAAATATAAATACGGCTATACCGCATGTATTTCGTCCCAGGTAGGGTGCAAGATGGGATGCACATTCTGTGCTTCTGCAAAATGTGGTTTTGTACGCAATCTGACCCCGGGTGAATGTCTGGGCCAGATAATCGGAATGAATAGTGATAATGATATAACCATAACAAGAGTTGTCATTATGGGAATAGGCGAGCCTCTTGATAATTACGATAATATAATTAAATTCCTGCATTTGCTCAATAGTGGCGATGGACTTAACATAAGCTATAGGAATGTATCTTTGTCAACATGTGGGCTTGCGGATAAGATAATTCAGTTAGCAGAGGAAAATCTGCCTATAACTCTGTGCATATCATTACATAATCCTATAGACGAACAAAGGTCACTTATTATGCCTGTGAATAGGAAATACGCACTTGACAAATTGCTCGATGCGTGTCATATTTATAAATTGAGAACGAATCGTCGCATAACGTTTGAGTATGCGCTGATTAAGGGTGTTAATGATTCGGAAGAACATGCTGCCCATCTCATTCGTTTGATAAAAGGAATCTTGTGCCACGTAAACCTTATTCCGGTAAACGAAGTAAGCGATACTGGCTTTGTCACCGTTAATAAGGAAGCGGTGGAGAGATTTAAGAGTATGCTTGAGAAAGCAGGAGTAAATGTAACTGTCAGAAGGTCTTTGGGAAGAGATATTGAGGCAGCCTGTGGACAGCTGAGACGAAGCGCTATTAGTGAGGGCGATTGAGTTGATAATTAACTTTTGTACAAAAACAGATACCGGTAAGGTCAGACGCGCAAATCAGGACTTTTGCGGATATCATGTTGCAGACAAATATGATATTGCCTTCTTTGTAGTGGCAGATGGCATGGGTGGTCATAATGCAGGAGAGATTGCCAGTTCTGTAGCGGTTTGTTCTTTTATAGATGCGGCAAAAGATTTCTTTGACGTTGAGAGCCATGAGGGACTGGAAAGATTTATAAAGCATACTATAAAGCGTGCTAATATTCGCGTTCGCGCAAGGGCAATGTCTGATACAAGATTTAAAGGCATGGGTACTACTTTAGTTACAGCTGCTGTGACAGATAGCTTTGTGCTGTTTGCCAATGTGGGTGATTCCAGAGCCTACATGATACGAAACGGTGTTATGGAACAGATAACAAAAGATCATTCTTATGTTCAGTATCTTGTAGATCAGAAAAAGATAAGCAAAGAAGAAGCCAGCAGTCATCCTCGCAAGAATGAAATTACCCGCGCGCTTGGTGCAGAGGATGATGTTGAGATAGATGTTTTCTTACAAAACTACAACAAAGGAGATTGTATATTACTTTGTTCAGATGGATTGACCAACATGATATCAGAGACACAGATCAGTAATATAATTATGGATAATGCTTCGGTATATGAAGCTGTAGATAAATTAATAGATTGTGCAAATAATGCCGGTGGCAAGGATAACATTACTGTTATTCTTATAAGGTTATAATGAAAAGTGAGGATAAAATATGATTCACGATGCATATGAGGGACGTTTTTTAAATGATAGATATAAGCTCTTGTCCAGGGTTGGTACAGGAGGAATGTCCGTTGTATACAAAGCTAAAGATGCAGTTGATGAGAAGCTTGTGGCTATAAAGATTCTCAAAGAAGAGTTTTGCAATGATGAAGAGTTTATCAGAAAATTTAATAACGAGGCAAATGCAGCCAGAAGCTTATCACATCCTTATATAGTTGATATTTTAGATGTAGGTTGTGACGGTGATGTGCATTATATAGTCATGGAGTTTATAGAAGGAGTTACTCTCAAGGATTATATAATTGCAAAACACACGATAAAGTGGAGAGATGCTCTTAATATTACAGCTCAGATACTGACGGCTCTTGATCATGCGCATGAGCATAAAATAATACACAGAGATATCAAACCTCAAAATATAATGCTTACTCCGGGAGGAGTAGTGAAATTAGCGGATTTTGGTATTGCTAAGGCCGTATCTTCAAGTACCAAATCAGCTACTCCGGATAGCGCGGGTAGTGTTCACTATTTGTCTCCTGAACAGGCAAGAGGTGGCTTTGTTGACGAGCGTACAGATATTTATTCTACAGGAATTATGATGTATGAAATGGTTACTGGTACTGTGCCTTTTGATGGTGAATCTCATGTGTCTATAGCTTTAAAACATATTGATGGTAAAATAATTCCTCCGCATGAAATAGATCCCGGCGTTCCCAGAGGGGTCAGTGATCTTATTGTGCTGGCGACTAAGAAAGATCCTGCTATGAGATTCCAATCAGCTAAGGACATGCTTCTTCGTTTAGAAAAGGTAATAAACACTCCATATTCTTCTTTCTTAAATGCTGTGCCGACTATTCATGATGTTAAGTCTGAACCAATTGGTGTAGTTGTGCCTGTGGCAGAGGAAGTGTACACAAGCCAAACGAATGTCAACCCGGGAAAAACAGAAGAAACAGACATGACCTTTGTTGACGATGATGATTTTTTTGACGACGAATCAGAGGATGATACATCGGAGTCGTCTGCTGCCCCGGTTAATATGAACACAGAGAATACGGATAGTGATTATATTGATGACGAACAAAACGATGAAGATATAGATGATGATGCATACGAATATTCCGATGAAGAGGCAGTTCATATGGAAATTCGCGTGCGCAATATAGTGTTTGCGACTATTACGTATGCGATAGCCATTGTTGTAGCTATTGTTGGTATTTATTTTATATATAACAGATATCAGGCGGCAAAGGACAACCTGGATCAATTTGTGGATACAAAAACATATATACAGGATTATACAGGTATGCAGGTAGCTGCTGTTGAGTCTGCTCTGGCTGTTTTCGATATCGATGTTGAGAAGGTACTAGTTGAGAGTGAAGAGTATCCCAATGGATATATTATCAGTCAGAATGTACCAAAAGGAACAGAGTTGACTCATAATCTAAAGATTACTTTTGAAGTATCCAGTGTGGCGGGTTCTTTTGTTTTGGACGACTATTCATCATCTAAGAAAGACTATAAAGAGATAGGAGCGCAATTAGAATCTATGGGCGCTCAAGTCAACTATTCTTCGGTGTATAGCAGTAAAGTTAATGATACATTAGTAGTACGTACCAGTCCACGTGCAGGCACAATTATTTCTCCCGGAGATACAATAACTGTATATTATAGCGCCGGTACTATGTATTCTTATGTAAATGTACCTGATCTTTCAGGAATGACTCTTGAAGAAGCGGCAGATGCTCTTAAGAAAATACATCTTAAACTTGGTGTTGTGTTCCCGGAACCGGGTTCTATCATAGAAGGATTATATACCACACCGGAGATTATAACACCAACTCCTACTGTAGATCCAAATGCTACTCCGGAAATAAGTGAGTCTCCTGATACTAGTGTGAATCCGGATGGAACTCCTGATGTAAGTGAGAATCCCGGAACTCAGACACCTGGACAAGAGACACCTGGACAAGAGACACCGGATGCAGGTACTCCTGATGTGGGTCAAGATCCGGAAAATACACCGGAGGCTCCTGATACAACACCTGTAGTTCCCGGTGAGACTCCTGCCGAGGTAATCACACCCGGTACAGATGTCACACCCGGCATCGAGGTAACTCCCGGTACAGATATCACTCCGGATATCAATATCACCCCCAATGTTAATGTTACACCTGGAATAGATGGCTCATTCCTTCCGGGTTATACACCAACACCTACTCCCTCGTTAGAGCCTACACCCACACCTTTGACGGCTTCTCTTACTGTTGTAGGACAGTACCCTGCAGCATATCAGACAGTGCTTGCCAATGAAACTGTACATGTATATTTCTATACAGATATGACCCTGCTGACACAGTACAAAACAGTAACTATTGAAAATCCTATGATGGAAGGCTTTGAGTCATATTATGTATATGTAGAGGTAGAGACTCATAAGGGAGCAATAACATATCCTCTACAAAGTGGACAAATTATAGGCACCTGGCAGTTCCCGATTCAGTTTAATGTACCTGTTTCTGTTCATGGCGAACCTACCAAAGTAACAGTGTACCTGGGCGCTAACGCAATAACAGCACAGAAATACGAGATAAAATATATTTATTATGCAGACAACTAAACAAGGGATAATTCTTAAAGGAATATGTGGCTTATACTTCGTATATTCAAATGATGAGGTTTACGAATGTAATGTTCGCGGTATTTTTCGCAAAGATAAACTAAAACCACTTCCGGGAGACCGTGTAGAGCTTAAAGAATGCGACGATATAGCCAAGACGGCGACTATATCGTCGTTTTTTCCACGTAAAAACAGATTTTACAGACCTGATGTAGCCAATATTGATAAACTTATAATTGTCGTTGCCTCTAAGAAACCTGTGGCAGATTTCATGTTAGTAGACAAAATGATTATAACTGCATTTATGAATGATGTAGAGCCGGTGTTGATTATTAATAAATCTGACCAGGATAGCATAACAGCCGACAGAATTTTCACAGATTATTCCAAAGTGGTGCAATGTATAATCACAAGCGGAGCTAACGGCATTGGTGTAGCGGCTGTTAAGAAAGTTATAGAAGGGTATACATGTGTGTTAGCCGGACAGTCCGGTGTTGGTAAATCCACGCTGCTTAATGAGATGCTTGATATGAAAGCAATGGAAACAGGAGAACTGAGCAGTAAAACTCACAGAGGTAAACATACAACAAGACATTCCGAAATATTTATACCGAAAGAAGGCATCTTTTTACAGCCGACATTAATCATTGATTCTCCTGGTTTCAGCATGTATGATATTGAAATGATTCCTCCCGGAGACTTGTCAAATTACTATCCGGAGATGTATAATATCAAGAATGGCGCGTGCAGATTTCCTGATTGCAGCCATACCGGTGAGCCGGGATGCGTCGTGAAGGAGGCGCTTGGGCGGGGTGAGATTGCACTGGACAGATATCAGCGTTATGTAGAGATATATAATGAACTTGTTGTAAAAGACAAGAATAAATATAAATAATTGTGAAAGGGTTGTTGTTATGGAAATTAAAGTATCACCTTCAATATTATCAGCAGATTTCTCAATGCTGGGCGATGAGATAAAGAAAATGGAAGCGGCAGGAGCCGATTTGATTCACATAGATGTAATGGATGGACATTTTGTTCCCAATATTTCACTTGGTATGCCTGTTATAAAGAAAGCAAGAAAGGTAACAAAGCTTCCTTTTGATGTTCACCTTATGATAGAGAATCCTGAAAAATACATTGATGCTTTTGTTGCTGCAGGTAGCGATATAATTACAGTGCACCAAGAGGCCTGTGTTCATCTTCACAGAGTTGTCCAGATGATTAAGAAGGCTGGTGTTAAGGCCGGTGTAGCTCTCAATCCTATGACAAATGTTGAGACGCTCAAATATATTTTGCCTGATATTGATATGGTACTTATTATGTCTGTTAACCCTGGATTTGGTGCACAGTCATATATACCTGTTATTACACGTAAGATCGCAGAAATGAGAGCGCTTTGTATACGCGAGGGTTATCCGGATATGGATATTGAAGTTGATGGTGGTGTGGATGCAAAGACTTATGTTGATGTTGTAGGCGCAGGTGCTAATGTACTTGTTGCAGGTAATGCTTTATTCACAGCAGAAGATCCGAAAGCTCTTATAACACTCATGAAGAGCAAGCAATAAGCTGAAAGGATGGTAATATGTTCTCAGAAAGAATTGTGAAAAGTCTTGCGTCAGGATCTATGATTCGCGCCATGTTTGAACAGGGAAATGCGCTTAAGAAACTTTATGGTCCGGAAAACGTGTATGATTTTGCTTTGGGAAATCCTGATTTGGAGCCGTCAATGGAGATTATTAAGCGTATGAGTGAACTGGCTTCGCAACCGGATATCCATAAGTATATGCCAAATGCCGGCCATGTTGATGTAAGACAAAAGGTTGCAGAGTTTATGAAGCGCAAGACTGATGTTGACTTCGAAGCTAAGCACATAATTATGTGTACAGGTGCAGCAGCCGGTCTTACCATTACGATGAATTCACTGCTCAATCCGGGAGATGAAGTAATTGTTATAGCTCCTTTCTTCGGCGAATATAGAGCATACGTAACACAGTACGGCGGAGTTATTATTCCGGTAAAGGCTTTGCCTGACACATTCCAACTGGATATAGAAGCTATTGATCAAGCCATTACAGCAAAGACAAAGGCTATCATTATTAATTCCCCCAACAATCCCAGTGGGGCGGTATATTCCGAGGAAGATCTTGTCAGACTCAATTCTGTTCTCCTGGGAGCAGAAGCAAAATACGGCCAACCGATATATGTTGTTTCTGATGAGCCGTATGTAAAGGTTTCATACGACGATGTCGTTATTCCGGAAATTGCAGCTATATTTGATAATGCAATTATAGTAAATTCTTTCAGTAAATCATTATCGCTACCCGGCGAACGTATCGGATATGTTGCAGTTAATCCTCTTATAAAGGATTCAGATATCTTAGTAGATGCACTTATTTATTCAAATCGTACATTAGGATTTGTAAATGCGCCGTCGTTGTTCCAAAAGCTGGTGGCAGAGCATCTTGATGATGTTGTAGGCCTTGATTCATACAAAGAGCGTAGAGATGTATTGTATAAGATGCTTACAGATATTGGTTATGAGTGCACACTGCCTAAGGGAGCCTTCTACCTGTTTGTTAAGTCTCCTATTGCAGATGACGGACTGTTCTGTGATATGGCGCTTCGCCACAATATAGTAGTTGTCAGTGGCAAAGGCTTTGGCTATCCTGGATATTTCAGAATCGCGTATTGCGTATCAATGCAGCAAATAACAGGATCTAAAGAAGCTTTTAAGGCACTTTATGAAGAAGTAATGGGAAAGTAATAGATAAAGGAGAATAATAATGGAAAAGTTAAGTTTAAATACAATAAGAGAAAAATATCTTGCATTTTTTGAAACAAAGCAGCATCTGAGACTGCCTAGCTTCTCGCTGGTGCCCCAAAATGATCCCAGCTTACTTCTTATCAATGCAGGTATGGCGCCTTTGAAGCCCTACTTCCTGGGAACTCAGACACCACCATCAAAGAGAGTGACCACATGTCAGAAATGTATCAGAACGCCTGATATCGACAATGTTGGTAAGACAGCCCGTCACGGTACATTCTTTGAGATGCTTGGCAACTTCTCCTTTGGCGATTATTTCAAGAAAGAAGCTATCACATGGGCTTGGGAATTCCTGACAGAGATTATGGAGATTCCAGGAGAGAAGCTGTGGGTCACAATTTATGAAGACGATGACGAGGCTTTTGATATATGGACAAAGGTTGTAGGACTTCCTGAATATAAGATTAAGAGACAAGGCAAAGAAGATAACTTCTGGGAGCTTGGATTAGGTCCATGTGGCCCTGACTCAGAGATACATTACGACAGAGGCGAGAAATACGGTTGTGGTAAACCTGATTGCGGTGTTGGCTGCGATTGTGATAGATTTATTGAGATCTGGAACCTTGTTTTCACACAGTTTGATCAACAAAAAGACGGCTCGTATCTCAGACTTGCTCATCCTAATATTGACACAGGTATGGGCTTAGAGAGACTTGCTTGTGTAATGCAGGATGTTGACAACATGTTTGAAGTTGACACAATCAGAAAGATTATTGATACCGTTTGCGAGCTTTCCGGTAAGAATTATGGCGATGATGCACAAAATGATGTATCCATTCGTGTTATCACAGACCATATCAGAAGTACTGTTATGATGATAAGTGACGGTGTTATTCCGTCTAACGAAGGCAAGGGATACGTTCTCAGAAGACTTTTAAGAGGTGCTGCCCGTCACGGTAAGAAGCTTGGCATTCAGGGTCAGTTCCTGTATGAACTGTGCGATGTAGCAATTGAATTATCATGCGGAGCTTATCCTGAACTTAAAGAGAAACAAGCATATATCAAGAAAGTTATTAAAACAGAAGAAGATAGATTTGCGTCTACTATCGAAGCCGGTATGAATATGTTGGACGGATATATAAGTGATATTGAGAGCAAAGGTGCTGACAAAGTATTACCTGGAGATGTTGCCTTTAAGCTTCACGATACATACGGATTTCCTCTTGATTTGACAAGAAGTATTTGTGAAGAGCAAGGTATCAGCGTTGATGAAGATGGATTCCGCGCTCAGATGAATATTCAGAAGCAGATGGCAAGAGATGCAATCAAGCGTGATACATCATGGGCAAATAAGGAAGTTATTTTGCCTAAGGAATGTCCTGCAACTGTATTTGAGGGCTATGAAAAGCAAACTCTTGAAGCAACAGTACTGTATATTGTAAATGAACAAGGTGAGTTTGTTCAGGAAGCACAAGCCGGTGAAAATGTTGTTATCGTTTGTGACAAGACTCCTTTCTATGCAACAAGTGGTGGTCAGGCAGCAGACACAGGTATTATTGAGAATGATTATGCATCTATAGTAATTACAGATACCGCCAAGACAGAAGACGGCAAATTCAAACACATGGGTAATGTGGCAGAGGGTACTGTAGCTGTAGGTCAAAGCGTTACAATGACCATAGATAAGGCAAAGAGATTTGCAACAGAATGTAACCATAGTGCTACACACTTACTTCAAAAAGCACTGCGTACAGTATTAGGAGAGCATGTACACCAGGCAGGTTCATCAGTTTCATGTGACAGACTGAGATTTGATTTCAATCATTTGCAGGCTGTTACAAAAGAAGAACTGGCACAGGTAGAGGAGATAGTAAATCAGTCCATATATGACCATTACGATGTAGTAACAAAAGTCATGGACGTAGAGGACGCTAAGAAGTCAGGCGCTATGGCTTTGTTTGGCGAGAAGTATGGTAAGAATGTACGTGTTGTTAATATGGGAGAGTATAGCGTGGAGCTCTGCGGCGGTACACACGTAAAGAATACATCTGCAATAGGCCTTTTCAAAATAACACATGAGAGCGCAGTTGCAGCAGGTGTGCGCAGAATTGAAGCTGTTACAGGAAATGTGGCAAGAAATGTATACAAATCATATGAGATGTCTTTGGCTCAGACAGCAGAGATTCTCAAGGCAGATTACGCAGATGTACCTGCAAAGGCTACAGATATAATTGCTACAAATAAACAACTGACAAAGGAACTTGATCAGATTAAGAAAGAGGCTGCCGGTTCTAACCTTGATGACATAATTAAGAATGCAAAGGTAGTCAATGGTGTCAGCATTGTTGCTGCTCGTTTTGATGCACTGGGTGCAGATGGACTTCGTGAAATGTGCGAGGCTATCCGTGATAAACTTGATTGTGGTGTTGCACTGGCTGCATCAGGTGCAGACGGTAAAGTAACCATTGTTGCTATGGCAACAAAATCAGCAGTGGAGAAGAAAATTAACTGTTCTATGGTAGTTAAGAAGGCTGCTGCAATCTGTCAGGGTGGTGGCGGAGGACGTCCGGATATGGCCCAGGCCGGTGGTAAAGCCCCAGAGAAAATAGATGAAATGATATCCAGAGCAGAAGAATTTATTTCTTAAAATATTTGAAGGAGAGAAAATAATGAGTGACTGTATTTTTTGTAAGATCATCGAAGGCGCTATTCCTTGCAGAAAAGTATACGAAGATGATGATTGCATTGCATTTCACGACATAAGTCCTCAAATGCCTGTGCATATTGTTGTTGTGTCTAAAAAGCATCTTCCAAGTGTATTGGCTTTTAACGAAGAAGACGCACAACATTTAGGCCGTATTCAGTTAGCAATTGCTAAAATTGCAAAACAGCAGGGACTTTCAGAAAATGGTTTTCGAGTTATAAATAATTGTGGTAAAGATGCGAAACAGTCTGTGCTACATCTACATTATCACATTCTTGCAGGCGGAGATATGGGAGAAAAGATAGTATAATGATTGAAGAATTAAACAGTATGATTGATTTTTTCAGAATGTGTATAGGTAATCCTGCTTTGCTTATTACAACGGTGCTTGTACTGGGTGTGATACTTGTAAATGGATGGACTGATGCTCCTAATGCAATAGCAACAGTAGTATCTACGCGTTCGCTTAAACCAAAGACAGCTATATTGATGGCTGCTGTGTTTAATTTTCTTGGTGTTCTTGTAATGTCAATTTTCAGTAAGAAAGTTGCAGATACAATTTATAAAATGGTAGATTTTGGAGGCGACAACACAAAGGCTCAGGTAGCACTGTGTGCCGCCTTGTTTGCTATTGTTCTTTGGGCAGTGGGAGCATGGTTCTTTGGTATTCCTACCAGTGAGAGTCATGCCTTGATCGCAGGTATTACCGGAGCCGCTATTGCAATGAGCGGAGCCGGCGGCATTAATATGAATGAATGGATAAACGTCATTTACGGTTTGGGATTATCGGCCATACTTGGTTTCGCTATGGGATTTGCTGCCTCTAAGACTATTACTGCGATTTGCAGAGGGATGAACAGGCGCAAAGCTGATCGCTTTTTCAAAGGAGCCCAGATAACAGGTGGTGCAGCTATGGCATTTATGCATGGCGCTCAGGATGGTCTCAAATTTATAGGAGTTTTCCTGCTTGGTCAGACTTTGGCACAGGGCACATATCATCCGAACGAAGGTTTTACTTCTATACCGATCTGGTTGATGATACTTGTTTCTGCTATTATGGCATTAGGTACATCTATCGGTGGATATAAGATTATCAAATCTGTCGGAATGGACATGGTTAAGCTAGAACGATACCAGGGATTTGCGGCTGATATTGCCGGCGCGATTTGTCTGATGATAGCATCTATATCAGGACTACCTGTCAGTACAACCCATACAAAAACAACTGCGATAATGGGTGTAGGTGCAGCAAAGAGACTTTCCTTAGTGAACTGGAGTATTGTAAAGGAAATGGTAGCAGCGTGGATACTCACGTTCCCGGGATGCGGACTTATTGGCTTTGCTATGGCAAAAGTATTTGTAATGATTTTCTGAATAACAGGAGGATATAAAAATGGCTAGAAAAAAAGAAGTAGATTATTTTTCATTGTTTGTAGAAGCAATTGATTTTTCAATAATTTTAGGAGATATGTTATCTGATATTGTTAAGCAGTATTCACCATCTTTCTGTGAAAACAGTCTTCCTGAAATTCTTAATGTTATGCATAAGAAAGAACATGATGCTGATACTATATATACTAATATCGTCTATGAACTTAATGTTGCTTTTATAACACCAATTGAGAGAGAAGATATTCTTGAGATTGCAAAGAGTATTGACGATGTAACAGATGCGATCGAGGAGTTGGCATTTGCTTTCAACATGTATGATATAACAAAAATGAATCCGGATATAAATGATTTTGTTACTTTACTTAATAAGTGTTTAATGAAAGTCCGTGAAATACTTGTTGAATTCAAAACATTCAAGAAGTCAAAAACAATTCGTAAGCTTATTGATGAATTAAATGAATTAGAATACGAGGGCGATAATATGTATCGCAGTACTGTCAAACAACTGTTTGCGACAGAAAAAGACCCTATCGAGCTTCAAAAATGGAGAATTATTTACGAAGCCCTTGAGACCAGCTTTGACAAATGCCAGGATCTCGGCGGCGCAGTAGAGAACGCAATCATTAAGAATTCCTAAACACGGAGATTCTTAAAGAAATCTGTAAGAATCGCTGTGCATTCTTCTTCCAGTATGCCGCCGTACACACAGGTTTCCGGATACAAAATATTATAAACAGACATAGCTGCCCCATCTGTTTTGTTAAAACTACCAAAGTAAACATTTCTGATGCGGGCAGCTTTTATTGCGCCTGCACACATAGGACAGGGCTCCAGTGTGACATATATATCACAATCTGTCAGTTGCCAGGCAGATAACTTTTCACAGGCAGCTCTGATTGCATTTATTTCTGCGTGACCTGTGACGGAGTGCTCCTTCTCGCGCGTATTATGACCTGTGGCTATTATCTTACCGTCTTGTACAATAACACAGCCTACAGGTACATCAATATCACAATTACGGGCTTGACGTATAGCCTCTTTCATAAAATTAATACAATCAGTCACAATAGTCACTCCAGTGCTTTACATTTTGTTTGTAAGAATCAAACAACAGTGATATAATTATACAATACGCAATTTAATTACACAATCAACAGAGGAATTTTGTTATGGTGAAAATTGAGATAAAACCTGAAAATGAAAAATACACATTAGACGAGCTTTACAGAATCATTGAGATTTTAAGATCTCCTGAAGGTTGTCCTTGGGACAAGGTACAGACACATCAGACTCTCACAAAAGGCATGATAGAAGAGGCATACGAGACTGTGGATGCCATTAATAAAGAAAGCACTCCAAAATTAGTAGAAGAATTAGGAGATGTACTTCTTCAAGTCATTTTTCATTCTATTATAGGCACTGAGGATAAGGCTTTTGGATTTGATGATGTTGTGGACGGTTGCGCTCGTAAAATGATATTCAGACATTCACATGTTTTTGGAAATGTTGATGCAGATAATGCCAAAGAGGCATTGGCAAATTGGGAACAAATGAAAACAAAGGAAAAAGGCTTTTCATCTTTAGAAGAAGAGTTGGATGATATACCCAGTGTATTTCCTGCCTTACTAAAAGCACAAAAAGTAGGTAAACGAATCAGAAAAGCAGGTAAAAATTTACCTGAATCTTCTGTAAATAACATAAAATCTTCACAGAATATTGGTAAAATGTTATTCGATATTTGCCAGGAAGCAGAAAAACAAGGTATAGATGCTGATCAGGCGTTACGAGAATATACTGAGAAGATAGTATCCGATGCAAAGAGAGGTTAGAAATGAGAATTGATAAATATCTTAAAGTGTCGCGTGTTATAAAGAGACGTACGGTTGCTAACGATGCTTGTGATGCAGGCCGTGTCACAATAAACGGAAAGGTTGCCAAGGCTAGTACAGAGGTAAAGGTTGGCGATATTGTAGAGGTTGGTTTTGGTAGCAGTAAAACCAAATTTGAAGTTATGTGTATAAATAACAGTACTAAAAAAGAAGACAGCAAAGAAATGTTCAGAATTATTTCGGACGGAGGATTATGATGAGTAGGAAAGTAAAGGTTACACTGATTTTTCTGGCTATATGCCTGATAATAGTGGCGTTAGTGGGTTGCGGTAAGGAAGATCCTAAATATGTTGCAAAGGTTAAGAATGAGATCATTCCTGACGGTCTTTTTATGGCAATGTTTAATGAAACATTAGATAAAGAGTACAAGAACGAGGATTCACCACTTGATTTTAAATTAGAAGGGGAAAAGTTCTTTAAACAGCTTGAAGAGACCAAGACTAAGTCGGGAGAGACGTATCTTGACTATTTTATAAATGAGTCACTTGAGAAAGCAAAGCAAGTCATGGTAGCAAAGCTTATGGCCGTATCTGCTGGAAAATGGCTCAGCAAAGAAGATCAGGAAAAGTATAGAGCAGAAGCTAAGTCAGAGCTTGAATATGCTATGTCATATTATAATTATTATGGATATAGCTTTTCGTCATTAAACGAACTGGCTGGTATGATGTATGGAATGACATCAGATAACTATATGGAATATTATGTACTTAATATTGGTGTTAGTGAGTATGAATCTGTATTGTCTAAGACTGTAGAGGTTACAGAAGAGGCCCTCCAGGCATTTTACAATGAGAATGTAGACCTATATAGAATAGTAACTGTAAGACATTCCTTGTTTAAGACAGAAGGTCTTAGTGATACCGAAAAGACAACATTACGTGAAACAGTAGAAGGCTATATCGAGATGTTTAATAATGGTGAGATGACCATGGACGAGATTGTAGCAAAGTCGGGGGATACTTCAAGTGATGGTAAGGTTAATAACGATGGATATTATGATGTTGTTGCAAATGGAAAATATGTAGCTGCTTTTGAGAATTGGGCTGTAAAACAAGAGGAAGTTTCTGATAAGCTGGAAATTATTGATACAGAGTTTGGCTATCACATTATGCAATGTACAGGCATCAAGGCACTTGAAGACAAAGATGTAAAGGCAAGTGTTGAGGTGGGATATACAGCAGCTTGCGCAGCGGATATTATTGTTGAAGAATCCAAAAAGAGCGAATACGCTCCTAAAGAAATTGATAAGAAATATATTAATAAAATCATTTTAAGAAGTCTCACAGGTGATTTTGCTGAAGATGATAGTGAAGCAACTACAGCGCCGTCAGCTACACCTGTAGAATATGATGATGCAGAGCCTGATAAAACAGTAATTGCAAAGTTTGGTGATACAGAGATTTATAGTCCATATTATACTGAATTCTATACACAGGCAATGCAGGAACTTCTTTTAAAGGATTTGAAATTACCTGAAGATCTGGATACAAAAGGCAGATATGAATACGTGAAGGAACAACTACAAAAAGAATACTCAGAGGGTGTGACGTACAGTCAGGCTATTAAGGAGAAGGCTTTTGAGTTGCTTTTACAATTTATGGTAACAAAACAGCAGGCTATTGCTGCTGATTATGGATATACAGAAGAAGAGATTTCTAAACTTGAAGCAGAACTGGATACAAATATAGACCAAATGCTGCAATATTATGGTTCATACTATGGTATCTCAACCAGAGATGAATTTATGAAAATGTATGTTGGTATGAATGTTGCTGATTATAAGCCGCTATATGTTGATCAAACACTGGTAAATGAATATTCAAAGGCAATGTTAGAGAAGATTACTGCTTCAGATGATGAGATTACTGAATATTATGAACAACATGTAGATGCGCTTCGTGTTGTGACAATCAGACGTATTTTACGTTCTACAGTAGATAGCAAAGGAAATAGCTACACTGATGAGCAGAAGGCAGATGTATACAAGGTAATTGAAGCAATTCTTAAGAAAATTGATTCGGGAGATTCCTTGAGTGCTTTGGCAAAGGCATGGTCAGAAGATAAAAATGTGGATACAGATGAGGGCTTGCTTGACCTTATTAAGGAGTCTTCAGACTATGATGACGATATGAAGAACTGGATATTCAGCCAGACTGAGATAGGTGCCAAGAATGTATTTGAAACAGAAAACGGTTATGAGATAATTGTTATCGAAGGTATAACAACACTTACTGAACAAAAGGGAACAGTAACTGATACAGAAGATATCTCATGTAAAGTTGTAAAGGAACAAATCAGTCAACTTATAATAAATGACAAGTATAATCAATCTGTCAAAGATTATATAGCAGAAAACAATTTATCTCTTACTGATATTAACTGGGATCTGGCCCAGAAAGCAGAAGAAGCTTTCTTGACATATGAAGAGGAAACAGAGGATTCAGACAGCAAGAAATGATATTAATTGATATCCATTCTCTGTTTGCTTTATATGGAGAGTAGCTGTGTGCATCTCCTCTCCCAGCAAGATATCAAACATATCATCGGTAAGTTTCTTAACAGATAGTACTCTAATAATACCGGCGGCTCCATCTATTGAGTTGCCGGTATATTCATATCTGATAATGCCATTATTACTATCATAATAAGAGCAATCAAATACCGAGGGTGGATTGTAAAAAGTTTTATTAAACAGGTCACTGATAATCTCAGCCGGAATTTCATAATAAAACAAATCATCATCAATCTCGTATTTGTATTCAGTATAATTTTTATAGAAATCATAGTAACTTAAAATAAAAACAAGTGCATCGTCGCTATTTATTTGAGTGTCACCAAAGAATGGTAGATATAAAGAAATACACAACTCTCGTTTAGAAAAGTAATCAGCCACCACCTCTTCTGTTGTCTTTGCAGGTGCTGTAGTTACAGGAGGCTCAGTAGGATTATCCGGCTCCGGAGTTAGAGTTATAATAGGACCTTCTGTAGGAATATCTTCTCTGCTAAAATCATTACAAGCAACACTGCAGAGAACAGATATAGATATTAGGATTAATAATATTACTTTATTAGCCTTAAACACAGCCTTTTCACACTCCTGAGAATATATCATTTTTAATTATACCATCGCTCTGAAGGTGTAGCAAACTTGTAATATATAAAAAAATATGTCATAATGACTGAACGAAGGATATATTTGAATGAATAAGGAAAAGATCAAAAGCATATTTAAAACTATCATACAATTCATTTTCAATCCAAGATTACTTTTATGCCTTGGGTTGGGATGGATTATTACTAATGGATGGTCATATATTATGTTTGTATTGGGCTCGTACTTTGGCATAGGTTGGATGATAGCTGTGTCAGGTAGTTATATGGCGTTTTTATGGTTTCCATTCACTCCTGAAAAAATAATAACAATAATAATTGCTATAACGCTTTTGCGATTGTTATTTCCAAATGATACAAAGACATTGGCAATATTAAAAAAGTTACATGAAAAGGCGAAGAATGCATTGAATAATCGAAAAAATATTTCACAGGAAGAAAGAAAAAGGAAACGTAAAAAGCGAATAATTATACTCAGTAGTCTGGCAACTATTGTAATAGTAGTAGCTGTCTGGATTGGTTGGGGAAATAAAGCACTGATGATAACAGAGATAACAGTTGTTGACGATCGTATACCTGAGAGCTTTGAAGGTTTTAGAATTGCGCAAATATCTGACTTGCATAACGCTTTGTTTGGCGAGGATAATGAAAAACTCCTTGAAATGTTGAAACAAGCCCGACCCGATATTATTGTGATTACAGGTGATTTGATTGATGCAAACAGAACCAATGTTCATATAAGTGCGGATTTTTGTGAGAAAGCACTGGACCTTGCGCCTGTGTATTTTGTTACCGGTAATCACGAAGCAGGTGCTTTGAATAAGTATAAAGATTTAAAAAACAGATTAACAAATATGGGCGTGCAAATATTAGAGGAAAACTTTGAGATTATTGAAAAAAACGGTGAGAAACTTTGCATTGCAGGCATTAGTGACCCTGGCTTCTTGCCTGAATTTTCATCAGAACTAGAAAAACTTATGATAGAAACATCGGAGTTTTATACTGTGTTATTATCACACCGTCCGGAATTAATTCATGAGTATAAGAATTATGGTGCAGAACTTGTGCTTACCGGTCACGCTCACGGAGGACAGATAAGGGTACCTTTTATAGGCGGTCTTATGGCTCCGGGCCAGGGGGCATTTCCTGATTACGATGCGGGCTTGTATCAAGAAGGTACAACCAGAATGATCGTTAGTCGAGGGCTGGGAAACAGCCGTTTTCCATTCAGAGTAAACAACAGACCGGAGATTGTGGTAGCGGTATTATCTGCTGGACAGTAGTCGTTTCAAAAAATATTTTTCAGATAAAAAAAACGGTGGTATAATGGGAAAAAAGCGTTTAGCCCGTCTTGGTAAGCAAGTCGGGCACATCTTGCTTTATTTATTCTGTTATACAGAGAGGAATTGAGAAAATGCTAGAATTAAAAGATATCAGGAAAGATTATCCGGCTGGCGGCGGTGTCGTAAGAGCGCTGAGAGGTATTAACCTGCAATTCAGAAAAAATGAGTTTGTTTCTATCTTGGGACCATCAGGTTGCGGAAAGACGACATTGCTTAATATTATAGGCGGATTAGATCAATATACTGAGGGAGATCTTATAATAAATGGTAGATCTACCAAGGACTATAAGGATCGTGATTGGGATACATACCGTAACCATTCAGTTGGATTTGTTTTCCAGAGTTATAATCTAATTCCTCATCAGACTGTACTGCAGAATGTAGAGATTGCCCTTTCTCTCTCAGGTGTATCCAAGCATGAAAGGCGCAAACGCGCTAAGGAGGCTTTGGAACGGGTTGGCCTTGGCGATCAACTTAAGAAAAAACCGGGAGAAATGTCAGGCGGCCAGATGCAACGTGTGGCTATTGCCAGAGCTATTGTAAATAATCCGGATATTATTCTGGCGGATGAGCCTACCGGAGCGCTTGACACGGAAACGAGTGTACAGGTTATGGATATTTTGAAAGAAATTTCAAAGGATTGTCTGGTTATAATGGTTACTCATAATCCGGAACTTGCTGAGAAATATTCCACAAGAATAATTCGGATGCTGGATGGTAATACGACAACGGATACTAATCCGTTATCGGTAAAAGAGGTTGAAATGGAAGCTCAACGTGTAGCACATATACAAGCTACCGAAACAAAACAAAACCGTAAGAAACCGTCCATGTCTATTTTTACTTCTTTTGGATTGTCTCTTAAGAATCTTATATCCAAGAAGGGGCGTACTATTCTCACGTCTTTTGCCGGAAGTATAGGTATTATAGGCATTGCTCTGATATACGCTGTATCAAATGGTGCTACAATGTTTATTGATTCTGTACAGGAGGAGACTCTGTCATCCTATCCTCTGACTATTGAGGCTCAGCACATGGATATGGGATCTTTGCTTGAGACTTTTATGGGGCAGGCGGAGTCTGCTGAAAAACATGATAACGATGCGATTTATCAGAAAGCTATGTTTTATAATATGGTAAATGCTTTGAATTCTATGGAAACAATAGAAAATGATCTGAAGGCTTTTAAAGCATATATTGAGAATGTTATTGATGATGAAGATGATAAAACAGGTTTAAAAGAAGCTCTCCTGGGAATACAATATACGTATAATACAGATTTACTTGTTTATACGCAAAACATAGATGGAAGTATCATTCGTTCGGATACGCAAGAGCTCTTGCAGGAACTGCTTATTGAATACATGGGTATGGATATGTCAGGTATGATCAACATGCAGGAATCATATGGCTTTTCTATGATGTCGCCATCGGCTGTTTTGTGGCAGGAAATCCTGACAGGAGATAAAGGCAAACTTGTTAATGACGTTGTTGAGAAACAATATGATGTTATATATGGTAGTTGGCCCAATCAATATGATGAAATTGTATTGGTTGTAGATGATAATAATGAAATTGATGATATGACTCTGTATGCATTAGGTCTATTGTCCAAAGAAGACATAGACGAACTTGCCGATGCTGCGTTCAATAAGACTCCTCTGGAAGTTAAATCCAATAAATGGTCATTTGAGGAAATATGTGATATGGATTTCCGTGTAGTACTTGGCTCTAGCTGCTACAAGTATAATGAAAAAACAGGATTATATGATGATTTACGTAAGACAGAAACAGGACTTAAATTCTTATATGATAATGGCCTGAAGCTTAAAGTCTCGGGTATTATCAAACCCAATCCTGACGCAACATCAACAATGCTTACAGGCTCTATTGGATATACGGCGAAGCTAACAGAATATATAATCAAACAGGCAGAGAATTCTGATGCGGTAAAGGCACAATTGGCAAATCCTTCTATTGATATTTTCACAGGTAAACCTTTTGCTGAGAATACAGGTAATTTGTCTGATGCTGATAAGGTTACAGAGTTTAAAAAATATATTGATAGTCTTAATGATGATGGTAAAGCTGCTGCCTATGTGAAAATAATGAGTATACCTACAGATCATCATCTGGAATATATGATGACAGAGGCTCTTAAATCTGTCGGTATAGAGAAAGTTGATGGCGCATATACAGAAACTGGTATCGATATAATGAAAAAAACATTAACTCAGAGTTTTTCAGAGCAGATGGGCATGAAGTATGATGAGGTGGCAGAGTATATTAATTCTATGCCAGAGGAAGATATTATCAATCTTTTTGTGGGCATGCTTGAACAGCAGATAAAGGATTCATATGCCCAGGGAATCGAGCAAAGCTTAAGTCAGATTCCGGTTGCAGAGTTAGTTGCGGCTCTTAACGATGCTATGCAATCTTATACAGAAGAGCAACTCGCGCAGTTTTATGATGAGGTTGTTGTTTTTTCTGAAAATGAATATGAGGCTAATTTATGTGAACTTGGATATGTAGATCTGGATTCACCTTATACGATTAACTTATATGCATCTTCATTTGAAAATAAAGATGTTATTGAAGCAGCTATCGCACAATATAACAAAGATGTAGAGGACTTACAGAAAATTGCTTATACTGATTATGTTGGTATTATGATGTCATCTGTAACAACGATCATAAATGCTATAACATATGTCCTTATTGCGTTCGTTGCAGTATCTTTGGTGGTGTCATCGATAATGATCGGGGTTATCACACTGATATCTGTTCAGGAAAGAACAAAGGAAATCGGTATACTCAGAGCGATAGGAGCATCTAAACAGAATGTTTCCGGAATGTTTAACGCTGAAACTGTAATGATAGGATTTACATCTGGCTTTATAGGAGTGGTGGTAACTGCAATTTTATGTTTGCCGATTAACATGATACTGCAGTATTTTACGGGCCTGGGCAACTTAAGAGCTCAACTGCCTTTACCTGTGGCGCTTATATTGATTGGTATCAGTGTTATGCTTACTCTTGTATCAGGAATAATTCCTTCTCTTAGCGCCGCAAAGAAGGAGCCTGTGGTTGCTTTACGAACAGAATGATGTAGTTATTGTGATTTTTGATAAAATTATAAGAGTCTCACTGTGCTTTTTTCACTGTGAGACTTTTTTTTACAAAAATTCAACATATTTTAGACCGATATTGTAAATCAGATTATTGTAAAAAATGTCAAATAGTGATACAATCGCCAAGTCTATGTTTACTTGTTGGAAGTATAGGCGACTTTTACATACAATGTAATTGTATAAAGCGGTAAAGAAAGTCAAAAAAGAGGTAGAAGGTATGAACAAAATTACAATTATCGGAAGTGGAAAAGTTGGAGCAACAATAGCACATTCATTAGTTGTTTCCGGCTTATCATCAGAAATCGTTCTGATTGATATTAATCAGGCAAGAGCAGCCAGTGAGGCCCTTGATATTGAACAAGGTATTTATTTTTGTAACCCTGGAAAAATTTATAGTGGCACATATGATGATGCTGTGGGTTCAGATATCGTTATCATTACTTCCGGTGTAGGAAGAAAACCAGGTCAGTCACGACTTGAATTAGCTCAAGTGAATATCGATATACTCAAAAGTGTTATCCCTGAAATTGTACCTAAGGTACCAAATGCTATTTATGTAATTGTAAGTAACCCTGTTGATGTACTTACATATGTATTTTGTAAGTGTTCTGGTATTCCTCAGGAAAGAGTTATTGGCTCAGGAAATACAATTGATACAGCACGTCTTAGCGCGTATTTATCAGAAAAATATGAGATCGGCCATGAAAATGTACATGCCTATGTTCTGGGAGAACATGGGGATTCATCTTTTGTGCCATGGTCAATTGCAAATATTTCAGGTATTTCTTTAGATAGATGTAGTGAAGCATTTAATGTAGAGTATAAACTTAATCGCGAAGAGGCTGAGGAATATGTAAGAAAAGCCGGTGGTAAAGTTATCGAAGGAAAAGGCGCTACATATTATGCAATCTCAATTGCTGTATGTGCAATTTGTAGAGCAATTGTTGACGGAGTGCCTACAGTGCTTCCTGTATCTACAATGATGAATGGTGAGTACGGTATTGAGGAAGTATGTCTGAGTACATTGAATATTATCGATGGTAACGGAATAAAGAGTAAGGTTGCAATCCCTTTGACAGAGGATGAGATTGAACAACTTAATAAGAGTGCGAAGGCTCTTAAGGCAACAATCGCAAGTGTTGAGATATAATTAAAATTACGATAAATCCGGGAGGGAATAAAATGGAATATCGCATTGAACATGATTCTATGGGCGAAGTTAAGGTGCCTGCAGATAAGCTTTGGGCAGCACAGACACAAAGAAGCCATGAGAATTTTGAAATTGGTGTTAATATTGAGACAATGCCTATGGAAATTATTCATGCATTTGGCATACTTAAGAAAGCTGCCGCTCAGGCAAACAGCAAATTGCGTCCTGAGAAAATGACAGCTCAGAAGCTCTCTGCTATTCAGACAGCTTGTGACGAGATAATTGCAGGCAAGCAGAATCAGAATTTCCCGCTTGTTGTATGGCAAACCGGTTCAGGAACACAATCTAATATGAACGCAAATGAAGTTATTGCAAACCGTGGTAACCAGATTGCCGGAGAGAAAATTCTCCATCCTAATGATGATGTTAACATGAGCCAATCTTCTAACGATACATTTCCTACTGCAATGCATATTGCCGCAGTTTTAATGCTGGAAGATAAACTTATTCCGGCTGTAGAAACATTGATCGCTACATTTAAGCGCCTGGAGGAAGAAAACGAAGGCATCGTTAAGAGTGGCAGAACGCATCTTCAGGATGCAACTCCTATTACATTCAGTCAGGAAATCAGTGGCTGGAGATCAAGCCTAGAGAAAGATGTAGAACTTATCAAACGTTCTATTGCACCTCTTTGCGAACTTGCACTGGGTGGTACTGCTGTTGGTACAGGCCTCAATGCCCCTAAGGGCTTTGGTGAAGTTGTTGCCAAAGAAGTTGAGAATCTTACAGGTAAGCCTTTTGTTACAGCTACCAATAAGTTCCATTCACTTACATCCAAAGATGAGATAGTATTTGCTCATGGGGCTATTAAAGCTTTGGCGTGCGACATGATGAAGATCGCAAACGATGTAAGATGGCTTGCAAGTGGTCCCAGAGACGGTCTTGGCGAGATTTTCATTCCTGAAAATGAGCCCGGTTCATCAATTATGCCAGGTAAAGTTAACCCAACACAATGTGAAGCCGTTACAATGGTTGCAGTACAGGTTATGGGTAATGATGTTGCTGTTGGCATGGCCGCGTCACAGGGTAACTTTGAACTTAACGTATTTATGCCTGTTTGTATCTACAATTTCTTACAGTCTGCAAGACTTCTGGCAGAGGCTATTTTATCTTTCAACAAGAACTGCGCAGTAGGTATCAAGGCAAACAAAGAAAAGATGCATCACAACCTGCATAATTCGTTGATGCTCGTCACAGCACTCAATCCTTATATAGGTTATGAAAATGCAGCAAAGACTGCTAAAAAAGCATTCAAAGATAATATTTCGCTTAAAGAAGCCTGCGTAGAATTAGGTTTCCTCACAGCTGAAAAATTTGATGAAGTATTCCATCCTGAACAGATGGTATAATAAAAGGAGGCAATAATAAATGAAGGTAGCATACTTTCCGGGCTGTACATTAAAAACAAAAGCCAAGGAGCTTGATAAATATGCAAGGAAGTGCGCTGAAATACTGGATATTACTCTGGAAGAGATAGAGGATTGGCAATGCTGCGGTGGCGTCTTTACTACCTCACGCGACGAAGTGGCAACCAAACTTTCATCCGTAAGAGCTTTATCTGCTGCCAAAAAGACAAACAATATACTGGTTACAGTTTGCTCTGCTTGCCATAATGTAATTAAACAGACAAACTACGCTATGCAAAATGATGCAGAGTTTGCATCACGCGTCAACAATTATCTTGGTAGCGCAGAAGAGTATGATGGCACAACAAAAGTGCTTCACTATCTGGAATTGCTTAGAGATACTGTAGGCTTTGATAACCTTGCTAAGAAGGTTACAAATTCACTTGGCGGTAAGAAAGTTGCCGCATATTATGGATGTCTTTTATTACGTCCCAACACAGTTATGGCTATGGATGATCCGGAGAATCCTACAATTATAGAAGACTTTATACGTGCACTCGGCGGCACTCCTGTTATATATCCTGAGAGAAATGAATGTTGCGGTGGCTATATAACACTTGAGAACCCTGAGTTTGCAAATACAAGAAGTCATAAAGTAACACAGAGCGCGTATGCAAACGGTGCAGATATCATTGTAACAGCATGCCCTCTTTGCAAGTATAACCTTGAAAAGAACGGTAGCCCTGTTCCTGTGGTATATTTCACAGATTTATTAGCAGAAGCTCTCGGAGTAAAGGAGGAGGCAAATGCATAATAGTAATGATAATGTCCGCAGTGAAATAATTCGCAGAAGCGGTGTTAATCCGGTGAAATGCATGCGCTGCGGTAAATGCACGGCAACTTGCCCGGCATTTGATACAATGGAATATCATCCACATCAATTTGTTTACATGGTTGAGAGTGGAGATATTGAGCCTCTTATGAATAGCCAGTCTCTATATCAGTGTCTTACATGTTTTGCATGTGTAGATAGATGTCCAAGAGGTGTAGAACCGGCAAAGTTAGTAGAGGCAGTCCGTCTTGAAGTTATTCGTAAACAAGGCGCAAATCATATGAAACCAGATCATATTCCAGCAATGGTAACTGAGGATCTCCCTCAGCAGGCTATTGTTAGTGCGTTAAGAAAATATACTAAGTAAGGAGGAGAAGACAGATGCAAAGAATTGGCGTATTCGTATGTTGGTGCGGTAGTAATATCGCAGGTACAGTGGATGTTCAAGCAGTATCAGAAGCTCTGAAAAGCGAGCCCGGAGTTGTCTTTTCCACTAACTATCAATATATGTGTTCTCAGGCAGGCCAACAGATTATTATTGATGCCATCAAAGAACACAAATTAACAGGTATTGTTGTTTGTTCATGTTCTCCAAGAATGCATGAAGCAACATTCCGTAAGACTGCACAGGCAGCTGGTCTTAACCCGTATATGGTAGAGATTGCCAATATCCGTGAGCAATGTTCATGGATTCATAAAGACATGGCAGTCGGTACAGAAAAGGCAATCATATTAGGTAGAGCTGCTGTTGCAAAAGTTAACCTTAACGCTCCTTTGATTCCGGGACAGACACCGGTAACTAAGAGAGCATTAGTAATCGGCGGCGGTATAGCTGGTATCCAGACAGCGTTAGATATAGCAGAGGCAGGTTTCCCTGTTGATATTGTTGAAAAGAAGCCTACCATTGGTGGTAAGATGGCGCAGATTGACAAGACTTTCCCGACTCTTGACTGCGCAGCTTGTATCCTTACTCCGAAAATGGTTGATGCCGCTCAAAATGAAAATATAAGAATATTATCTTACAGTGAAGTAGAAGAGGTTAAGGGCTTCGTTGGTAACTTCAATGTAAAGATCAGAAAGAAAGCACGTTTCGTTAAGGAAGATGTATGTACAGGTTGCGGTATTTGTACAGAAAAATGCCCACAGAAGAAAGTTCCAAACGAATTCAACCTTGGCATGGACAATCGTCGTGCTGTATATATTCCTTTTGCCCAGGCAGTTCCGAAAGTAGCAACAATCGATGCAGATTACTGTACAATGCTCAAAACAGGCAAGTGTGGTCTGTGTGCTAAAGTATGTACTGCTGGTGCTATCGATTATACACAGAAAGATGAAATCATCGAAGAACAGTACGGTGCTATCGTAGCTGCTACAGGATTTAATCCTATAAGCATGGATAAATTTGATGAGTTTGCTTACAATCAATCTAAGGACGTTATCACATCGTTAGAGTTTGAACGTCTCACAAACGCTGCCGGTCCTACAGCAGGAAAGTTGCTTCGTCCGTCTGACGGAAAACATCCTCACACTATCGTTTTTGTACAGTGTGTAGGTTCACGTTGCTCATCTTGCGCACAAAAAGGTAAAGAGTACTGTTCAAAGATTTGTTGTATGTATACTGCAAAGCATGCAATGCTCACACGTGACAAATACCCGGATACAGATGTTTATGTATTCTATATTGACGTACGTACACCAGGTAAGAGTTTTGATGAATTCTACCGCCGCGCAGTAGAGGAGTACGGCGTACACTACATAAAAGGTATGGTAGGTAAAGTATCTCCGGAAGGCGATAAGCTTATGGTTCAGGCTTCTGACTTGCTTGCAAATAAGCAACTTCACATAGAAGCGGATTTAGTAGTCCTTGCTGCTGCAATCGAGCCGGATAAAACGGCAAGATCTCTTGCTACAATGCTTACTGCCAGCATGGATACAAACGACTTTTTCACAGAAGCGCATCCTAAGCTCCGTCCTGTTGAGAGCCCAACTGCCGGTGTATTCCTGTCAGGCACATGTCAGGGACCTAAAGATATTCCTGAGACTGTATCACAAGCCAGCGCAGCAGCCGCAAAGGTTATCGGCTTGCTAGCTAAGGATAAACTCACCGGTAACCCATGTGTTGCTCATTCCGATGAGCTTATGTGTAACGGTTGCTCCGGTTGTGAGAAGGTATGTCCTTATGGTGCTATTACATATATTGACAAAGAATTCCGTATGCCTGACAGAACAACAAAACTCAGACGCGTTGCTCAGGTTAACCCTGCAGTATGTCAGGGCTGCGGTGCTTGTACAGTTGCCTGTCCTTCAGGCGCTATGGACTTAAACGGATTTGAGAGTGCTCAGATCATTGCGGAGGTAGATGCAATATGTCGATGAATAAAGAATTTAAGCCTAATATTGTAGCTTTTTGCTGTAACTGGTGTTCTTACGCAGGTGCAGACCTTGCCGGCAGTAATCGTCTGGCTTATCCGGATAATGTAAAGATTATCAGAGTCCCTTGCTCCTGCCGTGTTAACCCAATGTTTATACTCCGTGCTTTCCAGCGCGGTGCTGACGGCGTAATTCTCTGCGGTTGTCACCCCGGAGATTGCCACTATACATCAGGAAACTATTTCACAAGAAGAAGAATGGCACTTTTATTCTCAATGCTTGAATATCTTGGTATTGAGAAGGAACGTACCCGTGTTGAATGGGTATCTGCCGCAGAAGGTGCAAAATTCGCTGCAACAATGAATGAGTTTACAGAAACTGTTGCTGCTCTGGGTGAAAATAAGAGATTGGAGGACTTAAGATGCAAAAGATAACACGTAGCGATCTTATAAATAAAGCCAAAGAGCTGTTTGCAAACGGTACTGTTAATCGTGTACTTGGCTGGAAGGCCGGTGAATTTGCATACGATGTAACTCCCGCTGTGTTTAATAGCATAGAAGATATGGAAAAGAATTTTGTATTCGGAGATTTCTGCAATGCAAACTTTTCAAAATATCTTATTGCAGAGACTGGTAAATCAGCTGAGAAAGTACTTGTTTTCTTAAAGCCTTGCGATACATACAGCTTCAATCAGCTCCTTACAGAACATCGTTTTGCCAGAGAGAAGGTATATGCAGTAGGCATTCCCTGTGAAGGCATGCTGGATATCGGTAAGATTAAGAATCTTGCAGGTGATGGTATTTTAGAAATTATTTCCGGTGAAAATGCTGTTACAGTTAAGACTCTTTATGATGACGATAAAACGCTTAACTATGCTGATATTATGGTAGAAAGATGCTTATCTTGCAAGAGTAAGAAGCACGTTGCTTATGATGAACTTATAGGCGAAGAGGGCGATGTTATTGATTCTAACCGCTTTGATGAGGTTGAGAGAATTGAGAAAATGACAAGCGACGAACGCTTTGCTTTCTGGCAGAGTCAATTGTCAAAATGTATCAGATGTAATGCTTGTCGCGACATATGTCCTGCATGTACTTGCGAGAAGTGTGTATTCGACAACCCTAAGTCCAGCGTAAACAACAAGGCTATTTCTGATAGCTTCGAAGAAAAAATGTTCCACATTATCCGTGCTTTTCACGTGGCAGGCAGATGTACAGACTGTGGTGAGTGTTCACGTGTATGTCCTCAGGGCATCCCGCTTCACTTGCTCAACAGAAAGTTTATAAAAGATATCAATAGCTTCTATGGCGATTATCAAGCAGGAGAAGAGGAAGGCTCACGTGCGCCTCTTATCAACTACACATTTGATGACTTAGAGCCTGGCGAAGCAGTTGGCAGAGGAGAGTGATTGAGATGCGTAAATGTTCATTAAATTTATTAGATACAATTTTTGCAAAGATCACAGCAGAAGCAAAACTCTATCTGCCCGTTGATGGTGAAAATGGTGCTGAATACAAAGTTTGGGAGCCCGGAGTACAGTATTCGAACAGTCTCAACACAGTACGTAGTGCAAAGGATTTCTTCTTCCCACAGACAGAAAATCTTATTGAATTCAAGGTAACAGGCAAGCAAATTGATGTTATCGATGTAAGAAACGAACACGAAGACTTCGTTATCTTCGGCGTACGTGCTTGTGATGCAGCTAGTTTTGATATTCTTGACAGAGTATTCCTCTCAGAGCCTGTAGATAGTTATTATGCAAATAGACGTGCTCATGGCGTTGTTATGACAATGGCTTGTACAAGACCGGTAGAGACTTGTTTCTGTTCTACATTTGACATTGATGCTGCAAATCCTGCCGGTGATATCACTTGCTGGAAGACTGAAGACAGCATATATTTCAGAGCAAACAGTGAGAAAGGCGCAGCTCTTCTTGCAAAGCTTGATGGTATCACAGAAGAATGTGACGATAGCAGTGTTACGGCTCAGCAGGAAAAAACAAGACAGATTATGTCAAAGCTTCCTTTGGCAAATCTCACTACTGAGAAGTTCGGCGGCGGTAAGACTAAGGATTTCTTCAATGCTCCTGAGTGGAAAGAGTTATCACAAGCATGTTTAGGATGCGGCACATGTACATTTGTTTGTCCTACATGCCAGTGTTACGATATCAAAGATTACGATACAGGAAATGGCGTTATACGTTTCCGTTGCTGGGATTCATGTATGTATTCGGATTTTACAAGAATGGCTCACGGCAACTCAAGAAATTCACAGGTAGAACGTTTCCGCCAGAGATTTATGCATAAACTTGTGTATTTCCCTGAAAACAACGAAGGTATTTTCGGTTGCGTAGGATGCGGCAGATGTTTAGCAAAATGTCCTATCTCAATGAATATCGTAAAAGTTATGAAAACGATTGGAGAGAAATAACATGAATACGAATATAGAAGCTTTAATTCCAAAAGTCGGTGTGATTACCGATGTACGTATAGATACACCTGATGTAAAGACTTTCCGCGTGGTTACTCCTGACGGAAAGAAGGCATTTGACCACAAGCCAGGTCAGTGCGCTATGCTCTCTATTCCGGGCGTAGGAGAGGCAATGTTCTCTATTACATCCTCACCAACTAACACTGAATATATGGAATTTTCCATTAAGAAGTGTGGTTGTGTTACCCAGTGGCTCCATCAGGCAGAGGTTGGTCAGCAGATCACAATCCGTGGACCATACGGAAATCCCTTCCCGGTAGACGATGCTTTTGCAGGAAAAGATCTTCTTTTCGTTGCAGGTGGTATCGGTCTTGCACCTCTTCGCTCAGTAATTAACTACTGCAGACATTATAGAGATCGTTACGGCAAGATTGACATTGTTTATGGATCAAGAAGCAAAGATGATTTGGTTGACTATCAGGAAATCATTTCAGAATGGATGGAAGATGACGGTATTGATGTTCATCTTACAATTGACCGTGAACAAGAAGGCTGGGACGGCCACGTAGGCTTCGTACCAAATTATGTAAAAGAACTTAATTTTGACACGAATAAAACTGTTATCATATGTGGACCACCGATAATGATCAAATTTACATTAGAAGGTCTTATTTCTATGGGCTACAACAAACAGCAGGTATATACAACAATGGAACTTCGTATGAAATGCGGAGTAGGTAAATGCGGAAGATGTAATATCGGATCAAAATACGTTTGCAAAGACGGTCCTGTATTCCGCTGTGACCAGTTAGAAGAATTACCTGATGAGTATTAATAACAAGGAGGATAATAAAGATGGAAAATATGGTAAATATATTCTTATTCGGTAAAAAATATACAGTGCCGGAGAACCTTACAATCATGACTGCTATGGAATACGCAGGATACCAGCTGGTACGTGGTTGTGGATGCCGTAACGGATTTTGCGGTGCTTGTGCAACAATTTACAGAATAAAAGGTGATAAAGAATTAAAAGCATGTCTTGCTTGTCAGACAAAGGTAGAAGACAATATGTATATTGCAACACTTCCTTTCTTCCCCCTTGTCAAAGAAGTATATAACATTGAAGAAGTAAAGCCTACAGAGCAGATTATGATGCAGCTGTATCCTGAAATTTATGCTTGTATCGGATGTAACGCTTGTACCAAGAGCTGTACTCAGGAACTTAATGTAATGCAGTACATCGCATATGCTCAGAGAGGTGAGTATGAGAAATGTGCAGAAGAGTCTTTTGACTGTGTAATGTGTGGCGTTTGTTCTTCACGTTGTCCTGCAGGTATATCTCATCCTCAGGTTGCAATGCTCGCTCGTAGACTCAATGGTAAATATCTGGCTCCAAAATCAGCACACCTTGAGAACAGAGTACAAGAAATCAAAGACGGAACTTTCACAGATCTTATTGAGGCGCTCATGAATAAGCCGGTAGATGAGATCAAAGAGCTTTACAACAATAGAGATATTGAGAAATAAGGAGGAATGTTAAAATGTATCCAGAAAGATTTGCAGAATCCTTAAAAGCTGTTGAGGCAGCAAGAGAGAATAATATAAAATTAGAGCCACGTCGTATGACCGCTCAGGAAAAAGAAGATTTGCTCAAGGCATATCATCCTGACTACAAAGAAGACCAATTTGTTGAACTTAAGATTGGTCCTAATAAAGGTGAAAAAGTGCCTGTAGAATTAGCTGCAATTCTTCAAGCACATAGCCGTATTACAGCAGACAGCGTGGATCTTGAGAATCCTGATTATGATGTGGACGTTCTTGTTATCGGAGGCGGCGGAGCAGGTTCTTCAGCTGCAATCGAAGCTCATGAAGCCGGCGCAAATGTAATGATCGTAACAAAGCTTCGTATCGGTGATGCTAATACAATGATGGCTGAGGGTGGTATTCAGGCAGCAGATAAAGCAAATGACTCTCCTGCAATACACTTCGTAGATGCTTTTGGTGGCGGACACTATGCAGCAAAGCGTGAGCTCTTATCAAAACTCGTTTGTGATGCTCCTGACGCAATCAAATGGCTTAATGACCTTGGTGTTGAATTCGACAAAGATGCAGAAGGTAATATGATTACAACACACGGTGGCGGTACATCAAGAAAGCGTATGCACGCTGCCAAGGACTATTCAGGCGCTGAGATTATGAGAACTCTTCGTGATGAGGTTCTTAACCGCAATATTCCTGTTGTTGATTTTACAGCAGCAATTGAGCTTATTCTTGACGATAAAGGAAATGCTGCAGGTGCAGTACTCCTTAATATGGAAACAAAAGAACTGCTTGTTGCTAAGGCAAAGACAGTTATTATATCAACAGGTGGTGCAGGACGTATGCATTACCAAGGCTTTCCTACATCAAACCACTATGGTGCTACAGCTGACGGTTTGGTACTTGGTTATCGTGTAGGTGCAAAGCTTCTTTACGCAGATACACTTCAGTATCACCCAACAGGCGCTGCATATCCTGAACAGATTTTCGGTGCTCTCGTTACTGAGAAAGTTCGTTCACTTGGTGCAAAGCTTATTAATGTAAACGGTGAAGCTTTCATGCATCCTCTTGAGACAAGAGACGTTTCAGCCGCTTCCATTATCCGCGAATGCTCTACAAGAGGAAATGGTGTAGACACAGGTAGCGGTCTTGCTGTATGGCTTGATACTCCTATGATTGAGAAAATTGGTGGAGAGGGAACAATTGAAGCAAGAATTCCTGCTATGATGCGTATGTTTGGCAAATACGGTATCGATATCCGTAAAGAGCCAATCCTTATCTATCCAACACTTCACTATCAGAACGGTGGCCTTGACATCAGTGCTGACTGTATGACAACGAACGTAGAGAACCTCTTTGTTGCCGGCGAAGCTGTTGGAGGAATCCACGGCAGAAACAGACTTATGGGCAACTCACTTCTTGATATTATCGTATTCGGCCGTAGCGCAGGTAAGAGTGCAGCTGCAAAATGCAAGGATGTTCAGGTTGGTAAGTTAACTCTTGCTCACATCGACAGCTTTGAGAATGAAATAAAGGAAGCAGGACTTGATACAGAAGAAGTATCACCTAAGTTGCTTCCTGATTACAGAAGAAAGTAATTGAGTATAGGAAAGAGGTTATAAAACGATGAATTTATTTGGTGGAGTAATAACTGTAAATGGCGTTGCATTTTTACTTTTCTGTGTATTTGTAATTGCTGCTGTTGGTTATCTACTTGGTCGAGTAACAATCAAGGGTGTATCTCTTGGTACAGCAGGCGTATTTATAATCGCGTTGCTGTTTGGTTGTTTGTTTTTCACACCATTACAGGAAAATCTGACTGCTAATGGAATGGATATAAATAAATCACTTAAGTTAATTGAAACATTTGGTTTGATTTTATTTGTTACATCTGTTGGCTTTATTGCAGGTCCCAAGTTCTTTGGCAATATGAAGAAGAACTTTAAATCGTACGTTCTGTTAGGACTTATAATTATTATTGCAGGTGGTATATCTGCTATGGCATGTATATATATTGGTAGAGCTGTTGGTACAGGTGGTCTTGATAACGACGGATTTACTGCTATGATAGTTGGACTGCTGTCTGGATCACTGACATCTACTCCTGCTTTCTCAGCTGCCAAGGATACTGTAGCTCCTGAACTTGAAAGTCTTGTTTCTGTTGGACACGGCATAGCATATATTTTTGGCGTTATCGGCGTTGTTCTTTTTGTTCAGCTTATACCCAAATTTGCAAAGGCAAATATGGATGAGGAGCGTAGCAAGCTTGTTCAGGTATCCGAAGGCAAACAGAAAATATATAACGGTAAGTTGATTCACATAGACGGTTTTGGTTTTGCAGCCTTTTCACTGGCCGCAATTATTGGTGTCTTTGTTGGCGCTATCAAGATTCCTCTTACAGGAAACGGATTAAGTGGCACAACATTTTCACTGACAACAACAGGAGGATGTTTGTTGATAGCGCTTATCTTTGGCCATTTCAATAGAATTGGCAGGATCTCTATTATGCCTGACGAACATACTCTCAAGGTGTTCCGTGAACTGGGCTTGATGTTGTTCCTGATAGGCGCAGGTATTGCCGGTGGCGCTAAATTTATTGAGCTTTTCAACCTGACATATTTCATCTACGGTGTAATTATGACAATCTTCCCGATGGTCGTAGGTTATATCTTTGCGAAATATGTTCTGAAGCTCAGCTTGCTTAACAACCTTGGTTCTATTACAGGTGGTATGACAAGTACTCCTGCTCTTGGCACACTTATTAGTGTTGCTAAGACAGAAGACGTAGCAGCAGCATACGCTGCCACATATCCTATCGCTCTTATTGCGGTAGTACTTGTGTCACAGTTCTTAATATTGCTATTCTGATATTCTGTGAAAATATTAAATCAAATCCAAAACGGTGTGTTTCATATAGAAGCACACTGTTTTTTTAGTGGAGCTATGTGCGAAATTAAAAACACTGTCGAAATAGAACGTCGTTGTGCTGCTGGTGGTCCTGTTTTTGAAATTTACCTGTGAAAATTCAAAAACTAATAAAAAAACTGACAACATTTTTTGCTAAAAGACATTGTTTCATTTCAAAGATGGCTTTGAAATCAGAAAATGTTTGGAACAAAAACAATTGTCTGCCTTCTTTTGGCTTGTTAAAATATAAAAATAAAGACATTTTGTAAAAGGGAAGGTATGCTATTATGACATTACGAGAAAGATATAGGCGAATTCTTTTAGATAAAGACCCAAATGTAAGGACAATTAAATGGGAGTTTGGGTATTGGGGAGCTACTATTAATCATTGGTATGAAACTGGTATGCCCAAGCAGTATCCGGCGTTGATAGAGAGCAAAGTTACCACACCTACATCAAGCTTGAATCTTCCTTGTTGGCTTTGCAACAATAAATATTTAAAGCCTGGACAGTATGCCGGTGGCTTTACTCATGTTGCCGGTGCTTTGTCATGGCCTACCCAAGGCTTCTCGCTTGATCGGGAAGTAAAAGAATATTTTAAAATGGATGACACTCAGCAATTAGTTGATGTAAACTTCTTATTTTACCCGATGTTTGACGTTAAGATTGAGGAAGATACTGATGATGCATTGATTTATTGGGATATAGATGGAGTAAAGAAGATTTTCAACAAGAAAACAGGCGTATTACCTACGCCACTGGATTATCCGGTGTATGATTGGGATTCATGGAACAAAATAAAAGCAGAGCGTCTGAATCCACTTGATATTAAGAAACGTTTCCCGGAAAATTGGAAAGAAAAGATACGTGAGTATCGATTCAGAGATTATCCCCTGGGAGTAGGTGGCTTGCCCTTTGGTGTGTTTGGCACGCTGGCACATATTATGGGATATGAGAATTTGTTCTGCGCATATTATGAAGAGCCGGAGTTAGTTCATGATATTATAAGTACATTTACAGACTTATGGATAGAGATAATAAGTGAGATCCTAAAAGATGTTGAGATAGATTTTATACAATTCTGGGAAGATATTTCCGGAACATATGGTCCTATGGTGTCTCCGAATACAATGAGAGAATTTATGGTTCCGTACTATAAGAGGATAACAGATTTTGGACGTGCTCATGGTATACCTCTCTTTATTGTAGATACTGATGGAGATTGTAACCAGATTATTCCTGTATTCTTAGATGGTGGCATTAATGTTATGTATCCTTTTGAGGTACACGCAGGTATGGACGTTCTTAAAGTCAGAACACAATATCCGGGGCTTGCTTGTACCGGCGGCATTAACAAGATGGCAGTCCTTGAAGGTCCTGAGAAAATTGATGAGTTGCTGGCACATGTACGTGAGACTCTGAAAGTGGGAGGCTATATTCCTCATGGCGACCATTTCATACCACCGGAGGTTGATTTCGACAGCTTTTGCTATTACAGAAACCGCTTGAATGAAATTATTGATGAGATGGGAAGAGAGTAAAACCTTTCTTGACTTACACTCCTTCGAAGTCGTATAATCATCACATTAAAATAAGAAAGAGGTTGTTTACTGTGAAAAAGTTTTTTGGTGAATTTAAAAAGTTTATTACACGCGGTAACGTAGTGGATATGGCAGTAGGTGTTATTGTAGGTAGTTCTTTTACTGCAATTGTAAACGCACTAAGCAACAACATATTAAAGCCTGTTATCAATTACTTACTTAAGTTAATCTTTGGCGCTAATTCTCTTAGCGAAGTTTATACATTCCTTGGTGAGAAGGTATTGGACGCAGAAGGAAACGTGGATCTTACACAATCTATTTATATCGATTGGGGCGCATTTATTAACGCTATAATCAATTTCTTAATTGTAGCATTCGTTTTATTCTGCATCGTAAAGGCTATCAATACTATGCGTGATAGCTCTGCAAAGGTTAGAACCGGTAAGATTTCTAAAGAGGATAAGAAAGCTATGAAGGCTCAGGGCATCAAGCTCAGAGATAAGGAAGCTGTTAAGGCATACTTTGCTGAAAAGGCTAAGAAAGAGGAAGAAGCTAAGCTTGCTCAAGAGGCAGCAGCTAAGGCTGAGAGAGAAGCTAATCCTACTACAGAAGATCTTCTCAAGCAGATTCGTGATCTTCTTAAACGTGATTAATTTTCACAGTGAAATATAAAGCAGAAACCCGGGCTTGTAATAAGCCCGGGTTTTATATTTATACATTGCAAATTTTTTTGTTTTATGTATTCCTTTTATATGATATATTTATACAAGATATCATTTCTTCGGCAGAAAGGATTGAAATAAACATATGATACAAAAACATTCAATTTACAATTCTATTCAGAAGTGTATAGAGGGATCGATAGACAGGGATTGCATATTTCCTTTTCTTTGGGTTCATGGTGAATCTCACGAGAGGCTGCAGGAAGAAATAGAAGCTATTTATAACAGTGGACTCAGAGAATTCTGTGTAGAGAGCCGTACTCATGAAAATTTCTGCGAAGAACAATGGTGGAGTGATTTTACATTTATTTTAGAATTTGCAGCAAGCAGGAATATGAAAGTATGGTTATTAGACGATAAACATTTCCCGACGGGCTATGCAAATGGTGCCATAGAGAAGAAATATCCACATTTAAGACGCAAATGTGTGCGTATTGTTTGCATAGATGTATCAGGCCCCTTGGCAGAGGCATGCCTTATGGTGCCACCTATGGATAGTGATGAGGAACTTATATCTGCATCTGCGTATTTAAGAACAGGCAAGAGAGAAGAGGTTAACGGAAGTACCGGTATGTTACTTACAGATAATATACAAAACGGTCTTATTTATTGGAATGTTCCCAAGGGTGTGTGGCGTGTGTTTTTCACAATTCGTACAAATCGAGGCCCGGCACATTTTAAGCATTATATTGATATGTGTGACGCAGAGTCTTGCAAGGTTATGTTAACAGAAATCTATGAGCCCCATTATATCCGCTATCAACAATATTTTGGAAACACTTTCAGAGGGTTCTTTTCTGACGAACCATGTTTTGCCAATAATATTGGCTCTTTTAAGGATTCTTTGGGAACACCTGCGCTGATTCTTCCATGGCGGCAAGATATGATTTCCATTCTTGCGGATAAGCTAAACATAGATGAGACTGAAGCGGAACTTCGATTGCCGGCATTATGGTTTAATATTACAGATAAAACAGCTTCTATACGTTTTCAATATATGGATGAAATTACCAAATTGTATCGTGATAATTTCAGTCGTATGTTAGGCGATTGGTGCCGATCGCACGATGTAATGTATATAGGTCATGTGATTGAAGACGCAGGTGCACATACACGCCTTGGATATGGTAGCGGACACTTCTTCCGTGCGATGGAAGGGCAGGATATGGCAGGTATGGATATTGTGCTTAATCAATTAAGTCCGGGCATTACAAATATGAGGCACACATCCGGTAGCTCTGCCGGTAGAGCAGAACCGGATTTTTACCATTATACAATAAATCACTTAGCCACGTCTGCTGCACATCTTGATCCTAAAAAACAAGGAAGAGTTATGTGCGAACTTTACGGCGCCTTTGGTTGGGCGGAAGGTCTGCCGACGATGAGGTATTTCACGGATATGATGTTAGTGGGTGGCGTTAACCATTTTGTACCGCATGCTTTTTCTGCTAAGACGGAGGATCCGGATTGCCCTCCTCATTTCTATAATGGAGGATTGAATCCTCAATATCCCGGTTTTAAGAAGCTTATGGATTACACCGGGCGAATGTGTAATATTTTACGTTCCGGGACATATTGTGCAGAAGTAGCTGTTTACTATAATGCAGAAAGTGAATGGTGCGGTGGTGAATATATAGAACTTCCCGCTATTGCATCGACCTTAGGTAGAGCACATATAGATTTTGATTTTGTACCTATGGATTACTTGATGGAAGCAACCGAATTTAATGGTGAAATGAAAATACACCAGTGTTCTTATAAAGTATTATTAGTTCCTTATGGAAGAATTCTTCCGGAAGCACTTTGCAGGCAACTTAATAACTTACATGATAAAGGCGTGAAAATTATGTATATAGGAAGCAAGCCGGCAAAAACAGAGTATGGTACTACAGAGAATCTACAAGGAGAGGTTATTTCTATTCAAAATTTAGCCGGACTCATGACGAGCCGTGGCCTTCAAATGATAACTCTCAGCACAGATACACCCCATCTTCGTGTGCTTCGATTAAAAAATGATACTGAATACGCATATTTCTTTTTCAATCCGGAAACTTCACTGACGGTAGATACACAAGTCTGCTTTGAAGGTAATCCTACAGTAATTGCGTATGATGGTTGGAAGAATAAAACTTATGGCGTTTACGCAAGCCAAGGAAGATATCCGCTTATGTTGCAGCCGGGATGTGGTATCCTTTGGTGTGTCAAGGAATATGGCGATACTCTGCCACAGGAGGAAGTAAGAGAGTGGAAGCACTTTGTGTCCGGTCCTGTCAAAGTAATGCTGATAGAGGGTGGCTCTACAATCTATGAAGAGGAGCTTCAATCAAGTAATGAGTTTAAAAATTATGCACGAGCATTTCCTCGCTTTGGTGGAGTGATTCGCTATGAATTTGATTACAAGAAGGATATAAAAGCGCTACGGCTAGGCGCTGCCGGAGAGGTTTCCAGATTATGGATTGACGGTATAGACATGGGAATAGAAATCAACACGCCACATGAATTTGCAATTAGTGGATTGAGGCAAGATGTAAGACATAAAGTTGTCATAGAAGTTGCTGTTAATCAAGGGTATGCGTATAGAGATAGATTTTCAGTAAATCTTCTTATGTCGCCAATGGGTATAATTGGGCCGTTAACAGTTATTGAGTAATAATTTTAGTCACAACAATATTTTTTCAACGCTTCGTAAACAGCATTTACAGGGAATCCCACCACGTTGTTGTAATCGCCGTGTATTTGCTGTACATGCCTGCCGAAAGGTCCTTGGATGCCGTAACTGCCAGCCTTGTCCCTGTAGTCTAATGTTTGTAAATATTCCTCGATCTCGTTATCGCTTACTTTTGAAAAAGTTACGTCTGTTTGCTGGGCGAAGCTAATAATGTTTGGACCTGTAGCGTTATCCGGCCTCCAGATTAATGTAACTCCTGTGAAAACGCTGTGTACGTTTCCCTGTAGCATCCGGAGCATAGTGCGAGCATCATTTTCGGAGGCTGGTTTTCCTAATATATTATTTTCAAAAGCTACTACTGTATCTGCACCGATAAGAACTTCATTGGTGCCGAGTCCTCTGTGTTCATATGCCCACAAAGCTTTCTTTCGTGATATTTCTTTTACTACTTCATCAGGTACCTTCATGCAGGTAGACTCGTCAGCCTCAGAGACTGTACACTCAAAGGGGAGTCCGAGCAGCTGTATAAGCTCTCTTCTTCGCGGAGAGGCTGATGCTAAAACAAGTTTTATATCTTTATAATTGTAACTCATAAATACCTCCGTTTGTCGGTAGTATTATACACTATTTGTTTAGGTTAGGGGTAGCTAAAAAGTTTCGAATTTGTGTATTGACAGTAGCTTAGTATTGCATATAATAAAAGTGTGGAAACCAAGACGGTTGCCCACAGTAGGAAATTAAATTGTGAGTATCAACTCACAAATGACCCATCTGGTGGTGCAGACGGGTCATTTTTTTCGCTTATCTTTTATATGTAAAATAAATTCAGCAACTCTAATGAAGAAACTCAAAATATTACACAATGCAGATAATATAGAAAAAAACATTCTGTAATCGCCTCCCTTCATGCGAGATATTCTCGCCTTGGGCGCTATTACACTGCCCTCCTTTCCACGCCGTAAGGCAAGTAAAATTTGGGCCACCGTCTTTACCGTCAACCTATTATAGTAAACAGAAAAGAGGCTTTTCTATATACAGGCTGCATTGGTTGATTTCCACAAACTCGAGTATACAACCGAATTTTATACTGTCAATATTCTTTTACAATAAAGTTAAATATATTTTTTTATATATATGTAGGTTTGTCAAACATATGTTACATTTTTATTGACTAGTGCAAACCGCCACTGGTTTGCGTAGAAAAAGAAATATGTCTTACTAGGCTCATGAATATTGTAGTACTTATAAAAATCGCATGAAAATTCTGTATTGACAACAGCCCATATTGGCATATAATAAAAATGTGGAAACCAAGACGGTTGCCCACAGTGATGTTTTATATTGTGAGTATTACCTCACAAATGACCCATCTGGTGCGTGCAGACGGGTCATTTTTTTCGCTTATCTTTTATATGTAAAATAAATTCAGCAACTCTAATAAAGAAACTCAAAATATTACACAATGCAGATAATATAGAAAAAAACATTCTGTAATCGCCTCCCTTCATGCGAGATATTCTCGCCTTGGGCGCTATTACACTGCCCTCCTTTCCACGCCGTAAGGCGAGTCATATCGGGCCACCGTCTTTTACCGTCAACCTATTATAGTAAACAGAAAAACAATTTTTCTATATACGGGCTGCATTGGTTGATTTCCACAAACTTGAGTATACAACCGAATTTTATACTGTCAATATTCTTTTGTAATAAAATTAAATATATTTTTAAAGAGAATATTTACATAATTTGGCAGAAACTAATTTATTATCAATAGCAAATCATTGACACCTTACTTCCTTTGTGCTTTAATCTCAAAGAGCTACTTGGATGTGGCTTAAATTATTTTCGAAGAGTTATAGATAGTGAATAAAAAAGATGTCAAAAAAGGGCTACATGATGGACTGCCGATAGGACTTGGTTACTTATCGGTGTCTTTTGCTTTCGGTATCTTTGCTATAGAACAAGGTTTTGCTATCTGGCAGGCCTTGATAATTTCTATGACAAATCTCACCTCGGCAGGTCAGCTGGCTGGCGTAACGCTTATGGCTGCTGTGTCAAGCTTTATAGAGATTGGTTTATCGCAACTTGTCATTAATTTAAGATATTCACTTATGTCTATCACTCTTTCCCAGAAAATGGATTCATCAGTCACAACAAAAGACAGATTTTTCATTTCTATCTTTATTACTGACGAAATCTTTGCGGCTGCTTCTAGCTACGATCATGTAAGTCGTACATATATGAAATCTCTTGCCATACTACCATATATTGGCTGGTCTACAGGTACATTGCTGGGTGCGTTGATGGGTAATATATTACCGGCTTCTATTGTCTCATGCCTTGGACTTGCTATTTACGGCATGTTTATAGCTATAATCGTACCGCCTGCAAAGAAAAACAAAGCTGTTCTTGGTGTTGTGCTTACTGCGTGCACTCTTAGCTGCATTATAAAATACACACCGCTGTCCAATATAATATCAGACGGATTTGCAGTTATTCTTTGCTCCGTTGCAGCAGCTGCTTTATTTGCATGGCTCTGCCCGATAAAGGAGGCAAATGATGATTAATGTGAAGTATTTTCTGATTTGCCTTGCAATAATGGCCGGTGTAACGTACTTAGTACGCATGCTTCCTCTTGTACTTATACGGAAGAAAATCACTAACCGATTCCTGCGTTCGTTTTTCTACTACATTCCATATGCAGTACTGGCAAGCATGACAATTCCTGCAATGCTGTATTCTACCTCATCAATGCCATCTGCAATAGCCGGCTTGGTAGTAGGATTTATCCTTGCATTCTTCGAACGTAGTCTTCTCACTGTTGCCGCAGGCACTTGTCTTGCTGCATTTATATTAGAATTAATACTGTAAATAAAGGAGTAAAAAATGAAAATTAAGAAGTTTTTCAACGATAATCTGGATAGTATGATACATGATTTAGATAGACTTGTTTCAGTTGCAAGTGTAGGTACTGATGCGAAGAATATTCAGATAGATGGCAGGCTTTGCGAAGCACCATACGGGGAAGAAGCTTTGAAGGCGCTTAGAGAGGTTAGTTTGCTTGCCTGTGAAAATGGATTCAATACTAATATTTTCCATAATAGGATGACAGAAATAGACTTATTCAGTGATGGAGAACCTGATCTTGTTATTCTTGCTCATGCAGATGTAGTACCGGCAGGAAATGGTTGGACATATGAACCTTTTCGTGCCACTTTGGACGGAGATAAAATCTACGGACGTGGCACTATAGATAACAAAGGACCTATCATTGCTGCTCTGTACGCTATGAAGTATATTAAAGAGAACGTACCGGATTTTAATTTGAAAGTTCGTTTGCTGGTAGGCAGTGATGAAGAGAGAGGCTCTTCTGATCTTGCATATTATAGACAAAGAAGAAATCTCGCCAAATACGTTTTCACTCCAGATGCTAATTATCCTGTTATCAATACAGAAAAAGGCAGAAGTACCGGTTCTTTTGTTCGAAAGATTGTATCTTCTTCTGTAGTTAGGGCCAATGGTGGTACTGTTATTAACGCTGTACCGGACAGAGCCTATGCAACTATACGAGGATATACCGCTGCTGCATTAAATAAAGTAGCTACCCAATGTACAGCAAATGTGCGCTTTGAATTTACAGAAAATGGTAATGAAACAGATGTGTGCGTTTATGGAGCAGGTGCTCATGCATCACTTCCGGAAGGAGGAGAGAATGCTATAACAGCCCTCTTCCAATTCCTGGCACTACTTGATCCAGCTTGGTCATGTGTTACAAATGTCAGCCCTCATGGTGATATTTACGGTAATGCGCTTGGCATTAATTGCCAGGATGATATATCAGGTAAACTCACATATGCATTTGATATTTTTGAATACGATGGTGAGAATTTCAAAGGAATGTTTGATATAAGATATCCTGTGTGCATGCCGGATACCAAACTTGAAAGTATTCTACGTCAGAGCTTTTCACAAAATGGTTTCGATATGATAGATTACAGTAGCAGCAAGCCTCATCATACAGATGCAGATAGCAAACTAGTCAGGACGCTTCTCTCTGTATACGAAAAGGTTACAGGCAACAAAGGCCAGGCTCTGGCAGTTGGTGGTGGCACGTATGCGCACGGCATCCCCGGCGCAGTTGCCTTTGGTCCCGAGATGCCCGGTGAAGATAACCATATGCATGCAGAGAATGAATTTATATCGGTAGACAATCTCAAGCTGACCGGTGAAATGATGTGCAGGGCGATGATTAAGCTCAATAACAATCTTTTGTGAAAAATGTTTTATAATTTACTAATAATATTAGAAAAAATCAAGAAAATATACAATAAATATTTGTTGACATCTTGACTCTAAGGTGATACAATAACATACTGCGTTGTAATCTGCGCAACATAGGACCTTCGTCCTATAAAAGAAAATTTTAGAGCAAATTTAGTAACGATTTACGATGACTTTTCTTTATGTACAGATTATAACACAAAAAAAAGTAAGGCGCAATACTATCACGGCCCTGTGAGTTTTCACGGGGGAAGGGGATAATATTGTGCATACTGCTTTAGATATCAAATTATGAGGTGATTATCAGTATGGTGCATTCGGTAAAGTACGGTCAGAGCGAGAGAATGAGCTATTCCAGGATTCAGGAAATCCTTGAGATGCCTAATCTTATTGCTGTTCAGAAGAGTTCATATCAGAACTTCTTGGAAAACGGTCTTAAGGAAGTATTCAGAGATGTTTCTCCTATAACTGACTATTCGGGCAATCTCATGTTGGAGTTCGTGGATTATTATCTTGAGGACAAGACCAACTATTCCATCGAAGAATGTAAAGAAAGAGACGCAACGTATGCCTCACCGCTTAAGGTTAAGGTACGCGTTATTGATAAAGAGTCCGGCTTGATGAAGGAGGATGTTATTTATTTTGGCGAATTCCCGCTGATGACAGATAACGGTACATTCATAATGAACGGTGCTGAGCGTGTTATCGTAAGCCAGCTGGTTCGTTCACCCGGTGCATATTTTGAGAGAGTTTATGACAAGGCTAAGGGTAAGAATATCACTTCTTCTACTCTTATACCTAACAGAGGAGCATGGCTTGAGTGCGAGATTGATTACAGTGACGTTATCAACGTAAGAGTTGACCGTAACCGTAAGATGCCCGCTACTATGCTTATGCGTGCTTTTGGTCTTAGCGATAATGATGATATTATTAATACATTCTGCGTAAGACGTGACGAGCTTGCTCCTAAGTATGCAGAACTTCAAGATGAGCTTATTCTTCTTGATGACAGAATCATGAATACACTGCAGAAAGATACTACTACAGATGAGACAAGCGCTCTTCTTGAGATCTACAAGAAGCTCCGCCCCGGCGATCCTGCTATCGTTGAGAATGCCCGTTCACTTCTGTACGGTATGTTCTTTGATCCTAAGAGATATGACCTTGCAAAGGTTGGCCGTTATAAGTTTAATAAGAAGCTTTCTCTGGCAACTCGTATTGCAGGCAAGGAAGCAGCTCAGGATATTATCGATCCTCAGTCCGGTGAGATTCTTGTTGAGGCAGGCTCTATTATTTCTGAGGAGCAGGCAACACAGATTCAGGCTTGCGGTGTTAATACAGTAATTATTAATACTATTTACAGACCTGTTAAGATTATTGGTAACAACATTGTTGATATTACAAATTTTGTAGACTTTGATATTGATGATCTTGGCATCACAAGCCAGGTATACTATCCTGTTCTTGCAGAATTAATTGAGAAAGCAAATGGTGATGATGAGCTTCTCAAGAAAGAAATCAAAGAAAACTATAACAGACTCCAGCCTAAGTATCTTACTATGGACGACGTTACAGCTTCTTTTTCATATATATTTAACCTTGCATATGACCTTGGTTCTATTGATGATATCGACCATTTAGGCAACAGACGTATCCGCTCTGTAGGCGAGCTCCTTCAGAATCAGTTCCGTATTGGTTTGTCCAGAATGGAAAGAATTGTCAAAGAACGTATGTCAATGCAGGAAAGAGATGTTATCACACCTCAGGCACTGATCAATACACGACCTGTTACAGCTGCAATTAAGGAGTTCTTCGGATCTTCACAGCTGTCACAGTTCATGGATCAGACTAACCCATTGGCAGAGCTTGCTAATAAGAGACGTCTTAGTGCGTTGGGTCCTGGCGGTCTTAACCGTGACAGAGCTACATTTGATGTTCGAGACGTTCACTATACACATTACGGAAGAATGTGTCCTATCGAAACGCCTGAAGGTCCTAACATCGGTCTTATCGGCTCGCTGAGTACATACGCGAGAATTAACGAGTATGGATTCATCGAAGCTCCTTATAGAAAATATGACCCTGAGACAAATACAGTAACAAATCAGATAGATTACCTCATGGCAGATGAAGAGGATAAATATATCGTAGCGCAGGCCAACGAGCCTCTTGATGAAGAAGGACATTTTATTAACAAGAAGGTTGTTTGCCGATATAAAGATGAATTCCTTGAGATCGAGAGTGATCGTGTTCACTACATGGACGTTTCACCGAAGCAGGTAGTATCTGTTGCAGCGGCTATGATTCCATTCCTTGAGAACGATGACGCCAGCCGTGCACTGATGGGATCAAACATGCAGAGACAGGCAGTTCCACTTCTGCGTGCAGAATCTCCTATCGTTGCTACAGGTATTGAGTACAAGGCAGCAAGAGATTCCGGAGCAGTTGTTCTGGCAAAGCACAGCGGTACAGTACAGGAAGTTACAGGTAGATATATTACAATCAAACGTGATGATGGTACTATTGATAGATATAACCTCCTTAAGTTCCTCCGTTCTAACCAGGGAACATGTATCAACCAGAAGCCTGTTGTTAAGTTTAACCAGCGTGTTGAGGCAGGCGATGTAATTGCAGATGGTCCTTCTACTGACAAGGGTGAGATTGCTCTTGGCCGTAATGTACTCATCGGCTTCATGACATGGGAAGGTTACAACTACGAGGACGCTGTTCTTATCAGCGAGAAGTTAGTAAAAGAAGATATATATACTTCAATTCATATCGAAGAATATGAGTGTGAAGCGAGAGATACAAAACTCGGACCTGAGGAGATCACAGCTGAGATTCCTCACGTAGGTGACGATGCTCTTAAGATGTTAGATGCTCAGGGTATTGTTACAATTGGTTCTGAGGTTCATGCCGGCGATATTCTCGTTGGTAAAGTAACACCTAAGGGAGAGACAGAGCTCACAGCAGAAGAGAGACTCCTGCGTGCTATCTTCGGTGAGAAGTCAAGAGATGTAAGAGATACATCTCTCAGAGTTCCTCATGGTGAATCAGGTATCGTTGTAGATGTTAAGGAATTTACACGTGAAAATGATGACGAACTGTCACCTGGTGTTAATAAGATGGTTAGAGTTTATATCGCGCAGAAACGTAAACTTTCTGTTGGTGATAAAATGGCAGGACGTCACGGAAACAAAGGTGTTATTTCACGTATCTTACCTGAAGAAGATATGCCATTCCTTCCTGATGGTACACCACTTGAGATCGTTTTGAATCCTCTGGGCGTTCCTTCACGAATGAACATCGGACAGGTTCTTGAAGTACACTTAGGTTATGCGGCAAAGGCTCTTGGCTGGAAGATTGCGACACCTGTATTTGATGGTGCTTCAGAGAATGATATTATTGAGACTCTGAAATTAGCAGGTAAGGAAGCTGACGGTAAGTCAATTCTTTATGATGGCAGAACAGGTGAACCATTCGATAACCCGGTAACAGTTGGTTATATGTATTACCTCAAACTGTTCCACTTAGTAGACGACAAGATCCACGCACGTTCTACAGGTCCTTACTCACTCGTTACACAGCAGCCTCTGGGTGGTAAAGCTCAGTTCGGTGGCCAGCGTTTCGGAGAGATGGAGGTTTGGGCATTGGAAGCTTATGGTGCTGCTTATACACTGCAGGAAATCCTTACAATCAAGTCAGACGATACAATCGGTCGTGTAAAGACATACGAAGCAATCGTAAAAGGCGAGAATGTGCCTGAGCCTGGTATACCTGAGTCATTTAAGGTATTGGTTAAGGAGCTCCAGAGCTTGGCTCTCGATGTTAAGGTGTTTACTACAGACGGAAGTGAGATTCCGCTCAAAGAAGCTGAAGAAGATTATATTAAGAACCCTGATAAATACAGAGTTAAGAAGGATGTATTTAATCCTGATTTCTCCTCATTTATGGGCGAGAACGGCGAGATCGTTATGGCGAATGACACAGAAGACAGCGATGATATTCTTCATGATGATGAGCTCCAGCAGGTAGATGCTATTTCCGATTTTGATTCAGGAATGATTGATTTCACTGGTGAAACAATGGCGGATGACGCATCAGAATACGATGTTTCAGACGATGAATAATAGGGAGGATTGCACATGATAGATTTTAACAATTTTGATTCAATACAGATTGGGCTTGCCTCTGCTGAGACAATTATGAAATGGTCACACGGCGAAGTTAAAAAGCCGGAGACTATCAACTACAGAACTCTCAAACCGGAAAAAGATGGTTTGTTCTGTGAGAAAATCTTTGGACCAAGCAAAGATGGTGAGTGTCATTGTGGTAAATATAAGAAAAACAGATACAGAGGTATTGTTTGTGATAAGTGTGGTGTTGAGGTTACAAGTTCAAAGGTAAGACGTACACGTATGGGACATATTGAACTTGCTGCTCCTGTGTCACATATCTGGTTCTTCCGTGGCATCCCGAGTAGAATGGGGCTTATCCTCGATATGGCTCCTCGTTCATTGGAGAAAGTACTTTATTTTGCAGCCTATGTTGTATTAGATGCAGGTGATACTACGCTCCAGTACAAACAGATTCTATCTGAAAGAGAATATAGAGAAGCCCTTCAGATGTACGGTGCCCAGGCATTTACTGCTCGTATGGGTGCTGAAGCTATCCAGCAGCTCTTAGAGGAGATTGACTTAGAAGCTTTGTCTACAGAACTTCGTACAGAGATTAATCACCTTTCTGAAACAGAGAAAGAAAAGGGTGGTCAGACAATCAGCCAGAAGAAAATGCGTTTGGTAAAACGTCTTGAAGTTGTAGAGTCATTCAGACAGTCAAACAATAAACCTGAATGGATGATACTCAAGGCAATCCCGGTTATTCCGCCGGATCTCCGTCCTATGGTACAGCTTGATGGTGGCAGATTTGCAACATCAGATCTTAATGACCTTTACAGACGTGTTATCAACCGTAACAACAGATTAAAGAGACTTCAAGAACTTCGTGCTCCTGATATTATCGTTAGAAACGAAAAGAGAATGCTTCAAGAGGCAGTTGATGCCCTTTTAGATAATGGTCGTAGAGGCAGGCCTGTTACAGGTCCTAACACAAGACCTCTCAAATCACTTTCTGATATGCTCAGAGGTAAACAAGGTCGTTTCCGTCAGAACCTTCTTGGTAAGCGTGTTGACTATTCAGGCCGAAGCGTTATCGTAGTAGGACCGGAACTCAAGATATATCAATGTGGTCTTCCTAAAGAAATGGCTCTTGAACTTTTCAAACCTTTCGTAATGAGAAAGCTTGTTAACGATGGAAAGGCTCCTAATATTAAGAGTGCCCGCAAGATGGTAGAACGTGTACGTACTGAGGTTTGGGATATTCTGGAAGATATTATCAAAGAGCACCCGGTACTCCTTAACCGTGCTCCTACGCTCCACAGACTTGGTATTCAGGCATTTGAGCCTGTTCTTGTAGAAGGCAGAGCGCTCAAACTCCATCCTCTTGTATGTACTGCTTATAACGCAGACTTTGACGGTGACCAGATGGCTGTACACGTACCGCTTTCAGTAGAGGCTCAGGCTGAGGCAAGAGTTCTTATGCTCTCCGCTAACAACCTGCTTGCTCCTAAGGATGGTAAACCGATTACTGTACCTACTCAGGACATGGTATTAGGTAGCTATTATCTGACACTCTCTAAGGAAAAAGATTATGAAAATGCTCCTGTATTTGGATCTTTTGATGAAGCAAAGATGGCTTATGATTTAGGAATCATTAAGCTGCACACTGCAATTATCGTAAGACGTTTCGGTGAATTTAACGGTGAAAAGATTACTCGTAGAATCAAAACTACAATCGGTAAACTTATTTTCAACGAGGCGATTCCTCAGGACTTAGGATTTGTTGATAGAACTGATCCTGATCATGTTCTTGATCTCGAGATAGACAAACTCGTTAAGAAAGGAACATTAGGAGAGATTATTGATAAATGTATCAAGACACATGGTCTTACAGATACAGCAGTGGTTCTTGATAAAATCAAAGCTCTTGGTTACAAGTTCTCAACAAAAGGAGCTATCACAGTAGGTGTAGAGGATATTATCGTACCGCCTGAGAAACAGCAACTCATTGAAGAAACAGATAAATTAGTTGATAAGATTGTAAAACAGTATCGCAGAGGTCTTATCACGGAAGAAGAACGTTACAATAACGTAATTCAGGCTTGGACCGTTACAATTGATAAGCTCACAACCATCCTCAAGAAGAACATGGGTGAATTCAACCCGATTAACATGATGAGTGATTCAGGAGCCAGAGGTAACATCAACCAGATTAAGCAGCTTGCCGGTATGCGTGGTCTTATGACAGATACATCAGGTAAATCAATCGAAATTCCGATTAAAGCAAACTTCCGTGAAGGTCTTGACGTACTTGAATTCTTCATCTCAAGCCACGGTACAAGAAAGACTCTGTCCGATACAGCTCTTAGAACTGCTGACTCGGGATACCTCACACGTCGTCTTGTAGACGTCAGCCAACAGGTTATCATTCGTCAAAGAGACTGTGGCACAGAAGAATATATCGAAGTATCTGCTATTGAAAATGCTGACGCAAAAGACCAGGGCCCAATTGTTCCGCTTAGTGCGCGTATTGTAGGTAGATATCCGGCTGAAGTAATTACAGATCCTGCAACAGGTGAAATACTTGCTGATAAAGACACACTTATTAATGAAGAGCTTGCTGATAAAATTGAAGCAACAGGCATCAATACAGTCAAGATTCGTTCAGTTCTTACATGTAACTGCGAACATGGTGTATGTGCTAAATGTTATGGTTCTAACCTTGCCACTAATGAGGAATGTAATGTAGGTGATGCAGTTGGTATTATCGCTGCTCAGTCAATCGGTGAGCCCGGTACACAGCTGACCATGAGAACATTCCATACCGGTGGTGTTGCTACAGCAGACGATATCACACAAGGTCTTCCTAGAGTAGAGGAACTTTTCGAAGCCAGAAAGCCTAAGGGAAATGCTACAATTGCTGATATTGACGGTGTTATTTCAATCTCTGAAACAGGCAAGAAGAGAGAAGTTACAATTACAAGTGAAGACGGCACAACAAAGTCATATTCATTTGCTTTGGGTATTACTCTTAAAGTTAATGAAGGTGACGAAGTTAAGGCTGGTGACTTGTTAGTTGGTGGTTCCATTAATCCTCACGATATTCTCCGTGTTAAGGGAGAAGAGGGTGTTGAGAAATACATCATTGAGGAAGTTCAGAAGGTTTATAACATGCAGGGTGTTAAGATTAACGATAGACATATCGAAGTAATCGTAAGCCAGATGCTTAGAAAAGTTAAGATTGAGGAATCCGGAGACACAACACTCTTACCTGGCTCAATGGTAGACATTTTTGAGTTCAAGCGTGCTAACGAAGCAGCTATTGCAGAAGGAAAGAAACCGGCTGAAGGTAAACGCGCTCTTCTGGGTATCACAAAAGCATCTCTTGCTACAGAATCATTCTTATCTGCTGCATCATTCCAGGAAACAACAAAAGTTCTTACTGAAGCAGCTATCAAGGGTAAGAAAGATCCGCTCCTCGGCTTGAAAGAGAACGTAATCATCGGTAAACTTATTCCTGCAGGTACAGGTATGAGCCGTTATAAGGATATTGAGATTCAGGTTGAGCCACTACCTCACAAGGTAGATACTATCACTGAAGAAATAGATGAAGCAATTGCTATGAGTGAAGCAGAGGAAGAGGAAATCAGTGATGTTGAGGCGGCAGAAGCGCCTGCATCTGATATCGAAGCGCTCGCAGATGAGATTGTTGATGCTATCAACGATGAAGTTCAGGATGGAGAATAATTGTTCACAAAATCCGTGTTGACAAGTAAATGTTAATATTGTAAAATCAAAAAGTTGCACTGCTTTGCAAAGGATAACTATGTAAGGCGTGCAACCTTTGGATGTATAAGGATATTAAAAACAGGAGGTGACATTAATGCCAACATTCAACCAATTGGTTAAGCAGGGAAGATCTACAATTGAGAAGAAGTCAACATCACCGGCACTTCAGAAGATCTACAATAGTCTTAATAAGAAGAGTATTGATAAGAGTGGTCCTCAAAAGAGAGGTGTATGTACAGTTGTTAGAACAACAACTCCCAAAAAACCAAATTCTGCGTTGAGAAAAATTGCCAGAGTGCGTCTTACAAACGGTATGGAAGTATTCGCATACATTCCGGGTATCGGACACAATTTGCAGGAGCACAGCGTAGTTTTGATCCGTGGAGGTAGAGTAAAGGATCTGCCTGGTGTTAGATACCACATTATCAGAGGTACACTCGATACTGCAGGTGTTGCAAACAGAAGTCAGGGTAGATCAAAATATGGTGCCAAGAAGGCAAAAGCTAAGAAATAATTACCGGCCGGTTAACCCGGATGTGCCGGATGCATATATATATTTGTGCCGGCGCGGACTGCTTTGAGTTAAAAGCAGAGTACCCATTGATTAATTATCATAGAAGGAGGGAAGAAAAGTGCCCAGAAAAGGATTTATAGCAAAGAGAGAGGTTCTCCCGGATCCAATTTATCATGATCAGGTACTTGCAAAGCTTATCAACGGAGTTATGCTCGATGGTAAGAAAGGCGTTGCTCAAAAAATCGTTTATGATGCATTTGAGGTTGTACGCGAGAAGACAGGAAGAGAACCTTTAGAAGTATTTAAGGAAGCTCTTAATAATGTTATGCCCCAGTTAGAAGTTAAGGCAAGACGTGTAGGTGGTTCAACATATCAGGTTCCAATGGAAGTTAGACCTGAGAGAAGACAGGCTCTCGGTTTGAGATGGCTTGTTACTTTTGCACGTAAGAGAAGCGAGAGAACTATGGCTGCAAGACTTGCAGGCGAGTTGCTTGATGCTCTTAACAGCACAGGTGGCGCATTTAAGAGAAAAGAAGAAATGCATAGAATGGCTGAAGCTAACCGTGCATTTGCTCATTACAGATGGTAAAGAACGTAGGAAGAAATTATGCCAAGAGAATTTAGTTTAGAAAATACAAGAAATATAGGTATCATGGCTCATATTGATGCCGGAAAAACCACAACTACTGAGCGTATTTTGTTCTACACAGGTCGTACTCATAAATTAGGTGAGACACACGAAGGTGCGGCAACAATGGACTACATGGTTCAGGAGCAGGAGCGTGGTATTACTATCACATCTGCTGCTACAACAGCTCAGTGGAGAGGCACAAGAATTAACATTATAGACACTCCCGGACACGTTGACTTCACAGTTGAGGTTGAGCGTTCACTCAGAGTACTTGATGGTAGTGTTACATTATTCTGTGCTAAGGGCGGTGTAGAGCCACAGTCTGAAACTGTATGGCGTCAGGCTGACAAATATAACGTTCCACGTATGGGTCACGTTAATAAAATGGATATCACAGGTGCAGATTTCTACAGAGTTGTAGATATGATCCGTACAAGACTTGGTGCTAACGCAGTACCGATTCAGCTTCCTATTGGTAAGGAAGAGTCTTTCGTAGGTATCATTGACTTGGTAGAGATGAATGCTCACATTTACAAAGACGAGCTCGGTCGTGAAGTTGAGATCACAGAAATCCCTGCTGACATGAAAGATATGGCAGAAGAGTACCATATGGCACTTCTTGAAGCTGTAGCTGATCAGGACGAAGAAATCATGATGAAATATCTTGACGGAGAAGAACTTACTGTAGACGAGATTAAGCGTGCTATCAGAAGTGCAACAATCGCAGTTAAGATTATTCCTATAACATGTGGTTCTTCATACAGAAATAAAGGTGTTCAACAGCTCCTCGATGCAATCGTTGACTATATGCCTGCTCCGACAGATATTCCTGCTATCAAGGGTGTTAACACACGTACAGGCGAGGAAGAATTAAGACATGCAGATGACACAGAGCCATTTTCAGCTCTTGCATTTAAGATTGTAACAGACCCATTCATCGGTAAACTTTGCTTCTTCAGAGTATACTCAGGTGTTCTTAATGTAGGTTCTTATGTATACAATGCAACAAAAGGTAAGAAGGAAAGAATTGGACGTATCGTGCTCATGCATGCTAATCACAGAGAGGAGATTCCTTGTGCATATGCAGGAGATATTGCAGCAGCAGTTGGTCTCAAAGATACAACAACAGGTGATACTCTTTGTGCTGAGACACATCCTGTACAGCTTGAGACAATGGAATTCCCGGATCCTGTTATTTCAGTAGCAGTTGAGCCTAAGACTAAGGCTGGTCAGGAAAAGATGAGCGTTGCTCTTCAAAAACTTGCAGAGGAAGATCCTACTTTCAAAGTTCATACAGATACTGAAACCGGACAAACAATCATTTCAGGTATGGGTGAGCTTCACCTTGAGATTATCGTTGACAGACTTCTTCGTGAATTCAAAGTAGAAGCTAACGTTGGTAATCCTCAGGTTGCTTATAAGGAAGGTATCCGTAAAGCTGTTAAGGTTGAAGGTAAGTTCGTAAGACAGTCCGGTGGACGTGGTCAGTATGGACACTGTGTTATCGAAGTTGAACCTCAGGAAAGAGGTAAAGGATATGAGTTCGTTAACAAGATTGTTGGTGGTGCTATTCCAAAAGAATACATCGGACCTGTTGACCAGGGTATTCAGGAAGCTCTCCAGAGCGGTGTCCTTGGTGGATATCCTGTAGTTGACCTTAAGGTAACCCTTGTAGACGGTTCATTCCACGAAGTTGACTCATCAGAAATGGCGTTCAAGATCGCTGGTTCTATGGCTATCAAAGAAGCTTGTCGTAAAGGTGATCCTGTACTTCTCGAACCTATTATGTCTGTCAGCGTAAATGCTCCTGAAGAATATCTTGGTGATATTATCGGATCTATCAGCTCAAAGCGTGGTCGCGTAGAGGGTATTGAGGATCTGGCAGGCAGCAAGGTTGTAGGTGGTGCTTGCCCGCTGGCTGAAATGTTCGGTTATACAACAATGCTTCGTTCAATGACACAGGGCCGTGGTGCATTTGTAATGCAACCCAGCCACTATGAAGAAGTACCTAAGAGTGTTCAGGAAGCTGTACTCGCAGGTAGAAATGTAAAATAATCAATATATCAAGTTATACTTGATTTACGAGTGAAAAAAAGGTATTATATACCTCATAAAATATTTTTCATTCGGTAAATTTATATACAATTAAGGAGGATATGAAAAATGGCAAAAGCTAAGTTCGAAAGAACCAAATCACATGTAAATATTGGTACTATCGGTCACGTAGACCATGGTAAGACAACTCTTACAGCTGCAATCACAAAAGTACTTGGTTTAGCAGGTAACGCAGAGGTTAGAGCTTATGATCAGATCGACAACGCTCCAGAGGAGAAGGCAAGAGGTATCACGATCAACACATCACACGTTGAGTATCAGACAGCAAACAGACACTATGCTCACGTTGACTGCCCCGGACATGCTGACTATGTTAAGAACATGATCACAGGTGCAGCTCAGATGGATGGTGCTATCCTTCTCGTTTCAGGTCCTGATGGCCCGCAGGCTCAGACAAGAGAGCACATTCTTCTTGCTCGTCAGGTAGGCGTTCCTTACATCGTAGTATTCATGAACAAGTGCGATATGATCGATGAAGGCGACGAAGAGCTCCTCGATCTCGCTGAGATGGAAATCAGAGAGCTCCTTAGCGCATATGACTTCCCAGGTGACGATATTCCGATCATCAGAGGTTCTGCTCTTAAGGCTCTTGAGTGCGAAGATACAGATACTAATGCAGCTCCTTACGCTTGCATCAACGAGCTCATGGACGCAGTTGACTCTTATATTCCTACACCTCAAAGACCTACAGACCTTCCTTTCCTTCTTCCTGTTGAGGACGTATTCACAATCACAGGTCGTGGTACAGTTGCTACAGGTCGTCTTGAGAGAGGTATCATCAAGGTTGGTGATCCTGCTGAGATCGTTGGTCTTAAGGATGAGAACCGTTCAACAGTTGTTACAGGTGTTGAGATGTTCAGAAAGCTCCTCGATCAGGCTGAAGCTGGCGACAACGTAGGTGTTCTTTTAAGAGGTATTCAGAGATCAGAAGTTGAGAGAGGTCAGGTTCTCGTTAAGCCCGGTACAATTCAACCTCACACACACTTCAAAGGTCAGGTTTACGTATTAACAAAAGAAGAAGGTGGCCGTCATAAGCCTTTCTTCAGCAACTACAGACCTCAGTTCTATTTCAGAACAACAGACGTTACAGGTGTTATCACTCTTCCTGAGGGAACAGAAATGGTTATGCCTGGTGACCACATCGAGATGGAAGTTAAGCTCATTACTCCTATCGCTATGGAAAAAGGTCTCAAGTTCGCTATCCGTGAAGGTGGTAGAACAGTAGGCGCTGGTAACGTTACTACTATTATTGAATAATTTTAAATAATTCAATATAAATCAAGAATTGCAACCGAATGGTTGCAATTCTTTTTTTTTGTATATTTCAAACTTTTTTTCACATAATAAGCAATGTTCGTATGAAAAATACGTAATAGCGTATGCGCTTAGGAGGAAAAAAGTATGAAAATAATAAAAGCTCTTATAATATGTTTAGTTTTAAGCAGTTTGGTTTTTGCATTAACTGCATGTAATATGGAAAAATGTAGTGAGGAAATTCTTGATCCAACAGTAACTCCTTCTGCAACAAACAATAATACTGCAGCACCACAAAATACAGCCACACCTCAGACTACGGACAATGTGCCGGAAAACACAGATAATGTAGGTGAAAATGCGAGAAACAGAGACAGAATTATTAAACCAACAGATTTTGTGGAAGATATATTTGATATGACAGCTATGCCGGGTATGAGCCCTGCTGCATAAGTAATAAATATGTTACAATGAGAAAGCCGCACTATTGCGGCTTTTTTATTGTTGATAAAAACAAAAAGTGTGAACAAATAATTTATTTTATATTAATACTTCATTAACATATCTATTGTACAATGCTTAGTTGCAATATTATAAGCGGAGGTATAGTTTCATGATTGAGATAAAGAACCTGACAAAGCAATACGGTGCTATCAAGGCTCTTGATGATGTATCCTTTAATGTAAAAAAAGGAGAGATTCTTGGATTCTTAGGACCAAATGGCGCAGGCAAATCTACAACAATGAACATTTTGACCGGATACATATCACCTACATCCGGTAGTGCAAAGATAGATGGATATGACATTATGGAGAATCCAAAGGAAGCAAAGAAAAAAATAGGATATCTTCCAGAGTTACCACCTTTGTATCTTGATATGACAATAAAAGAATATCTTAATTTTATCTGTGACCTTAAAGGTGTTGAACATAAAAAGAGAAAGGCACAGCTTGATGATATTATGTATCTTGTGAAAATTGGAGACATGAGGGGACGTCTCATTAAGAACTTATCAAAAGGATATAAACAACGTGTAGGACTTGCTCAGGCATTAGTAGGTAACCCTGAGGTACTTATTCTGGACGAGCCTACAGTAGGTCTGGATCCAAAACAGATTATAGAAATCAGAAAGCTTATTGGTGCCTTAAGGCATGAACATACCATTATATTAAGTACACATATTTTGTCAGAAGTTAATGCTGTATGCAGCAATGTTGTAATTATTAATAGAGGAAAGATTGCTGCCACAGGATCTGTTTCTGATTTTACTTCCGCAGAGGGTACTGTTAATAAATTTATGATTAGTCTTGTGGGTAATAAATCAAATATTCAAAAGGTACTGGAAGGAACTACCGGTGTCAGAAGTGCTTCTTTTGTCAGAGTGGACAAGGATGCCTGCATTTTCCTGGTAGAGTCCACAAAGAATCTTGATGTCAGAAGACCTCTGTTTAATGAGTTGAGTCGCGCATCTATTCCGATTCTTGAACTCAGACCTGTAGGAAGAACACTGGAAGAAATATTTATCGACGTTGTTAATAAAGACGCCGTTGTGTCATCAAATGAATAAGGAGGCGGCAGAAAATGTTAACTATTTTTAAACGAGAGATAAGCTCATATTACAGATCACCTATAGCTTATTGTATTATTGGATTTTTTATGGTGTTGGTAGGTTTGTATTTTTGGATACAGAATATTTTAAATGCTGCACCGCAGTTCTCAGTTACATTAAGTTCATTGGGAATGTTCCTTACTTTTGTTATTCCAATTATTACAATGAAGCTCCTTGCTGATGAAAAAAAGAATGGCACAGAAGTTTTATTAAGAACTTCACCGATTAGTATGGCGCAGGTTGTTATAGGTAAATATTTTGCAGCATTTGCAGTATTTATGACAATGGTTTTGTTAACAACTATTTTTCCTATAATTTTGCTGTTTATAGTAGAAGGTGGCACATCCTCTTCTTCTGGCCAGGATTTCGGTGCTTATATTGGATTTATATTATTAGGTGCATCATATTTATCTGTTGCATTGTTTACTTCGTCATTTACAGAGAGCCAGACTGCTGCGGCTGTTTCCGGTGTTGTATCATTATTAGTACTGTATTTTATGCAGTCTATTGGTGCTACAATCGGTGGTACTGTCGGATCAATACTCAGATGGTTCTCTCCGCTGGCAAGATATTCTGATTTTACAGTCGGATCGTTTAATTTTGCATCTTTGATTTATTATATTACCTTTACTGCGTTGTTTATATACGCAACGATAATAAATCTGGAACGTAAACGTTGGATCTGATTGTATTATTGAATTACAGAAAGGAAGTTACTTATAATGGCTAAGCCTGAAAATACACAACAAAATAAGAAACCATTTTTCTCTGAAAAAACAAGACGTAGATTCAGATTTGGATCAGGTTCATTGTTTATGTTAATTGCAGCTGTTGTTTTGTTTGCAGTAATAAACATTGTTCTGGAACAACTACCTATGTCGATAGATATAAGTAAAGATAAAATGTATACTCTTTCAGAGGCATCAATTGAGAAAGTAAAATCTTTAGATCAGAAAATAGAGATTATTGCTCTGTATGATAGAGTTCGTGGAGAAGCAGATAGTCAGAAGGCAACAATTATACGTATTCTTGATCAATATGAAAGATATGGCGGAGATATGATTGATATTTCGTATGTATCTCTTGATGACAATCCCGGTATTATAGCAGACAAAGTTCCTAATGAGAATCTTGCGTCTGCGTTTGGGGAGAACGACTATATTGTAAGAAACACTGAGACAGGACGAGTACAACGCATTGATGCAAATGAAATGTTTTCAATGGAACTTGATTATACAAGCTTTCAGTATAATATTATTTCAGTTGACACAGAAAAAGTTGTAACATCTTCTCTTTATTACGTAACAGCAGAACATATTCCTGTTATATATTTTTCGACATCATACGGCGAAGAAGATCTTGACGACTTTACATCTTTGACCGACAATCTCTCTTATTACAATTATGATGTAAAGACTGTTGACCTGGATAATGTAGAGGCTGTTCCTGAGGATGCATCTATTATAGTATTTATGAGTCCTGAAAGAGATCTTACGGATAGATTATACAATATGATGTATGACTGGCTCACAAGTAAAGATGGAGGTGATGCGATATTTGCATTTGATCCAATTCTTACAGGTGGTAAATTGACAAACTTTAATAAACTTCTTTCTGAATTATACGGAATTCAAGTAAATAGCGATGTTGTTACTGATGTAACAGGCAATCAGCTAGCTTCCGCAGGAAAAGAAAACTATATTTATGCGTCATCTGTACAGGAAAAAGAAGGACCTCTTGCAGACTTCGCACCACAAAATAACTTTTATGCGTTTAATTCCAGTAGTATCAAGATACTTGCTTCAGTAGGCGATTACGATACAGGCGCCCTTATTACAACAAGAAGCGAAGATGCTACATGTACAGATATTTCTACAGGCACCAAGATTACGGGTAAAGCGACCTTAGCCGCTTATGGACAAAGAAGTTATACAGGCAACAAGGTTGTTGTATTCGGCTCTTCTGAATTGCTTAAGGATGATGTAATAAAGCAGTATAAGAATACAAATACGGCAGGTGCATTTATTTATTCTATATCTTGGATGGAAGATATGTATGCAAGTGCTGCTGACGAGATTGAGGTTAAGACAGGTGATGGTAGTATTGTTGCTGTAACCCAAAGCACCAGCCGTGGTCTCGCTGCTTTTGCTATAATTATTTATCCTATTCTGATTATTCTTGTCGGTGTTATTGTATGGCTCATACGTAGACATCTGTAATGGAGTGTATATATGAAAAAGTATAAAACAACAATCATTGCAATAATTGTCATAGTGGTAGCGCTGGTTGGATTCTTTGTTTTCAATAGTTTATTATCTGATCGGAACAACACACAGGATCCCGGAAAAGATGATGATAGTGATTATCACTATATCATAAGCTTTGCAACATCAAAAATAAAACAAATAGATGCTCTTAACGAGGGTTATTTATTGACAATAGGTACGAAATATGATGGCTCATGGGAATGCAAGACATTAGACACACTTCCTATTGTGCAAACGAATGTATCCGCACTATTTACTACATTGCGTAATACCAAGGGCACTATTGCGTACGAGGGTGAACTTACTGACAAGGTAAAGGATTTATATAAAGTTACAGATGAGAAAACGTTAAAGTATACATTGGACGATGACAGTGTGGTTACATTATCAGTGGGCATGAACAAACCGGGTGCCTCTTCTTATTATGTTGCTGTGACAGGCGACACGGAAAATCCGGATCGTGTATATGTAATTACTTCAACATATCTTGACGCCCTGTTTTTCACCAAACATGATTTAATATCTACTGCCATTTTCTCGTTTACAGATTCCGGTAAGATACGGTATTTAAAAATACAGAAGTCCGGAGAACCTTTCTTTGAGGCATCGGCTGATCTGTCTGGTGAAAAGAGAGTGTGGAATGCAACCTATCCAATATCAAGATTAGGAGATTATTCACATATTGAATCTTTGATAAATGCTGCTACAGCTTTAGTGACCGATTCTCATGTTGCTTCAAGTCCGGAGGACTTATCGCAATACGGTCTTGATATTCCTTACTATCAGTTGACAATAGGAGATAATAAGAAAGAAATCACAATGACACTGGGTAATAAGACGCCTGACGGATTATATTACTATTGCCTGATATCGGGTATTGATGATGTCCTTACCATATCAGCTGAGAGTATCACATTCAGTGATGAAGCTCAAGTTGTGTTAATAGATAGATATGCATATATGATTAATTATACAGAATTGACAGAACTCAAACTCTATTATGGAGGCCAGGAGTATTTACTTACTTATGACATAACTGAAGAAACAGAACTGTTATATTTCAACGGAATTAACACATATATTGATGAAAATAGAGATTATAGGTACGATTTTAAATGTATAGGAACTTCTCTTTACGGCATTTCTATTACTGAGATTGAGCCCGAACCCAATCATACCGATGAGGTTGTGATCAAGGTAGATTATACATTGAGAGACGGCACCAAGGTGAATGTGACAGGCTATAAAAGAGATGATTATACATTCTGCACATACGTAGATGGCAAATATATAGGCGGATATTCTAATATGCGTCAATTAACAGGCACCAAGGAAAATTACGGTCTCAACGGATGTATTGTGGATCTTAAGTCCTTACTTGGTATCCAAGACTAATCATAAAAAATAATAAAACACATATAAACAAAAGAGAGTGAACTTTTTTTCAGGTGTTTACAGGTGAAAAAAATTCTTTTCCTCTCTTTTGTTTTTTATTCTACAATTATCGGTGTTGGCTTTGCTACCGGTGCTGAAATAATGATTTATTTTACACAATATGGAATATTTGGATTGGTAGGATTGTTATTATCTTGTGTGTTGATGGCTGTTTGCGGAGCATACTGTATGAAGCCAATGAACAGGAAACAATCTATAATTTGTGCTGTGTTTTGTTACATACAATATGTGGCCGTACTGGCAGCAAGTAGCGATATATGCTCATCGTTAATTTGTGATATGTTTGGCACAAATGAAAATAAAATATTTTATACATATTGCAGAATCAGTATATCTTTGATATTTACGATATTATCATTTGTCGTATTGGTTAGAGGGTTCAGTACATTAGTGAATATTATTGGATATGTAACACCGCTGGCTGCAACTGCTCTTATCATTTTTGTGACAATAGCTGCTATGTTAAATGATGGCAAGTCGATTGTTGCATATGATGACCGGTTTTCACCTGAGATAATATACAAGGGAGTACTATATGCCGGATACAACGTGCTTGGCAGTAGTGCGATTTTATCGCGGATGAATGAATATACAGAAACAAAACGAAACAGAGTGCTTGGCAGTATATTTGGTATTCTTATTTTCTTTATAAGTGCAGTTTGTGTGTTTGTATCCCAAATAATATATACTAAGAGCAACCTGATGCAGGTAAAAATGCCTTCTGTTGAGATTGTAAGTAGCCTGGGCCTGTGGGCAAAAGTGCTCTATGTGATTACATTGATTGTTATAATGAACCTTACAATGTTTTCCGGATTGTCAGGAACATGTGGGATGATATATAAAGAAAATACCAGAAGTGAACGGAGAATGGGTTGGATTCTGGCTTTGCTTGCCATTCCTCTTTCTTTTGTTGGATTTACTAAGATAATTGCCTTTGTTTATCCTGTGTTTGGGATCATTGCACCTTTCGTTCTCTTTTCAGAAAATTCCCGTAGGAGTCTTGCCTAAACAGTTGAAATAAGAGTATAATGAAGAGTGAATATTGATCGCAAGGGAACAGGCCATGGCGGAGGAAAAGAAGACTAATGCTAAAATCATAAATAGCGAGGATGCACGTAAAGCAAAGTCAAATAAACAGAAGAGACGGATACGTTTCTTTACTGTTGTTATTGCTGCTGTGGTTTTTCTGATAGTAGTTATTGGCATGCTGACAGGGGGATACGAAGCTTTTCTTGATTGTGTAGGTATTGCACGTAATGTGGAGCTTCGGCCTGTAGGTGTAGAACTACCTTGTCCGGTAGGTGCTGTTAGCATATGCAAGGCGACCAAAGATACAATTGTTATTTACGATGAGAATGGCGTGACAGGATATAGCCCTGATGGCGTGTGGAAATGGAATACACAGTGTTCTTTTGCTAATCCTGTATTGCAAAGCTATAATAATTTTGCTTTGCTGACTGACATAGGGGGACATTTGATTTGGGCTTTTGATACAGATGGCATTGCATGGAAATATAATTTTGATAACAAAGTCACAGGTGTGTTTCTTAGTCGTGACGAAAAAATCTTATATGTAATCCATGACACTGCAGACTTTTTGTCAGCAGTATCTGAAATACCAGTTGATAGTATCAGTAAGGGGGAGCCACGGATAAGATATACTCGTAAATTTGTGTCATATCATAGCCTGTGTGTAGCGCAAAATAGCCAACAGGTAGTTGTGACAGGTATGTATACTGATGTGAGCACTATTGTAGGTACAGTTTGTTTCCTGAAATCATCAGATGGCAGTGAGTATGCAACACAAATCTTTGACGGAGAAATGTTTGTTAAGGCATTTTTCACAGAAAATAATAGTCTATTTCTTGCAAACAGTGATAAGCTCCTGCTACTTAGGAAAAGTATTACGGCATCCAGTGATAATGATATAGAAAAGGTTGTGTGGGCGCGCGAAGGCAAGCCACAGGAGCTGGTGGATATTACTACCCTTGGAAAGAAATATTGTGTTGTAGTGTATAGAAAAGCAAATAATGACACAGAAGATAATATTTCTGAGGTTATATATTACAACAGTGATGGACAGCAGGAATATAAATTTGGTATTAATGGAAGCATTCAAGGTATAATATCTAATGACAGTACTATTTGCTTGTATACGGATAGGTTTGTATATATGTTTGATAATAAGGCTAGGTTAGTTGGTAAATATGAGTCTGATTTTGAAGTAACGGATATTTCGTATATAAGCAATACAAAATTATTGGTACAAGGTGACAGCAAGATCGCTTGCGTGTCATATGAGGAGGAGTAATATGTTGGTTGATATTATTGTGGTTATAATAGCGTTGATTGCTGCGATTATCGGTATGCGCAGAGGTTTGATGTTATCGATATTATCTCTTTGTTCTCTCACAATTTGTGTTGTGGTAGCCGGACTCTTTGCATATCCTGTTAGCTTTGCCATAAGCGGAATGGGAGTAGTTGACCGTTTTCAGGCTGTTGCGATAGCATTTATTGTATTGTTCATTCTTTGCTGTATTGGGCTTTTGATTTTGAGAGGCATTATCAAGCTGATCCATAGGTTACCTGTTATAAAGCAACTGGATACTATCGGCGGTTTGCTGATTGGTTTGGTTTGCGGCGCACTTATTGTAAGTGTGTTTGCAGTTGCTTTGCATATGTTTGGAGAGGCTGAGGAAATACAGCCAATATTGAAGGCAGTAGATGATTCAACAATAATGAAGTATTTTTATGAAAAGAATTACATTGAGCTTATTATGAAAGCTTTGTGATATAGGTGAAAAGGTGGCAAAATGTTTGAATATATAAAAGGTATTTTACAATATAAGAGCAGTGAATATTGCGTGATTGATGTGGGTGGAGTAGGATTTAAGATCAACATCTCACTCAGCACTGCAGGTAAACTTGGCGATGTTGGCAAACAGGCTATGTTGTATACATACATGAGTGTCAAAGAAGATGACATATCCTTATTTGGCTTCTCTACAAGAGAAGAATTGTCAATGTATCTGATGGTAATATCTGTCAGTGGCGTAGGACCAAAGGTTGGTATCAGCATAGTAGCTACATTGGATCCATCTACATTCAGTCTGGCTGTTGCCACAGGTGACTATAAGAAGATCAGTCAGACTAAAGGAGTTGGCCCTAAGTTGGCACAACGCATTGTGTTAGAACTTAAGGATAAGGTTACGAAAGAAATGAAGAGCAATGACGCCAAGGTGCTAGCCAGCGAGGATAGCGAGATTGCTACTGCAACAGGATATATCAGTAGTGATGCTATATCAGCTCTTATGGTATTGGGATATTCTTCTACAGAGGCGGCAAAGATTGTAAGACGTGTGTATGAAGATGGCATGACACTAGAAGAAACTGTAAAAAAAGCACTGAAAAGTGCGTTCTGATAAGGTGGTAACGGTAAATGAGCGAAGATAGATTAGTCAGTGATGTTTTTACACTTGATGATAGTGATGAATTATCTCTAAGACCAAAGACGTTTACAGAATATATAGGGCAGGAAAAGGTGCGGGAGAACCTCTCTGTGTTTATCGAAGCTGCAAAAATGAGAGGGGAGCCCTTGGATCACGTGTTGCTGTATGGCCCTCCCGGTCTTGGTAAAACCACTCTGGCTGGTATTATTGCTTCTGAGATGGGTGTCAACTTGAGAATCACTACAGGTCCTGCTATTGAGAAAGCGGCGGATCTTGCAGGAATTTTGACAAATCTGGAGGAAAATGATGTTCTTTTCATAGATGAGATACACAGACTTAACAGAGCTGTTGAGGAAATATTGTACCCGGCAATGGAAGATTTTGCTTTTGATATAGTAATGGGCAAGGGCCCTGCTGCCAGATCTCTTAGAATTGATTTACCTAAGTTTACTCTTGTCGGTGCTACAACAAGGGCTGGTTTGCTTACAGCTCCGCTGCGCGACAGATTTGGTGTTATAAGCAGATTGCAGATGTACAATGCCCAGGAACTTACCAGGATCGTAATACGCTCAGCAGGTATATTACATATAAAAATAGAAGAGAAAGGTGCTTTTGAGATTGCAAAAAGGTCAAGAGGCACTCCTCGTATTGCTAATAGACTTTTAAAACGTGTCCGCGACTTTGCTCAGATAAAAGGTAGCGGTGTTATTACAAAAGAGATTGCAGACATGGCACTTGATGCGCTTGAGGTAGATACGCTTGGTCTTGACCATGTAGACAGAAATGTACTTGAGAGTATTATATATAAATTCAGCGGTGGCCCTGTGGGCTTAGATACGCTGGCTGCTGCCACGGGAGAGGAACCCACTACAATAGAAGATGTGTACGAGCCCTACTTGATACAGCTTGGATTCATCAGTAAGACTCCCAGAGGCAGAATTGCCATGCCTAATGCATATAAACATTTGAATATACCATATACCGGAGGGGAAGAATGATTATTTTCGGAGTAGATCCCGGCTTTGCTCTTACCGGTTACGGGATTATAGAAGCTGATAAAAGTAAACTCCGTTTGCTTGAAGCCGGCTGTGTCAGTACTAAGGCAGACGAACTTTTCACAGCAAGATGTGAGAAAATATATAACGAACTGTCAGCTCTTATGCAAAAGTACAAACCCGATGCTTTTGCTGTTGAGGAACTTTTCTTTAACAGCAATCAGAAAACAGCTATTATGGTGGCACAGGGCAGAGGGGTTGCTGTATTAGCTGCTACTCACAATAAAATACCGGTATATGAATATACGCCACTGCAAGTCAAGCAATCTGTTGCAGGTTATGGCAGAGCGGATAAAAATCAAGTACAACAAATGGTAAAGGTTATTTTGAAATTAGATAAAATTATTAAACCGGATGACGCGGCAGATGCTGTTGCTATAGCCATCAGCCACGCCTACGGATATAGAGGAGCTAAGATAATATGAAGTTGTTATTGCATATTTGCTGCGGCCCATGCAGCCTTAAAGTAATTGATATGTTACAAGAAGATGGTCTGTATAATATACAGGGCTATTTCTTTAATCCTAATATACATCCACACGAGGAGTTTGAGAGGCGTCAGCAGAGCACAAGTCAGGCTTGTGCCTTTAAAGGAATTGTTCTTCATATCAGTGATGCATACGATATTGAGAGTTGGCAGAATTTTGAAGGTGAGGGTGCCTTGCGCTGTGAGATGTGCTACAGACGTAGAATAGAAGCTACTGCAAAGTATGCGGCGGAAAACGGCTTTACTCACTTTACTACAACCTTGCTTGTCAGTCCTTATCAGAATCACGAGCTGATAATTGAGATCTGTAATGAAATGGCAGAGAAATACGGAGTTGAATTCTACTATAAGGACTTTAGACCGGGATTCCGGGAAGGTCAGCAGCAAGCACGTGACATAGGTATGTACCGTCAGAAATATTGCGGATGCATAATATCTTTTGGAGAGTATCAAGAGCGCTTAGCAATAAAAAAAGCGAAAAAAGAGGCTATGGCTTTGGCTCAGGCAGAGGCAGAGGATAAGAAGAAAAAGCCGGAAAAGAAATATTTGATCAAGAATAAGGTGGTGCGCGAGTTGGTAAGTTGGACAGTAACGATATTGGCTGCTTTTGTCATTGCTTTGATAATAAATACTTACGTATTCAGAATCAGCCAGGTTGATGGTATCTCGATGCGCCAGACTTATCAGGGTGGCGAGAGAGTATATATGTCGCGTATTCCATACATCTTCGGTAATCCGAAGCACGGTGATATTGTGGTATTTGACTCAAGTATGATTGATAGAAACTTTTTCACAGATGTGAAGGAGTCTCTCAAATACAATGTAATAACTTATTCACTGTTTGATGTGGCCCCGCCTAAGAAATATTATATTAAACGTGTTATTGCTGTCGAGGGTGATGTTATTAGGATCACCAACGAAGGCGTATATGTAAATGATGTGTTGATTGAGGAAAATTATGTTAATAATTCAGAAACACCGGCTTACCCTATGCCTGGAATGTCATTTGATTCCAATCAATGGTTGACCTCGTTGAATGAAGGAATTGTGGTTCCTGAGGATCATGTCTTTGTCATGGGTGACAATCGCAATCATAGTACAGATAGCAGAGCCCTTGGATTTGTGCCGGAAAACGATATTTTAGGAAAGGTGTTTGAGTGAGATGGATAAGCTTAAGGTTATTGTTGCATCAGGTAATAAGAATAAGTTACGTGAGTTTGAACAAATATTGAGCCTGATTTGCCCTGTTGAGGTGGTGCCGGCCAAGAGTCTTATTCCGGACTTTGATCCTGAGGAGACAGGTACAACATTTTTGGCAAATGCCCGCATTAAGGTAGAAGCATTATATGAAGGTGCTTGTAAAGCATTTGAAAATTGTATAATTATTGCAGATGATTCAGGACTTTGTGTTGACTATATAGACGGTGCTCCCGGCGTATATTCTGCAAGGTATGCAGATGATGAGGGTTATCACCATGATGATATTGCGAATGTGAATAAATTGCTTCGAGTGATGAGTGATGTGGCAGAGGAACAGAGAACTGCGCGCTTTGTTTGTGCTATTGCTGCAAAAGTTGTCAAAGATGGTATTGTTCATGATCTGGATGCTCTTGGCTATCTGGAGGGGCGTATCAATCACGCGCCCAGCGGTGACGGTGGATTTGGTTATGATCCCGTTTTGTATATTCCTGAGTATGACATGACTGTAGCTCAAATGAGCGCAGAACTTAAGAATAAAATCAGCCACAGAGGTAAAGCGCTGAACGCGGCTGTTGAGAAAATAAAGGAAATAATCTGATATGGTTTTAGTTCAACAATGCAATACATATGATGAAGAAATTATCGTTGAAAAGGTGCGGGAAATTTTCACCGCCCATGGCGGTATAGAAAAATATGCCAGACCAGGTGTTACGGTAGCTATAAAGCCCAATATCATAGGTAAGAAACGCCCTGAGGAAGCGGCTACCACACATCCGTCGATAGTGTATGCTGTTGCTAGCTTATGTGTGCAGCAAGGTGCTAAGGTTGTTATTGCTGAGAGTCCAGGCGGCATGTATGAAAAAGCGCTGCTCAAGGGACAGTATCGAGTATCAGGGATTGAAGATGCGGCTGTCAGAGCAGGGGCGGAGCTTAATTATGACTTGACTGAGACTGAGGTTGATAATCCCAAGGGAAAGAATCTTAAAAAAATAAAGGTTTTGACGCCGTTAGCTCAGGCAGATTGTATTATTAACCTTGCAAAGTTTAAGACACACGGAATGATGGTGTACACAGGCGCCGTTAAGAATATGTTTGGAGCGATTGCTGGCCTGGCAAAGGCGGAGTACCATTTTAATATGTCGAAGTATTCGGAATTTGCAGATTGTCTCATTGATATTCATACTGCGGTAAAGCCGGCTCTTAATATTGTTGATGCGGTGGTGGGTATGCACAAGGATGGTCCTACTGCCGGAGAGCCTATACAGATGAACACCATTTTGTCCGGATGTGATGCATATGAGGTTGACATGGTGGGTCTTGATATTATTAATTGCAAATATTACAGAACACCAATTATGAAACAAGCTGTAGAGCGCGGCCTGGTGTCAGATAATATTGAAAATATTGAGGTGCAGGGAGAGGTTGTTAAGTGTCCGGACTTTGTGGTTAAGTATAACGATGAGCTTAAGAGACTTCACCTTATAGATGGAATGCTGGGAAAGACTCTACAGAGATTGATAAAGCCAAGACCTGTTTTTCACAAGAAAAAGTGTAGGGGTTGTGGGGAATGTGTGCGTGCGTGTCCTGCGAAGGTTATTCATCTTGATGAGAATAAGAAGGCGAAGGTCAATCTGGATGGCTGCATACGGTGCTTCTGCTGTCAGGAGCTTTGTCCGTTTGTGGCGGTAGAGATTAAGAAGCCGCTGCTGAATAGGATTGTGATAAGAGGTAGGAGATAAGCGGTAAGCGAGATCATTTTGGGCTAACCGTTATACATGCTGCTTGAGCGATGTCAATATCTTTGTATGATAAAGCAAAATGTGTTTTTTACATTATTATTGTTAGTTTTTATCAATATTCAGCATTTTCTGTATATTTTTTATGAATTCCGCCTTCGCCCCTTGACATTGCATTAAAATACTGTATAATATACACGATTATACAGTATTTAATGTATAATCAATGCATATATACATTATTTTCACGAATGGAGCCGAGAAAAATGAATAAATCAGCAAAGAAAATCAAAAAAATCGTTTTGGCATACTCAGGTGGTCTGGATACTTCTATAATTATTCCGTGGCTTAAGGAAAATTATGAGGGTTGTGAAGTCATTGCAGTATCTGCAGACGTAGGTCAAGGAACAGAACTTGACGGCTTAGAGGAGAAAGCAATCGCAACAGGCGCATCTAAATTATACATCGAAGACCTTAAAGAGGAATTCATTACAGATTACATTTACCCTACATTAAAAGCCGGTGCAGTTTACGAAGGAGAGTACCTCCTCGGTACATCTTTTGCACGTCCGATTATTGCAAAGAGAATTGTTGAGATTGCAAAAGCCGAGGGCGCAGATGCAATTTGCCACGGATGTACAGGTAAGGGTAATGACCAGGTAAGATTTGAACTTACTATCAAAGCTTTCGCGCCCGAGATGGAAATCATCGCTCCTTGGAGAATGTGGGATATCAAGTCAAGAGATGAAGAGATTGACTACGCTATTGCTCATAACATTCCTCTTAAAATTAACAGAGAAACAAACTATTCAAAGGATAAGAATTTATGGCATTTATCACATGAAGGTCTTGACTTAGAGGATCCTGCAAATGAACCTATGTATGACAAGGAAGGATTCCTGGAAATGGGTCTGTCTCCTATGAAGGCACCTGATAAGGCAACATATGTAACTATTGACTTTGAGAAGGGTGTTCCTGTTGCTATTGACGGAGAGAAGCTTGATCCTGTTGCAATGCTGGAAAAGCTTAATAAACTTGGCGGAGATAACGGAATTGGTCTTGTTGATATTGTTGAGAATCGTCTCGTTGGTATGAAGTCAAGAGGTGTATACGAGACTCCCGGCGGCACAATTCTTTACAGAGCACACAGAGTACTTGAGACACTCACCCTTGACCGTGACACAATGCACTACAAAGATGTTATTGCTACAAAATATGCAGATCTTGTATATTTTGGCCAGTGGTTCACACCTCTTCGTGAAGCAATTGATGCTTTCGTAGATAGTACACAACAGACAGTTACAGGTACAGTAAAGCTTAAGCTTTATAAAGGAAATATGATCAACGCAGGCGTTACATCTCCTTATTCACTATACGATGAGGAAATCGCAACCTTCGCAGAAGATGAGGTTTATAATCAGGCTGATGCAGACGGATTTATTAATCTCTTTGGTCTTCCTATCAAAGTTAAAGCAATGTTAGATCAAAAAAGGAACAGCGGTAAATAATGATAAATGTTTTTATTGACGGATCTGCAGGCACTACAGGCCTTCGCATTTCCGACAGATTAAAAGATAATAGCGAGATAAACCTTTTATTGCTTCCGGACGAGCTTCGTAAGAGTCCGGAAGCAATTAAAGCAATGATTAATAAGTCAGATATTACATTTTTATGCCTCCCGGATGCTGCGTCCAGAGAGGCTGTCACTTATTGTGAGAATCCTGACACTGTTATTATTGATACCTCTACTGCACACAGAACGAACCCTGAATGGGCGTACGGCTTTGCAGAGTTAAGTCCGCTTCACCGTAATAAAATCAAGAACAGCAAACGTATTGCAGTACCCGGTTGTCATGCAAGCGGATTTTGTTCAGTTGTATATCCGCTGGTGGCTGCAGGTATAATTGGAGCTGACTATCCTGTGACTGCACATTCTCTTACAGGTTACTCAGGTGGCGGCAAGAATATGATTAAAGATTATACTGAGAATAAGACCGTTTATATGGATTCTCCTGCTCAGTATGGTTTGGGCCAGACACACAAGCATCTTCCTGAAATGAAAACTATTTGTGGATTAGAAGATTATCCTGTGTTCAGTCCTATCGTTAGCGATTATTATAGTGGAATGGCAGTTACTGTGCCGCTTTTCACAAAACACATGAAAAAGAAAATGAATCCGCAGGAGTTGAGACAGTTTTATAGCGACTATTATAAAGATGCAAGGCTCATTTCTGTACTGCCTTATGATGAGAAAGGCGTAGAAGGTGGATTTTTATATGCAAACACACTCTCGGGTAAAGATAATATGGAAATAATTGTCAGCGGAAACGAAGATAGAATGGTAATCGTTTCACGCTTCTGCAATCTGGGCAAAGGTGCCTCGGGAGCAGCAATTCAGTGCATGAACATTTCATGCGGTTTAGACGAAGTAGAAGGATTGGAGATAGTATGAAGTTTGTAGAAGGCGGCGTTTGTGCGCCCAAAGGATTCAAAGCTGCGGGTATTCACTGCGGTATACGTAAAAATAAAGATAAGAAAGATTTATCACTTATTCTTAGTGATACTATTGCAAGCGCAGGCGCTGTTTATACAACAAATCTTGTGAAAGGTGCGCCTATCGCGGTGACAAAAGCAAATATTTCTGATGGAAGAGCTATCGGTATGATTTGCAACAGTGGCAACGCCAATACATGCAACAGTGACGGTATAGAGATTGCCGAGAAAATGTGCCAAATTGCAGCAGAGGCTACAGGCAATAAAGCGCAGGATTTTATTGTTGCATCAACGGGCGTTATTGGCCAGCCTCTTAGCATTGAACCTATTGCAGCGCACATGGATGAGCTTGTAGAGAGTTTGTCTTATACAGGCAGCCAGGATGCTGCATATGGTATTATGACTACGGATACGAAACTCAAAGAGGTTGCTGTTGAGTTTGAACTTGGCGGCAAGGTATGCCGTATAGGCGGTATTGCAAAAGGCAGCGGAATGATTCATCCAAATATGGCAACGATGCTTGTATTTGTTACTTCAGACGTTGCTATAGACAGCAGTGTGTTGAGTAAAGTACTTAAAGAAAATGCTGATGATACATTTAACATGGTTAGTGTTGACGGTGATACATCTACTAATGACATGCTCAGTATAATGGCAAATGGTATGGCAGGAAATGATATTATCACAGAAGGCACACCGGAATTAGAGATTTTCAAAGAGGCACTTTTAGAAGTAACTAAATATCTCAGCCGGATGATTGCCAAAGACGGTGAGGGAGCTACCAAACTTTTGGAATGTCAAGTGAGAAATGCTGCGTCAGTTAAGGATGCAAAGATTCTGGCAAAATCTGTTATTTGCTCAAGTTTGGTTAAGGCTGCTATGTTTGGCGCTGATGCCAACTGGGGACGTATTCTTTGTGCCTTGGGCTACGCGGGTACAGACGCAGATGTAACAAAGATTGATGTTGCATTTCGTTCGTGCGCAGGCGCAGTAAGAGTATGCAAGAACGGAAGTGGCATAGACTTTAGTGAGGAGATCGCAAAGACTGTACTTACTGAAGATGAGATTATCATAGATGTTAATATGAATGCAGGTAACGGAAATGCTACAGCTTGGGGCTGTGATCTTACTTACGATTATGTTAAAATAAACGGCGACTACAGAACCTGAGGTTTTTTACAGCAGAAGAGGTAATTTATGGATTATAGTGATATTACAAATGCACAAAGGGCAAGAGTTCTGGTAAGGGCTCTTCCTTATATAAAGCAGTATTATGATAAGGTAGTTGTTATCAAGTATGGCGGCAACGCTATGATTAACGAAGACCTGAAGCAAGCAGTTATGCGCGATGTAGTGCTACTGTCTCTCATTGGTGTTAAGGTTGTACTTGTACACGGTGGCGGACCTGAGATAACACAGACACTTAACAGAATGCATATTGAGAGTCATTTTCACAATGGCCTGCGCGTGACAGATGGTGAGACTGCTCAGGTAGTACAGATGGTGCTTGCAGGCAAGATCAATAAAAGTCTGGTGAACTTTATTGAGAACACCGGGGGTAAGGCAATTGGTCTTTCCGGTATGGACGGCCATATGCTGGAAGCAACGGTTAAGGATGAGGCGCTGGGCTTTGTTGGCGAAATAACAACTGTTAATGAGCAGGTTATTGCAGATGTACTTGATAAAGGTTATATTCCTGTAGTGTCAACAGTAGGTTGTGACAGAGAGGGAAATGTGTATAACATAAATGCTGATACTGCTGCAAGTCGCATCGCTGCCGCGCTCAAAGCAGAATGTCTTATATCAATGACAGATATTGAAGGCATTTTGCGCGACAAGGACGATCCTACATCAATTATTAAAGTTATTGATGTATCTGAAGCTCAGAAGCTTTACGATGAAGGTATAATCTCCGGTGGCATGATTCCTAAGGTACAGTGTTGCGTAGATGCAGTAAACAGCGGAGTAAAGAAGGTTTTTGTAATAGACGGCCGTGTACCTCATTCGATTATTATTGAAATGCTTACCGATGAAGGTATGGGAACAATGTTTAAATAAAGGAAAGAACATGGAAAACACAATTTTTGAAAATGATAAAAAATACATTGCAAACACATACGGACGCTTCCCTGTCGCTGTAAAGAGCGGCAAAGGAAGCATCATTTATGATGTGGAAGGAAAACGCTATATAGACATGGGCAGCGGTATTGCTACAAATGCTTTCGGTCTGTGCGACGATGAATGGAATAAAGCTATAACCGATCAACTTGGTGAGTATGCACATGTGTCAAACCTTTATTACTCTGAGCCTCAGGTAAAGCTTGCAAAACTGTTATGTGAAAAGACTGGTATGAAAAAAGTTTTCTTCGGTAATTCAGGCGCAGAAGCGAATGAAGGTGCTATCAAGGCGGCTCGTAAATACGCTTCAGACAACGGAAAACCTTCACAGAAGATAATTACACTTATTAATTCTTTTCACGGACGTACAATAACAACACTTAGTGCCACCGGACAAGATGTTTTTCACACGAACTTTGGTCCTTTTACAGAAGGTTTTGAATATGCACCGGCAAATGATATTGCAGCTATCAAGGCTATGATGTTCAAAGATGGTAAAGTGGATTGTGCGGCTGTTATGGTAGAGCTTGTGCAGGGCGAAGGTGGTGTGCTGGAGCTGAGTCAGGAATACGTTAAGGAATTATATGCACTCTGTAAGGAAAATGATATTCTTTTCATCGTAGACGAAGTGCAGACGGGAAATGGTAGGACAGGTACGCTTTACTGCTTTGAACAGTATGGTATTCTTCCTGATATTGTCACGACAGCCAAGGGCTTGGGTGGCGGTCTGCCCATTGGCGCTGTTATGCTTGGTGCAAAGGTTGAGAATACTTTGAGCGCAGGTACCCACGGATCTACTTTCGGAGGAAATCCTGTATGTGCAGCAGGTGCCTATAGCATAATTTCACGAATTGATAACAAACTTTTACTTGAAGTTCAGGCAAAAAATATGTATATTATAGAGGAGCTGGGAAAGTTGCCCGGCGTTGAGAATATTAGCGGAAAAGGCCTCATGCTGGGCATTAAAACAAAGAAGCCGGCAAAGGAGGTCATTTCAGCATGTATAGCAAGCGGTGTGCTTGTCCTTAGTGCAAAAGATAAAGTAAGGTTACTGCCGGCACTCAATATTCCAATGGATATATTGAAAGAAGCCGTGGAGATTATAGCCGCAGCAATTAATAATTAATTTTCAGCGGAGGCATAAGCAATGGATCATTTATTAAAATTAGGAGACCTGACAGAAGAAGAAATCGTACAGATTCTTGATTTGGCAGATCAGCTTAAATACGAAAAGAAAAACGGAATCCCTCATAAGCATCTTGCAGATAAGACTCTTGGTATGATTTTCAGAAAGTCATCTACACGTACACGTGTATCATTTGAGGTTGGTATGTACGACCTCGGTGGTAGCGCTTTGTTCCTGTCATCAAATGATCTGCAGATCGGCAGAGGAGAAGATACACAAGATACAATCAGAGTTTTGTCACGTTATCTGGATGGAATTATGATCAGAACTTTTGACCAGGAAGAGGTTGAGATGATGGCAGAATATGGTAGCATCCCGATCATTAATGGTCTTACTGATTATGCACATCCTTGTCAGGTGTTAGCAGATCTTATGACTATACGCGAGCGCAAAGGTACTCTAAAAGGACTTAAAATGGCCTTTGTGGGCGATGGAAATAATATGGCTAACTCGCTTATCGTTGGTGCTATTAAGACCGGAATGAGCTTTGCAATCGCTTGCCCTGAAGAGTATAAGCCTGATTGCGAGATTATGAACTGGGCACAGAATAACGGAGATTTCCTCTGTACTACATCAGTTGATGAGGCAGTTAAGGATGCTGATGTTATCTATACTGACGTATGGGCATCTATGGGTCAGGAAAATGAGAGAGCAATCCGCAAAGCAGCATTTAAATATTATTGTGTAGATGGACATGCCTGCAGTCTGGCAAAGCCTGATGTAATGGTGCTTCACTGTCTGCCGGCTCACAAGGGTGAAGAGATTACAGCAGATGTTTTCGAAGCGCATGCATCTGAGATCTTTGACGAGGCAGAGAACAGATTACATGCACAAAAGGCAGTTATGGTTTTATTGATGAAAAAGGAGAAATAATATATGCGCAAGGCTTATTTAATACTGGAAAACGGAAGTGTATTTGAAGGACAGATGTTTGGCTTCGAGAAAGAAACCGTGGCAGAGCTTGTTTTTTCCACTTCTATGGTAGGCTACATGGAAGCTCTCACCGATCCGGCTTACGAAGGTCAGATGTTACTGCAGACTTTCCCTATGATAGGCAATTACGGTGTTATGGAAGATGATACTGTATCTGATAGTGTTCATGTTAGTGGCTACATTGTAAAAGAGCTTTGTGATACCCCTTCAAACTTCCGGAGCATGGGTGCTTTGGAAGTCTTTTTATGTAAAGCGGGTGTTACAGGTATCTGCGATATTGATACTCGTGAGGTGACGAGAATTCTTCGTGAAAATGGTACGATGAACGCATGCATATCCTTTTCACCTGTTCTTAGTCCTGAAAATGAATTACTCATTAAAACCTATAAAGTGACAAATGCAGTTGCTAAGACTACAGTTAAGGAAAGATACGAAATACCTGCATGTGAGAGTGCGCCTCGTAAATTCAAGGCTGCGTTAATTGACTACGGCAAGCATAAGGAAGTAGCAAAGGCTTTTGCGCAAAGAGGCGCAGATGTGACAGTGCTTCCGTCTGATACTGATGCTTGTGAGATTTTATTTGGCGGCTATGATGCTGTTGTTCTGTCAGGCGGTCCCGGAGACCCCAGAGACTGTGTAGCTCAGATAGAGGTTGTTAAGAAGATTTATGGTTCCAAGCCCGTGTTTGCAGTAGGCCTAGGTCACCAGATTCTGGCATTGGCTAACGGTTTTGAGGTAAAAAAGCTTCTTTATGGACACAGAGGTGCCAGCCAGCCGGCAACACAGGATAGAACATATATAACAAGCCAGAATCACTCCTACTATGTTGTTTCTGAATCAATCCACGAAGAAGTAGCACATCAAACATATTTCAACGCAAACGATAAAACGTGTGAGGGTATTGCCTATGATAATGGCGATTATTCTATTCAGTTTGTGCCGGACGAATCTAACGGACCGCACGATATGAGCTTCGTTTACGATGAGTTTATTAATAGTATTTTTGCAGAACGCGAATAAGAAAGGTCGGTATATATGCCAAGAAATCAATCGATAAAGAAAGTTTTAGTTATAGGTTCAGGCCCGATTGTTATCGGACAGGCTGCTGAGTTTGACTACGCAGGTACCCAGGCGTGCCGCGTGCTCAAAAGTGAGGGTATCAATACAATTCTTGTAAACTCAAATCCTGCTACGATTATGACCGACAATCTTATGGCAGATGAGATATACCTGGAACCTCTTAATGTAGATACAATAAAAAGAATTATTCAAAAAGAACACCCTGACTGCTTACTGGCAGGCTTTGGTGGACAGACAGGTCTGACAATTGCGATGAAGCTTGCTAAGGAAGGCTTCCTTGAGCAGGAGAAAGTAAGGCTTATCGGTACAAATGCTGAGGCCATTGACAGGGCGGAAGATAGGCAGCTTTTCACAGATACAATGAATGAAATTAATCAGCCTGTTATTCCTTCTGATACCACAAATACGGTAGATGGTGCGCTAGCGATTGCAGAGAAAATCGGATATCCGGTTATTATTCGTCCTGCTTTTACTTTAGGTGGCGGTGGAGGCGGTGTTGCATATAACGCTGAGGAATTACTGACTGTTGCTAAAACAGGACTGGACTTTTCACCGATAACACAGATTCTGGTTGAGAAATACATCTTTGGCTGGAAAGAAGTGGAATTTGAGGTTATGCGTGACTCTAAGGGTAATGCGATTACTGTTTGCTCTATGGAGAATGTTGACCCTGTTGGTATTCATACAGGAGACAGTGTTGTTGTTGCTCCGGCTCTTACTTTGTCGCCGAAGGAATACAATATGCTCAAGACGGCTGCTTTGAATATTATTGAGGCTCTGAAGATCGAGGGTGGTTGCAACTGCCAATTCGCGTTGGATCCTAAAAGTATGCAGTATGCAGTTATCGAGGTTAACCCACGTGTGTCACGTTCATCAGCTCTGGCAAGCAAGGCAACAGGTTATCCGATTGCGAAGGTTGCCACTAAGATTGCGCTGGGATATACGCTGGATGAGATTATTAATGATGTTACGGGTAAGACATATGCATGCTTCGAACCTGCTATCGACTACCTTGTAGTTAAGATGCCAAAGTGGCCTTTTGATAAGTTTGTTAATGCTTCACGTGTGCTCGGTACTCAGATGAAAGCAACAGGTGAAGTTATGGCCATTGGCGATAACTTTGAGTCTGCTTTGCTTAAAGCTATCAGAGGAGTGGAGCTTTCCGTTGATACGCTTGCGCTACCTGCTGTTACTAAGTTGTCTTATGAAGAGACTCTGGAGGCGCTGAAGAAACCCACAGATTTGCGAATTTTCCAAATTTATCATGCATTGAGGCTTGGCATCAGTGGCCAGGAGATACATAATATCACAAAGGTTGATATGTTCTTTATTAATAAGATTAAAAATCTTTGTGAAATGGAAAGACAAATGGCTGCTGGGCTTGACTATAGCCTTTACTGCAAGGCTAAGAAAAATGGTTATACAGATAGAGCGATTGAAGCTATATCAGGTGTGAGTGTTGATTCTATTACAGATTCAGTTGCCTGTCCCAGATTGTATCCATCATACAAGATGGTAGATACGTGTGCCTGCGAGTTTGCAGCGATGACTCCTTACTTCTATTCTACATTTTACGGTCATTCTGAAGCTGGAGTTGCTGAGGGAGGCAAAGAGAGAATCGTTGTTCTTGGATCGGGACCTATCAGAATAGGACAAGGAATTGAGTTCGACTACTCATCTGTTCATTGTGCTAGTATGCTTAAGGAACTTGGATACGAAGTAATTATTATTAACAACAACCCTGAAACTGTTTCTACAGACTTTGATATATCAGACAGACTTTACTTTGAGCCTCTGACACCAGAAGATGTTATGGGTATATTACGTGTTGAGAAGCCTGTGGGTGTTGTTGTTGCCTTTGGTGGACAGACTGCGATTAAACTTGTTAAATTCTTAGATAGTAATGGAATTACAATTCTTGGTACTTCTGCAAAGGGTATTGATACTGCAGAGGATAGAGAGTTATTTGATGCTCTTTTAGAGGAACATAATATTAAGAGACCTGTTGGTATTAGCGTTATGACTAAGCAAGAGGCTTTTGATGCTGCTTCAACAATTGGATATCCTGTGCTCCTGCGTCCTTCGTACGTTATTGGTGGCCAGAATATGACAATTGCATACAATGAGGATGATGTATCCCTTTACATGGATTTGATTCTTGCTCAGAAAATTGAGAATCCTGTTCTTGTTGATAAATATATGAGTGGTACAGAGGTTGAGGTTGACGTTATTTCAGATGGAATAGATGTATTTATTCCTGGTGTTATGGAACATATTGAGCGTACAGGTGTACACAGCGGAGACTCGATTGCTATGTATCCCCCGCAAAATATCAGCGATATTATGCTGAAGAAAATTGAAAATTCTTCAATTGTTATTTCTAAATCTCTGGGAACAAAAGGACTTCTTAATATTCAGTATCTGATTTGTGATAACGAGCTCTATGTTATAGAGGTTAACCCAAGAGCTTCTCGTACAATCCCGTATATCAGTAAGGTTACGGGTGTACCTATGGTTGATGTTGCTACCAAGGTTATGCTTGGCCAGACTTTGGAGAGTCTGGGATACGGCAGTGGTATCCACAAGACTCCGCCTTACGTTGCAGTTAAGGTTCCGGTATTTTCCTTTGAGAAACTTTCTGATGTCAACTCTGTTCTGGGCCCTGAAATGAAGTCTACAGGAGAGGTGCTTGGTATCGGTAAGACTCTGGACGAAGCCCTTTTCAAAGGACTTGTATCTGCTTCATTTAAGCTGAATATTAAAAGAGGCTCCGGTGTGTTTATCACAGTTTGTGATAAGGATAAGTTTGAGATTGTTAAGCTGGCTAAGAAATTTGATGATCTTGGTCTTAAGATTTTTGCAACAAAAGGCACAGCCGAGACTATTTCAGAGCTGGGCATTGATGTTGAGGTTGTTAATAAGCTGTACGAGGATGACAGCATGATTGAAATGTTAGAGAGTGGTAAGGTTGAGTTCCTGGTATATACAGGTAAGAGCGATAAGGATTCTATTGCTGATTACATCAGAATGTACAGAAGAGCTCTTCAACTTGGTGTTACATGTATTACATCGCTTGACACGGCTAATGCACTGGCAAATATTATTGCATCTAAATATAGTCTTTTTAATACAGAGCTTATTGACATTAACAACATGCGTTCAGAACGTTTGGCTCTTGATTTTGTAAAGATGCAAGGCTCTGGCGACGATTATATTTTCTTTAATAACTTTGATGGACATATTACTTGTCCTGAGTCATTGTCTATTACAATGTGTGACCGGCACTACGGTATCGGCGGTGATGGTATTGTACTCATAGAAAAGTCAGATGTTGCCGATTGCATGATGAGGGTTTTCAATAAAGACGGTAGTGAAGGAAGTATTGCAGGTAACAGTATTCGTTGTGTAGGTAAGTACTTATATGATTACGGCTGTGTTTCTTCTGATAGAGATGAGGTTACTATTGAGACCAAAAGTGGTGTTAAGAAGTTAAAGCTCTACATTTATAGCGGCAAAGTTGCTTCTGTAAGCGTTGATCTTGGTAAGCCAGTGTTTGTTTCGGATAAGATTCCTGTTCGTCTGCGCGATTCTCGTAGCGGTGGATATTACTATATGCAGCGAGTTATGAATTATGCGCAGAAAATTAACGATACACCTTATGTTATTAACTGCGTATCATTGGGTAATCCGCATTGCGTTATTTTCAAAGAGCGCGTTGACGCTGTTGACATTGAGAAGGAAGGTCCGGCTATTGAATTATCTCCGATTTTCCCTGAGAAGGTCAATGTTGAGTTCGTTCGAGTTGTAAATAGTCGTACTCTCAAAATGCGTGTTTGGGAGCGTGGTAATGGTGAGACACTTGCCTGCGGTACAGGCGCGTGTGCAGCCGCAATTGCAGCTGTTGAGAATGGCTTCTGTGAGAAGAATGTGGACATTACAGTTAAGCTTCCGGGTGGAGATCTTATTGTTAATTATTCAGATGATGGTGTTGTTCTGACAGGTAACGCTCAACTGGTTTATGAAGGCAAAGTTAGTATTTAAAAGAAGGAGTAACAATTGGGCTCAGTCGTGATTATATTGCAACGATTACTTCGGAAAATCCCATTGTTTACACTAAATTTTATATGAAACCAGGCTTTTTGATAAATTTCTTTGTTATATAACCTACTACAAAAGAGGACCTTGGCTTATAAAATTTGTTTAAAAATGAAGCAGCTCGCTGAGCTGCTTTTTTATTATATGGGGGTCTATGTAAGTTTATTTTTTTCAATACGCCCTGGCAGTATTGAAAAGTATAACGGGAGCATCTTTCAGATTTTTTCAACAGAGCAACGGTATATTGAAAAATAACAAGGGGAGGGCAGCAGGTTATGCTGTTCATTACAGAATTTTTTCAATGAACTATACCATTGTTGAAAAAAGACATAGAACTAAATTACTTTGGCAAACAAATGTAGCTGTAAAAGGCTATAACTGGAATAAAAAGAACATGTAATACAATATTATTTACAAAAAATGGAAAAATATAGGTAAAAAATCAGAAAAAAGCATTATCTATTTTTTTCAGAAGATTTTAAACGATGGCCTTTAGGAACCAATTTTTTTGCATAAATAGTGATCATAGATAACAAATCAGCAGGAAATTGCCAATTATGATATGAGTTATCAAGCATTATGAGGCCGGACGGAATATCGTCTTTGCTCTTTTTTCTTAATAAACTTTTTCCACAGCCAAGAGATTTAAGTACATCAAAAACAGGTTTCATATGAATTCCGCTGGATTCACCGGAAAAAAAAGCAACAAAATTATGACCCGGCACGATGCCATGCTGTATATAAGACTTAATTTTTGCACAACAATCGGAAAAATAGGTAGGATCGCGCATCATACCGAAGTACTCAAAATAATAGGTTTTGCCGTTGATCTTGCATGAAAAATCAGGATAATAGCATTTTCCTGATTTATTATCACGATAGAGAACTTCATATTTGGGCAATAAACCGCAGCTGCGAAATGCATTATGAAGAAGCAACTCACCTCGTGACATAAATGATAGATTATTTTCGTCAATACAATTATACTTTGCAGGGTCTCGTATGACTCTATTAGAAAAATGCCACTGCCTATGCTCTGCAACTTCGTCAATATTAATATTTATGCGGCAGGCTTCTTCTTCAAAATCTGGAATGTCATCAGGATGATGATAAAAAGAACCAAGAAGCATCTTCTTTGCAGCATCAATAATGCTATTTACAATATTGAGTTGTAGTGACAAATACTCACATAGTGACGCATCATGCAAAATCTCTTCGTACTCACCTTTTTTTATAAATCGAGTTCGATGATAGACTTTGATGTTTCCCTCTTGATCTACGGTTGTCTCGGAATATCTTAAATGATGACAATTATATTCATAAACATGGGGCTCAGAATCTTTTTTTCTTTTGTATTTTACCTTCTTCTTAAAGAAACGGATTTCGCCCGGGTTTACTATTCGTGACAAGGCAGCCTTAATTTTCTGTTGATATTGTAATGCAAGCGAAAGCTGTACGTGCATTTCCGCGTAGAAATCAAACTCTTTATTCAGAACATCAGGTATATCGCAAAAAATCGGCATGACGTAATTGTAACGCAATGCCGATCAAAAGTGAATTATTTCCCAAAATCGTTCCACAATATTTCCCGCTGCCAAATGCAGGTAACAATTATGCCAACGCTTCAATTAGTTTACCGAGAACCGGTTCAAAAGCAGCTCCATACCAATGGTTGTCTAGTCGCTGAGTTGTTTTGATACATTCCACCGTATAATCTGCTGCAATTTTAGCCGCTTCATACGGAATCTTACCACGCATCAAACTACCAACAAACGCGGACGCATAAATATCACCAGTACCATGGCAACTATTCGGCATAAGATCATGCTCATAATATGAATATTTACCGGCTTCATAGACAACAACACCGGTTTTACCGGCTACATAGGAAACACCGGTCAATATAATATTAGCACAACCAAGATTGGCCAGCTTACTAATCAGCAACTCTATATACTGACGATCATATGAAGTTTTATATTCTGTATCAGTCAAGAAACAAGCTTCTGTAATATTAGGCAGCACGTAGTCAGCAAGGCTGCAAAGCTTTTTCATTGCATCGGCGTATTGCCCATCAAAACCCGGATAAAGTTTTCCATTGTCTGCCATAGCAGGGTCCACAATCTTCACACAATTACAACCACCACAAGTCGAAAAAATATCAGCAACATAGTCAATTTGTTTTGTGCTTCCCAAATATCCGGTGTAAATGGCGTCAAAAGTTATATTTTCTCTGTACCAATGTGCTTTTATAGCCGGCATATCATCAGATAAATCTCTGAACGTAAATCCTGTAAACCCAGCCGTATGTGTAGATAAGACTGCTGACGGCAACACACAAGTTTCGATGCCGCAAGCAGAAATAATTGGCAATGCTACAGTCATAGAACATTGACCAACACATGAAATATCTTGAATTGTTAATATTTTTTTATAATCCATGGTGAAAAAGCTCCTTGTATTCAAATTCCATTGATATATTACACTATGACTGGTATTGAGTAAATAGCCAAATTGGAATAAAAATATATAATCAGATGTGCGGGGAATTAATGGAATAGCTTTCTGCGTGCGCGTCGTACTCTGTTAATGTGACGCTCAAAATCACCGCTGTTAATTAGTTCTGCCAATACATATTGCTCAAACACCGGAACTGTACAAGAATAAAAGCCTAATTTTTCTTCAAACAAATCTAACAACTTAGTTGGTAGTACCATATACCCCACACGAATTGATGGCGCAATAGTTTTAGAAAAAGTATTCAGATATATTACAGAACCTGTTTCACACAAAGAAAACACGGTATCATCATTTTTCTTTGAAACCGTAAGTTCTGATTCAAAATTATCCTCGATTATAAACCCGTTTCGTGCTTCTGCCCAACGTAGATATTCATGTCTCTTTGATACATCGGCAGTGACTCCGCTGGGATAACTATTAAAAGGTGTTACATGTAATACTGTGGCTTGAGTACGAGCAAGCTCTGAAGTCTTAATTCCGTCATTGCTCATTTTGAGCATATCGCATTCAATTCCCGATGCCATATATACACGGCGTATTTTATCATAGGAAGGATTTTCCAATCCAAATATACAATTATTACCAAATAACTGAGCTAATAAACTATATAAATACTCAGCTCCTGAACCGATAATTATTTGTTGCGATTGCACAATAATACCAAGACTGCGGGCAAGATATCTGGCAATTGCCTGGCGAAGTTCTGCGCATCCGTGATTGGGCGACTTCACAAGCAATCTATCTTCATAATCAACCATTACACGTCGCATCGTTTTTGATAACACAGAATATGGGAACTTATAAATCTCATTCGCTCTGTGAAAATTTGGCATATAATTACTGTCGCTCTCGTCGTTAGAGCTTGCAGGGTTATTACTGCTGATAAAATCACGTTCTCTGTAAATAACAAAATAGCCACGACGAAGTCTGGATTCAGCATATCCTTCGTCACACAAAATTTCGTAACAGTGTTGCACTGTAATAACACTTACTCCTGATTCCTCTGCTAACAGACGCTTAGAAGGTAATCTGGCGCCAAAAGGGAAAGCTCCGCTGACAATATCATTGCGGAGCTGTTCGTATAGCTGAATATATGCTGTTTTATCAGATTTGGAGTCAATACGATATCTCATTATTCTAATTCAAAAGCACCTGTGTACAACTGATAATAAGTGCCTTTTTGAGCTATAAGCATATCGTGTGTACCACGTTCAATAATCTTACCATGGTCCAACACCATAATAACATCAGAGTTCTTAACTGTTGACAAACGATGGGCAATAACAAACACTGTACGACCTTCCATAAGTCTGTCCATGCCACGCTGAACAATGGCTTCAGTACGTGTATCAATAGAGGAGGTTGCCTCGTCAAGGATCATAACAGGCGGATCTGCTACGGCAGCTCTGGCAATAGCAATAAGCTGACGCTGACCTTGAGATAAATTTGCTCCGTTATTTGTTAATTCTGTTTCATATCCATCAGGCAAACGGCTTATAAAATCATCTGCACCTGCAAGCTTTGCTGCTTCTATACACTGCTCATCTGTAGCATCAAGACGGCCATAACGAATATTATCCATAACCGAACCGGTAAACAGATTTGTATCCTGCAACACGATACCCAAAGAACGGCGCAAATCCGCCTTCTTAATTTTATTTATATTAATCCCGTCATAACGGATCTTACCATCAGCTATGTTATAAAAACAATTTATCAAATTAGTAATTGTAGTCTTACCGGCTCCGGTCGCGCCGACAAAAGCCACTTTCTGGCCCGGTTCTGCGTAGACGCTTACATCATGCAGAACGTTCTTGCCTTCCTCATAAGCAAAATCTACATTTACCAGCCGAACATCACCGCGAAGCTCTGTATAAGTCAAAGTACCGTCTTTGTGAGGATGCTTCCATGCCCATTTACCGGTACGTTCGGATGTTTCACAGATATTTCCGCTTTCATCAATTTTTGCATTTACAAGTGTTACATAACCGTCGTCAACTTCAGGTATTTCGTCCATAAGTCCAAAGATACGCTCTGCACCGGCCATACCCATTACAATTGCATTTATTTGCTGTGAAAATTGGTTTACATTTCCGGTGAATTGCTTTGTCATATTCATAAACGGAACGATTATACTGATGCTGAAAGCCATACCGGACAGGCTGAAGTTCTTCATGCCGGCAGTCAGGAAAATACCGCCTGCAACAGCGATCAAAACGTATAAAATATTGCCAATATTCATAATAACCGGGCCCAGCAAATTAGCGTATGCATGGGCTTTGCTACTATCTTCATAAAGCTGTTCGTTTATTTTATCAAATTCTTCATTACATTCTTTCTCGTGGCAGAACACTTTAATAACCTTCTGGCCATTCATCATTTCCTGGGCAAAACCTTCTGTCTTACCGATAGAAACCTGCTGACGTACAAAATATTTAGCACTGCCGCCACCGAATTTCTTGGATACTAACAACATGATTGCAACACCGCATAACACAATTAGCGTCATCCAGATACTGTAATACAGCATAATAGAGAGCACACAAACAATAATAGTACATGTTTGTAGCAGGGTAGGTAATGCGCGGGAAATCAGTTCTCTGAGCGTGTCAATATCATTTGTATAATAACTCATAATATCTCCATGCTTATGTGTATCAAAATATTTAATAGGCAGATACTGCATGCCATCAAACATTTTCTTACGCATTTTATAAAGATAACCCTGCGTGATGTATGCCATAAGCTGGTTGTATAATGTAATCGACAGCATAGACATCACGTAAAGTATAATCAAAACAATAATCTTTGGCAGTATCTCAACGTAAGCATTATCCCAATTCTTGGTACTTATATATTTCTCGATAACATCTATTATTTGTTTGTTGAAAATCGCCGGAGCCGCTGCAGTGGCAGAGGAGAACAAAATACAAACAATAGTCACAGGTACCAGCACGGGATAGAATTTGAAAAGGTTGCCTATAATTCGTCCGAGTAAGGATTTTTTCTTATTCATTATCCTCACCTCCATTAACCTGCTGTTCATATACTTCGCGGTAAATATCGCTGGATAGCATCAACTCATCGTGAGTACCGCAACTTACAATCTTACCACCGTCCATAACAAGAATCATATCAGCATCTTGTACGGAAGCGATACGCTGAGCAATAATAATCTTTGTGGTCTCAGGAATATATGTTTTAAAACCTGAACGAATAAAAGCATCTGTCTTAGTATCGACTGCGCTGGTAGAGTCGTCCAGAATCAGTATTTTAGGTTTCTTGAGAAGCGCTCTGGCAATACAAAGACGCTGCTTCTGTCCTCCTGATACGTTTGTGCCACCTTGCTCGATTTTTGTATCATAACCATCAGGGAATGAGTTAATGAATTCATCTGCCTGAGCAAGACGACAAGCCTCGATCAACTCTTCGTCAGTCGCATTGGCGTTACCCCAACGAAGATTTTCCTTGATAGTGCCGGAAAACAAAAGATTTTTCTGTAGCACCATGGCAACCTGGCCACGCAGAGTCTCAATATCGTAATCACGCACATCTACTCCGCCTACCTTTACGCTGCCGTTTGTAACATCGTATAGTCTGGGAATCAGCTGCACCAGAGTAGATTTACTCACACCGGTACCACCGATAATACCAACCGTGGCACCTGAGGGAATATGTAAATTAATATCAGCCAAAGCATAACGCTTGGCACTTGCTGAATACTTAAAATTAACATTTTCAAAATCTATAGAACCATCTTCAACGCTGAACACCGGGCTCTCAGGATTGCGTAACGCCGGCTCTTCATCAAGCACTTCGCAAATACGCTTTGCAGATTCAGCGGACATTGTAATGATAACAAATATCATAGCCAGCATCATCAAAGACATCAGTATTTGCATACCGTATGTAAGCATAGCTGATATTTGTCCTACGTTGACCCCACCAAGACCAAGGATAGCCATTCGTGACCCCACCAGCATAATGAAAACCATATTAAAGTACAAGCAAAGCTGCATGAGAGGGGAGTTGAGGGCAACGATTCTCTCCGCTTTTGTAAAATCATCACGGATTGTTTCAGCTGCGGCATCAAACTTTTCTTTCTCATATTCCTCACGTGAAAAGCCCTTAACAACACGCATTGCGCGCACGTTTTCCTCAATAGACTCATTCAGCCTATCATATTTCTTGAAAACTCTGCGAAATGCAGGCATTGCCTTGCGGCTGATAAGATAGAGACCCACTGCAAGTACAGGGATAACAACTACAAAAGCTGTCGCCAGAAAGCCGCCCATAATATATGCCATAATAACAGAGAAAATCAGCATAAGCGGACTTCTTATGGCAGTACGGATAATCATCATAAAAGAAATCTGCACATTGGCAACATCGGTAGTTAATCTGGTAACCAACGAAGAAGATGAATATTTATCCACATTTTCAAATGAATAAGTTTGTATTTTATAAAAAATATCGTGACGCAAATTCTTTGCAAAACCGGCAGATGCCTTTGCGCAGGTTGACGCTGCTATGGCTCCGCAGGCCAAGGAAGCGCATGCCATGACAGCCAATAGAATACCTGTGCGTATAATATCTTCCATATGTGCACCTTCTTCTATTGCAGATATCATTGCAGCCGTTATAAACGGAATAAAAACCTCTATAATAGCTTCTCCAACAATAAAAATCAGCGTCAGAATAGTAGGTTTGCGAAACTCTCTGATACTCTTAGCTAACTTACGAATCATAATGATTTTTCAGGTTTCCTTTCAAACAAAAAGTTTGCACTTAAAAAAAGTACAAACTTTAATATACATCTTATCTGTAAATCTTTCAACCTTTTTTTGATGTGTTTGACTTAATATGTATGGTCATATATAATGAACTAAAATATATTGTGTAGTCTATAGATATGAATTATGAGGGAGTTACATATGGATAGGCGATTGTTTATTTGTTTTGTTTTGCTGTTTTTTATATTTGTACTGGTGGCTTGTGGTAATCACGGTGAAAAGGTAGTTCCACCGGATATTTTGTCGGATAATTCTCCTGATGAGTATATTTTCACCGGTTACGATGATAATTCAGTTTACGATACCACGGGAATGCCGCGCTTCAGTCATGCGCCGGGTGTCTATCAAAATGCTATTTCGGTGGCAATTACTTGTGAGAATCCGGGATATATCGTCAGATATACAGCGGATTGTTCTTTGCCGACAACAGAATCTCCTGTATATGATCAGCCGTTTTATATGGAGTATGGACAGGGGGACGACAATAATAGCAATGTTACCGTATATAACATCAGAGCCGCTTCTTTTGATAAAGAGGGAAAGATGATAGGGCGCGTGGTTAGTGCATCATATTTATTTACTAAGGATGGCAATCGTTTCAGTACAAAAATAATATCATTAGTTACAGCAAATGAAAATCTGTATGGTAGCAATGGCATTATTGATAATGCAATAAATCGTGGACGGACATGGGAACGACCTGTTAATTTTCAACTATATAGTCCGGATGGCCGGATCGAAGTGCAGCAGGATCTGGGCATCCGCACTAACGGTACAGGCTCACGACTGAATATTCAGAAGAATTTCCGTTTATTTGCACGAAGAGAGTATACAGAGGAAACGGGACATCTGTTATCTGCGTTGTTTCCGGGATTAGTTTCAGAATACTACGGCGCCCAAATAGAAGAATTTGATACGTTTCTGGTGCGTGGTGGATCCACTAATCTGCATGACACTATGATCACTAATCTGATTGCATATGAACTGATGGAAGATAGCCGGGTGGATGTTGCTAACTTCGAACCGGCTGCGCTATTCATTAATGGTGAATATTATGGGCTAATGATGATTATTGAAGATTACAGTCCTTATTATTTTGAGAGTCATTACGGTGTAGATGAAGAAAAGATAGCAACTATTAATTTCACCGTTGTGAGCCAGGGGCCATATGCCGGCCTGAACTGGGAACCGGATGACTGTACTACACAAGAGTACGAGGAATGGGCAGCCGTTCGCCATTTTCTGGAAACAAAAGATATGACACAGGCCGATAATTACACAGCGGCATCAAAAATGATTGATATTGAGAATTTTATTCAATATATTACATATGAATGTTATCTGAATAACTGGGATTGGCCCAGAAATAACCAGCGTGTATGGAGGTATACGGGTGTCTCAGGTGATAATGCATCACATATCGAGGGAGTAGGTGGTTATGATCCTGATGCAGAATATGGTTTTGACGGTCGTTGGCGTTTTGTTGCCAAAGACCTTGATATATCCCAGGGCGTCAACGCTTATCCGGAATTGGGATATTATGCTCCTATTGATACTGACTTCTTCCAGGTGATGTCCAAGGACTATAATTCACAAAATCGCACATATGAGATTTTCAGAAATCTTATGTTCAATGAGGGATTTTGCAGGTCTTTTTATCTGTATGTTTGTGAGTTTATGTCAACCAGGGTAGAGGTGGATACTTACCTTGAGATTATAAACCGACTTGCTCTTCAAATTGCAGATGAAATGCAATATCATTGTCAGAAATATGGAGATACTTTACGTGACTGGGACAAGGATATACACTCTATGCGCCAATTTGCGGAGCAGCGTCCGGCGTATGTTCTTGATGATATAAATGTATATTCTGCCAGGAAAGGTCACGGATATACTATGGTTACCATGGAGCTTACAGATATCACCGGTGGTAGTATTCGTTATAATAATGCAACCTTTACCAAATCTACAAAGATATATAGTCTGCGGGATTTGTCTATGCCGCTAGAAATCATACCGGACCCCGGCTTTGAAGTTGGAGAGGTAATAATCTCAGGTGGCTCATACAACAATGGTATGCTGACACTTAGTGAGTATAATTGTGTATTAAACGTGAGCTTTATACGCACCGGTCAATCTGTACCAAAGAAAAATACTCCTGATCATATAGTTATCAATGAGATTGGACACTCTTCCCAAGAAAAGGTAAACGGGTATGACTGGATAGAGCTTTATAATCCTACGGATCATGATATCAACTTACGTGGATATACACTGACCGGTAGAAGTAAATCACATACTTTCCCGTCTATTGTTGTTCCTGCCGGAGGCTTTAAGGTCATTTTTTGTTCGGGCACGCAAGAGGGTGGTGTATATGCGCCGTTTACAATCGCCAAGGGCAATATACTTACACTGTATGATTCCGGCGGAGCCGTTATTGACAAGATAACTATTCAGATGATAGCGTCTAAAACCCATCTTGGCCGATATCCGGATGGCGGAGAATGGAAAGAATTATCACAGTATAATGTCTCACCAAATGCTCCCAATAGTTTTCTTGAGGGAATATATCATTATTACGGTGAAAAGGTGCAAAATGCCGTAATGATAAACGGTATTTTGATAGATAAATCACTGTTTGAGATTACAGATGACGGCAAAATGACTACTACATTGAGCAAACTGTTAACAGCTCAAGATCTAACAACTTTGGAAAAAAGCAGCTTAAACATGTATCTGAAGATGTATCAGAAAGATGAAATCATAGATATGAATACAATGCTAGAACTCCATAGAATCAAAGAGGATTTCTCAGTGTACTATGTGGCGGCTTTGAATTCATACATAATTACATTTTGACCCACTATGAATTAGTATTGACGCCTAAGAAGCTTGTTGTTATACTTATAACATAAAGAAAGACTAATACTTGATAATCGGTTCGTATCAACATAGTGAATGAGGTGTTTGTTAATGATATGGCGAGAGATAAAGAGGATTACTGTGTCATCGTTTTTTGCAATGGTATTTTATATGATTATTGGTATAATGTTACTTTCGGTAATGAATTTATTTAGCGATACAGTAAAAACAATTATCAAATTCTGCTTGTATAGTTCTACTGCTTTTGTTTTCGCCTTTTCTTATATAATTATAAATTATATATATAACGGCAAAGGCGAGGTTGCTGTATGGAAGGAAATAAAGGATCACCCGGATACAGAGTTTCAAAACAGCATAACGACAATTATTAAACAGGAAAAATACTTTATTATTACCCTGTTTTGCATCAGTATGTTATGTTGGTTATGTATGTATATTGATTCTTTTATCAATACTCGTGTTTTATCATTTATAATGCTTTTTTACTTTCCTCTCTTTGTAATGTCTGATATTTTACCAATTTTTGCAGGATTTATATTGAGCTATATTATAACACCAATTCTAATAACAATGATGTACATACTACTTTTAAAAAGATATAGGAAAAAATGGGCAAATATATATTATGAAGGACTGAAAAAACAAAATAAGAATATTAAATAATTGTTAGTCGCAAAACTAAACGCAACCCAGATGTTGCTTTTAATTGAGGGGTGAAAAAATTTGCCTAAAAAAAATTTTTAGCTATTGACAGAACGATTTTGGCAAGATATAATAGCTGAGCGCTCTTGCTGAATGTACGTGAGGTCGTTTGGTGAGAAGCTGCATGTGGCGGCGTAGCTCAGCTGGCCAGAGCATTCGGTTCATACCCGACAGGTCACAGGTTCAAATCCCGTCGCCGCTACCACATTTGGCCCCTTGGTCAAGAGGTTAAGACATCGCCCTTTCACGGCGGCGACACGAGTTCGATTCTCGTAGGGGTCAGTAAGCAGAGTGTGAGTTGGATATCCGACTTGCACTCTTTTAATTTTAATATAAAAAGTAAAAGCCTCGGCATATCAAGTAGCCGAGGCATTTTTATTAATTGATTGAGTTAAGATATTCAAGGATGCCGCACAGGTTTATGGCGCTTTCCCAAGGTCGGTAAGGACAAGAGTGCATGTTTGGCTTGCCATTTTGATAGTATTCTGTCCATACAGCTCCGGTGACTCTATCTTCCAGAAGAGCATCTAATATATCCCTATAATCAGCCAATGTGTCTGGGGCGGTAAATCTGGAAAGTGCATACAGAATAACACCATATTCATAACCAACCATATTATTGGGATTTGTTTGCCCGTAGCAGCTACTACGCACTTGCTGAACGGTACGTGTCAAAGCATTGCGGACTATTTCGTCAGACAGCAACCAGCAATTTGCAAATACTGACATCCAGATAGCACAATCTACGCTGTAACGATTTAAGTCAACAGGAGCAGCTGCCTTTCCATAGCAAGCAGGACACAGGTAACCACCCTCAGGGGCACGGAGTAAATAAGTAATATGTCGGCAATTGTGACATACACCGTGACGATAGTCAGGTGTATCCGTAATAGCAATACGATTAGGATTGTTGATGTAGAGTTGATTATCATCTGTAAAATTCTCTGCAAATGTTGCCTTGGCAGACAAAGCAACTGCGCGATGTTTCTCAATCTCTTCCTTGGGCATCAGTTCATATTTCTCACATACATTCATAAGTCGCGAAGCTGAGCCAATAAACAGCGCAGTAGCCTCCATAGAGCCGTGGTCAATACCGCCACGTGGGAAAATACCGCCGGCAATATATGTTTCATCACCGTTAAAAGGTATCATGCCGCGCACAAGCTGTTTTTCCTGTGCGTTTAGCAGAAATTGTGCGTAATCCATACGTTCACGCAGAAAATCAATGTCATTGGCAGCCTCTGCGTATTCAAGCAGTTCCAATAAATAGTAACCTGTTTGCTCTACATTATCATTCTCATGGCGATGAGAGCAAGGCATACCCATTCCGGACGCATTGGGCATAAAACCCTTTGCCCTATAAACATCAGCCATATAGGCAACCATATTACGAGCGTAATCATATAGTCCCAACGCAAGATAGCCACGGAACACGCCGTACATATCTCTGCCGTAAGCAAGATGATAGAACGCTCCTGCAATAGTACCGCCCTCAACTGAAGTCTGTGTTATGAGCGCTGCTGCAACAGCTTCCATCAGCTCCTCTCCGTCAGGGATATTAGCAAGCAGCTTACGATTAACATTCATTCTTGTGAAAATGCTTTGCCAATGGGCAATAAAATCATTCATAATCTCATCCAGGTCAGCCTCCAGCATTTTCTTGGATAATTCCATACAATTAGGAAAGCTATCAATCCCAAGCTTACCATAGCTGCCGCCGACAAACATCAGATGTGAATCTCCGGCCGGAAAAGTAACATTGCCGTCTACTACCTCACAACCAGGTGAGAGCAGAAGCTGACAGAAAGTTTCTTTATCTGTCTTTGCTTTGGCAAACACTCCGGTGCCTCCCGGCAGCTCATAGAGTCGACTTATCGCTTTGCCTTCATATATTGCATCAGTATTCATACTGTAAAAAGATGACGTGAGCGCAAATGTTATGGGCCTGGATAATTTGAATCGCCTGATAAAAACAGGGTACGACGGGTGTGTATAGTCTGTAATCTCACCTATAGTAGTACCATTATCTATAAGTCTTGTTATGTATCCTGCACTACCGCTGATACGATTATTCTGAGCCTGAATCATAGGCGTAACCATACTAAGTGTCATAACACTGGGAAGTGAATAACAAGGAGCAAAGAGTTGGACAATGTCGGCTCCGTTTCCCGCCATAGCAACTGAACCATTACCTACAAAGAATACGCCTTCAGTGGGAATAAGTTTATTCATAAAGATAATCCTCCATTTCAATTTATTGCTTTATATCACAAGCCGGTGGATTTGTAAATACAATATAACTGAAAAATTATATTTCTTGCCCGGTACCCGACCTGCGTGATATAATCAGTTCCTATGAAAACACCAATCACCTCTATACCCGGAATACAGAATGTAAGAGCAAAGCAACTGGAGGCTTTGGGAGTTTACTATGCTGAGGATTTGCTGACGTTATATCCCAGAGGATATGAATTCCGGAATAATGTAAAGAAAATTTGCGAGATTACACAAGAAGACGTAAAGAAGCAGGTTGCTGTTACGCTAAAAGGCACCATTTCTGATGTTAGAAGCAAATATATCCGTTCTAACCTTACCGTAACAAACATGCGCCTTAGTGACGGAACCGGCTCTGTTACAATTACATTGTTTAATCAGGCTTATAACGTAAAAAAGCTACATTCTAACCAGCAGATTGCCGTGTACGGCAACATAACCATCGGTTCCTACGGACTTGATATTAATAACCCTGTTTTTACAATAAATCCCGACACTGATACGGATTTCTTTGAGATAAAGCCTATATACCCGCTGGCTTCAGGCCTGACGCAGAACTTCATGCGCAAAATCATTCGTAGCGCTTTTTCTAAAGTCAAGGCACCAACCGAAAATTTGCCGCGAGAAATACTTGAGAAACACAATTTCCCTGTGAAAAAAACAGCCGTTGTTAACATTCATTTTCCGAAATCATCTGAGGATATTGAAAAATCACGTAAGAGACTTGTGTATGAGGAGCTTTTCATAATTCAAATAATGCTGATGTTGCTTAAATCTGACAAGAAGGCAATAGAGGGGGCTATTTCTTTCTGTGACAGCGACAATAAGATTATAGATGCATTTATAAACAGTCTGCCTTTTGAGCTGACAGACGGCCAAAAACAAGTATGGCAGGATATTGTAAAGGATATGGACACAAATAAATGCATGAACAGATTGGTGCTTGGTGATGTTGGCTCCGGTAAGACAGTTGTTGCGGTGCTGGCTATGCTCAAAGCTATTTTGTGCGGATATCAGGCAGTATTCATGGCTCCTACTGAAATACTGGCAAAACAACATTATATTAATATATGCAAAATGTTGGAAAAAATTACCATGACTGATGGTGAGAAAATAAAGGTAACTCTGCTCACCGGCTCGCTGCCGCTTAAGGAAAAGAGGCAGGCTCTTGATGATATACGTACAGGCAGGTCGCAATGTGTGATTGGCACCCATGCACTTATACAAGCCGGAGTAACATTTAACAAACCCGGTATCGTTATAACTGACGAACAGCATCGTTTCGGCGTAAAGCAACGTGAGATATTACAGCAACAAAATGCCGCCGGTGCTCCGGATGTACTTGTAATGTCCGCTACACCAATACCGCGCACATTAGCACTGGTGCTATATGGAGATCTTGATATTTCCATACTAAAGGGTAGACCAAGTGGCAGAAAACCGGTAAAAACATACGTAAGAGATACATCTGCAAGACAGAATATGTATAAATGGCTGGCTCAGCAGATAACAGAAAAAGGAGTGCAAGCATACATAGTTCATCCGCTTATAGAGCAAGGGGAGAGCGACATGCTTAGCGCAGAAGAGAATTTTAAGAAAATGACTACAAGTCCTGACAGTCCATTTAAAAAATATGGTGTGAATGCGGCATTGATTCATGGTAAGCTGTCTGCGCAGGACAAGGCTAAGGTAATGGAACGGTTTGTTGCAGGAGAGGTGTCTGTACTATTTTCAACAACCGTTATCGAGGTTGGCGTGGATGTGGCAAATGCTACAATTATGATAATAGAGAACGCAGAGCGCTTTGGCCTGGCTCAGCTACACCAGCTTCGGGGCAGAGTAGGCAGAGGCAGCGGTCAGTCTTATTGCATTCTTGTAACCAAATCTCAGGATGCTCCACGTATGAAAATAATGGAAGAGTCTGTAGATGGCTTTGAAATATCAGAAAAAGATCTTGAACTCCGTGGCCCCGGAGATTTCTTTGGTACACAGCAACATGGTTTACCACCTTTTAGGATTGCCAGTCTGTACAGTGATACAGATATATTAAAAGAAGCGCAACAAGATGCGCTTCTCATAGAAAAAGATTCAATTAAATATGAAAATTATTTAGATTATATCAAGAGTATTATTCCTGAAAGAATATCTCTCTGATCATATGTTGCACTCTACACTTGAGTGAGTCTTTGCAGATTCAAACAAAGCATCTATGACTTTCATAACTCTCAGAGCTTCTTCCGGTTTTACTATAAGTTCGTTGTTATTGTCTTCTATAACACTACATACATTGTTATAGAAATCTGACCACTGAGGATTAACCTGGGGTATTGGGATTTCCTCTGTCGTTTCACGCGGACGGGGAGCCATCGTGCGTGTAGGTCCTGCTTCTGTGTAGACAATCTCATTTGTCCACTCTAGCTCTTTGTTATCAAGTAAACGAACCATTTTGCCGTTACAGGACCAATCATTTATAATCAGAGTGCCGTCTGTACACATAACATGCCATCTTGCCTGATTGATGAAGCAATTAGTGTCTACCTGTATCATAGCAGCTATACCATTTTCAAAATGAATATGAAGTCTGCAATTATCATCAACTTCATTTGAATAAACCTCAAAGAGCTCTGCGTATACCGATACAACAGGAGATTTTATCATCCACATAATTTGGTCAAGCATATGTACACCCCAGTCAAGGAGCATGCCTCCGCCGTTACGCTTCACACCGCGCCAGCCGGAGAGGACTCGCTTGGATCCTTGTACACGGCTCTCAATTACGTATGGAGTTCCGATTAGCTTGTTATCAACAACATTCTTAACTATAACAAAGTCCTTATCCCAACGTCTATTCTGATGTACTGTGAAAACTTTGCCTGTCTCACGGGCTACGGCAAGTATTTCTTCCAGTTCCTTTGCGTTTAGAGTAACAGGCTTCTCACAAACAACATTCTTGCCGCTTCTGAGTGCGCGAATAGAAAGATCTTTGTGATAATCATTAGGTGTGGCAACTAAAACGAGATCTGTCTGTGGGTCTGCAAGCAGAGCATCCAAAGATTCGTATGCAATCAAACCATTAGCGCGTGCCAACGCCATTCTCTCTTCCTGAAGATCAAATACACCTACAACAGTCAGGCTGTCAATCTCATCCATTATTCTTCTGACATGATATGAACCCATTCCGCCGTATCCGATAATAGCTATCTTATGTTTCATAAAAACACCTCGAATTGGTTTTATAAATTATATCTTAAACGTTAAATCTAAATAAAGTAACATCGCCGTCGTTCATGACGTATTCTTTTCCCTCAGAACGCACTAAACCTTTTTCACGTGCGGCATTGTATGAACCACATGCTACCAGGTCGTCGTACGCAACGATCTCTGCACGGATAAATCCTCTCTCAAAGTCGGAGTGAATCTTGCCGGCTGCACCGGGAGCTTTAGTGCCTTTCTTGATGGTCCATGCACGTACTTCTTTGGGGCCTGCTGTGAGAAAACTGATAAGACCAAGCAGTGAATAGCTGGCTTTGATAAGCTGAGTGAGACCTGACTCCTGCACACCCAACTCTGTCAGAAATTCTGTACGCTCTTCATCATCCATGTTGCTGATATCTTCTTCTAACTTGCTACACACAACGATAACACCTGCGTTCTCGCCTTTGGCAATGTCACACAGTTCCTTAACATATGGACAAGCATACGGATCTGCTACATCATCTTCACTGATATTGGCAGCATAAATAACAGGCTTGGTTGTTAATAAGAAAAGCGACTGAATATATTCCTGCTCCTCAGGAGTCAGATCCATAGAGCGGGCAGGCTTGAAGTTCTCAAGGTGTGCTTTAATTCTCTGGAGTAGTGCAATCTCGGCAAGCAACTTCTTATCACCGTTCTTACTTGCTTTGCCAACTCTGTCTATACGACGATCAATCATTTCCATGTCTGAAAAGATAAGCTCGCAGTTTATTACTTCTGTATCACTTGTAGGAGATGTGGATCCATCTACTCTTATAATATCGTCGTTATCGAAGCAACGTACAACGTGAATTATGGCATCAACCTCACGGATGTGAGATAGGAATTTATTACCAAGACCTTCTCCTTTACTGGCGCCCTTGACAAGACCTGCAATATCAAGAAATTCAATTGTTGCAGGGGTGTATTTCTCGGGTGAATACATATCAGACAAATAATCAAGTCTTGCATCAGGCACGCTTACGATACCTACATTAGGTTCAATTGTGCAGAAAGGATAATTTGCGCTTTGTGCACCTGCCTTGGTCAAAGCATTAAACAATGTACTCTTGCCAACGTTTGGCAAACCAATAATTCCAAGATTCATATATCTACCATCTTTCCGTTTTACATATTCTGTATTATGTGATATAATGCAAAAATAAATAGCCTATCGAGGGCTTTTATAAAACATATTGTACAAAAAGTCAAGTGTTTTATAGGCATAGTTCTCGTAATCTACAATATAACAATTTACAAGGAGCTGATTTACTTGTCACAGTTTGTTAAACAAAAAATACTCGTAGTTGATGACGATGAGAACATCTGCGATCTTATTAGAATGTACTTTGAGAACGAAGGATTCAGTGTATTTATTTCTAATGATGGCATTACTGCAGTAGAGGATTTTAAGAATATATCACCAGATATAGTTGTTCTTGATATTATGATGCCGGGCGCAGACGGTTGGCAGGTTTGTCGCGAGATCAGAAAGATCAGTCAGGCACCGGTTATTATGCTCTCTGCAAAGGGTGAGGTGTTTGATAAGGTACTTGCTCTTGAACTTGGTGCAGATGATTACATGGTCAAGCCTTTTGATTCAAAAGAGCTTGTCGCACGTGTTAAGGCTATTTTGAGACGTACCGCAAAGAATGACGAGCAATCTCATGAGGAGGTTGTATTCCCGAATTTGCTTGTTAACAAGACCACGTATACTGTTAAGGTAAATGGCAATGAAGTTGCTATGCCTCCTAAGGAGTTAGAACTTCTTTTCTTCCTGTCATCAAATCCTAATAAAGTATACACAAGAGATCAATTGCTTGAATACATTTGGGGCTATGACTTCTTTGGAGATTCCAGAACTGTTGACGTACATATCAAACGTCTCCGTGAGAAAATAGAAGATGGTATGCATAACTGGCAGATCAAAACGGTTTGGGGAATAGGATATAAATTTGAAGTAAAATGAAAACATCAATTTTCGGCAAATTTTCTGTGTTGTTCACTATTATCATAGTGCTTTCTTCTATATTGTCCTGTGTTTTGATGTACAACTTTGTAGAGAAATATGCCGTTGATTCACGCCGTGAAGATATTTATATTGCAATAGATGATCTTGAGGTCATGTTTATTCAGTATATGGTGTCGTACAATAACGGAGTAACCGAATCGGGTGAATGGTCTTCGGACAGCGCTCGCGAAGATTGTGAGGATAAATTAAAGCGTTTTTCAGAACGTATACAATTCTATCATAAGCAGCTTGACGCAGATATATATGTCTCACAAGACGATGGCAAGCTGCTGTTTTCATACCCATATTTACCTAATGTAGATACATTAGTTGCAGCTGAATATCTGCCCAAAGATGTATATACAAAGCTCATTTCAGTAAATGAAGAGGGTGAAGTTGCGTACTATTTCGGTGAAAAGCAACAGTTTTTCACCGGTAATATGGAAGATGTAGTGGTTGATGAAAATGGCTTTTCTGAAAATATGGGAGATTTTTATGGCCTATACGCAAATAGAGAAGCTGAGTTTTTTACAGTATCGAAGATTCTGCATTTTACATACCCTGATACACAAAGTGCAGTGCAAGCCGGCAAAATAACATTTTGCTCTTCGTTGGATTATGTAAATGAGGCGAGAAGTACAGTACTTAGGTATTTCATTATATCTACGATTATTGCAATCGCAGCAGAACTGATTGTTATTCTTACTGTAACGCGCAGAATAACCCAGCCTATCCGTGAGGTAGAGCATCTCACAAAAGATTTGGCAAAAGGTAATTATAAGGGTAAAATAGAGAAGAGTTCTAATGACGAGATTGGCGGGCTGATTGATAGCTACAATAATCTGGCAATTGAGCTTGCTGCGTTAGAAAAGATGCGTAATGATTTTATTGCAGCAGTGTCCCATGAACTCAGAACTCCTATGACGACAATAAGGGGTTTTGTTGATGGAATGCTGGATGGTGTGATACCGCCGGAAAAACAAGAACACTATTTGACTGTTATCAAAGAAGAAATTATACGTATGAATGCGCTTGTAAACGATTTGCTGGATATGGCAAGATTACAGAGCGGTGCAGTACAGCTTGATATACAGCATCACGATATTGTAAATATTATTCATGGAATTGTGGCAAAATTAGAACCGATTATTACGGAAAAAGACATTAATATAGTGTATAATATCAATTATGATAAGTGTATTATTTTTGCTGATAAGCCATCTATTGAGAGAGTTTTAATAAACTTGATACAGAATGCAGTAAAGTTTACACCATCCGGTGGTATAATTACATTGTCAATGAGGAAAAGCGGACAGTTGGTTTATGTAAGTGTAGAAGACAATGGCGTTGGCATAGCAGCAGAAGAATTACCATTTATCTTTGAGAGATTTTATAAAATTGATAAGTCCAGGGGTCTGGATAAGAAAGGAACCGGCTTGGGCCTTGCGATTACAAAGAGCATTATTGATGCTCATGAGCAGACAATAAAAGTAACGAGTAAACTCGGTGAGGGAACAAAATTTACGTTTACTTTACAAGGAAAGGATAGTTGATTTTTATGTATGATGAGGAATTAAGAAATGATGTTAACAATGTGCCACAGGAAATTCCTGTAACACAGTCAGAAACGATTCCTGTAATGCAGACAGGTGCTCCTGTTATAAGTGAGAAGACAGAGGCAGATTATGAAAATGAAATAAGCCGTCTGCAGGAAGAATATAAACAGTACCAGAAAGCAAAGAGAGAAGCTTTAGAAAAGCAAAGAAAAGAAGAAGAGGCGAAGAAAGCTGCTGAAGAAAATAGTAAGAAACGTGGAGTAGGCGTAGGCATTTCTATTTTGATATCATGCGCGGCTTCTACAATAATCTTTGTTTTGATTTTTGGATTTCTTGCATTCTTCCCTTCAAAGGAAGATAGTGTTTTAGCGCAGTTCTTTGGCGGAGAAACAATAATCCACCAAAATAGTACTATTATCGGTAACACAGGGGACTCTAACGATATCGGAGGTACTACTGTTAATCCCGGCGATAATGTAACAATAACAGTAGAGTCTGATTCGGTAGCTGCTGCTGTATATGCAAAGGCTTCTAACTCCGTGGTAGGTATTCAGGTGACTCAGATATCAGGCGGTGCATGGAATCAAACAGAGTCAATTGTTTCACAGGGATCAGGTATAATATATAGCTCAGACGGAATAATTGTTACAAACTATCATGTTGTATCAAACGCGATAAATACTAAAACAGGCAAATTAAGTTCCTCTTATAAGATTTATGCGTTCTTTGATAAGAAACTCACTCAATACACAACCTCAGTAACACTTATCGGTTATGATGTTTCAAGTGATATTGCAGTACTTAAGTTTAATATAACAGGACTTACTCCGCTGGAGTTTGCTGATTCTGATAAGGTGACAATAGGTGAGCATGCAGTTGCTATCGGTTGTCCCGGTGGACTTGACTTCATGAATTCAGTTAGTGAGGGTATTATAAGTGGTACAGACAGAGCCTTGGCAACCAGTACAGATGTGGTATATGATTTATTGCAAACAACTGCTGCTATCAATCCGGGTAACAGTGGTGGAGCGCTGCTTAACAACGAAGGTAAATTGCTTGGCATTTGTGTTATGAAAATTGCTGATGAGAGTTACGAGGGTATGGGCTTTGCTATCAGTTCAAACACAGTTAAGCGAATTGTTGAATCTATTCGTAAATATGGATTTTATAACAAACCAGTGCTGGGTGTTACTGTAGATACTACCTACAACATGAGTATGGCACAGGCAAATGGATGGCCACTTGGTGCGGCTGTTACTGAAGTAGCAGAGGATTCATGCGCAGACAAGGCAGGCATTAAGAAGAATGACATTATTACAGCTATCAATGGTGTGAAGGTTGAGACATTTATTGATCTTCGTTCAGAACTTCTAAAATATTCACCGGGCGATAAAATAACGATTGAACTGTTCAGAACCGGAAGCGAAAGTAAAAAAGTTGTTACAGTGACACTTGATGCGGCTAATAGTTAATGAAGAATTATACAGATAACAAACAAAGACTCCTGCAACTGATTCAAAGGTTGCAGGAGCTATATCCTGAAGCAAATTGCACTTTGGAGTTCAAAAATATTTTTGAACTCCTTATCTGTACCCAATTATCAGCACAAAGTACAGATGCTCGTGTAAATCTTGTGACTCCGGCACTATTTGATCGCTTCCCTGATCCGCAAAGCTTTGCAGAGGCTGATGTCACTGAGATTGAACAATTAATTGCTTCGGTAGGTATTTATAAGAATAAAGCCAGGAATATTAAGAACTGCGCTATAATGCTTTGTGAGAAATATAACGGACAAGTACCTGATACTATGGAGGATTTAGTAGAGCTACCCGGAACCGGACGTAAAACTGCAAATCTTGTATTAGGTGAAGCATTTGGACAGCCTGCTTACATAGTTGATACTCATACCGGCAGATTGTGTAGGCGTATAGGCCTTACAGATAATGAGGATCCTGTTAAGATCGAGAAAGATTTGCGCCGATTGTTACCTCCCGAGGAAGATACAGGCGGACTAAGCCTGGGATTATGTCATCGCCTGGTTCATCACGGAAGAGTATGCTGCAAAGCACGTAATCCTGAATGTGATAGTTGTGGCATTCGTGATTTATGTGATACATACAATAATTAAACTGTAAAATTTTTTTCAATATCAGTAAATAATTTTTCAAAAACAACGGACTTTTCACCGTTGTTTTTCATTTCATTTGGCATACTTAAAGAAATGATCATTATTTCTGAATTACCTACAGTATAGAAATGTTGCTTTGTGTAGGATTTGCCTGTGCGATATGTCCACTCTTTACCCGAAAGATTACCTGACATGGCGCTACTCTCACGCAAATCAAATACATTTGTACTTATAAATTCCTTTGCAATATTTAAATAATTATCCAATGTGTGTTTACTGGTTATGATCTGTACAAATCCATATACACCTTGACATTCATCGGTGCCATCAATATCAATATGATATTTAATCTCGCTATCCTCAAATTGACGAAGCGTTATGGTTGCGTTCTCTACTGTAGGTACCTGTGAATAGAAACCTCCGGATGTGTTAACCATGTCCTTACCTGTGTCTCTCATAGTAGTTGCATAGCTGAATATCATATATAAAATCAATAAAACAAGTATTATTGTAAGAATTTTAAATATTACTGGAGTTATTTTTTTCTTATAGAAAACAAAAAGACGCATTTGACCACCCGGTTAAAATAAACAATATCATTGGAAATATATGCAGTCTTTTAGCAAAAAATGAAAAATTACATATACTATTAGTGAAAGCTATATGTACGGGGTTGTAAAATGAAAGTAGTTGTGATCAAACCACCTCGAATCATGAGTGGATTCTTGAGACTGGTGTTTGGCATGAAGAAAGGTGACTAGGATGTTATTCAAAGACCGCGCTGTGAGTGAGTTCTAAGTCACCGATTCGACACGAAGGATTAGGGTATCCTAATGTGTACACATCAGTAATTCTGCGGGAAATATTAGTCAGATGTTTATCATATTCTGCCATCTTAGCTGTAGAGGTACCGATAGGCACTTTGCTGTTTTCCTGCAGAATATTAAGAAGTTTACCGGCAGATTTACGTAATCCCAGGACCTTTATATATCCGGGAGTGTGTTGTAAATCGTCGCGCTTAATACCTAACATTGAAGCAAGACAAATGCGTCGAATACGGGATTTTGTATATCTGGCGCATGTAACAGCCTGGAGAAAACTGTCAAGTGATGTGCTGGAACATGCGTTCTTGTATATTGCATATTCCAGTCCTTCCGAAACATACGGGAGCATAGCAATTTCTTCATGGGTCTTACTCCTGAGAGACATCATAATTGCTTGTTCAAAATTCTCTATAAAAACCGGACCGCGTCCTTTACGGATTTCTTCTGCTGGAATATGGCAAATCTCTTTTGGTAGGAAATTAGATATATCTTTGTTTTCCTTGATTGCGCTACGTATGTCTGCCGCTGAAGAAATTTTTTCACCGGAAATACGTTCTATTGAAAAAGGAATGATGCTACTATCAAGTTTTCTGAGAGCTCTGATATATTCAATACCCAAGATATCATTAGCGCCGGGCGTGAAGCCCAATGCAGATGCAACACAGGAGGCGTATGATTTACCGGTGTCCAGATTCTCTTTGAGATTTGTAGTGAAAATATCATCTCTCCCATCTAATTTATCTGCGAGATTTTGTAAATCTTCTGCTGTCCGACCAGTCTCACTACCAAAAGCCAGATAATCTACAATACCTAAGTCATGAGCAGTCCTGACTCCATAATATGCATATAGATTTGCAGGGGCGAATGAAGCAAAGCATGGAAGCTCAACTACTAAGTCAGCTCCGGCTTTGAGGCAAGCTTTGGTGCGAGCCCATTTATCAATAATCGCAGGTTCTCCACGTTGAACGAAATTACCACTCATAATTGCAATTACAAAATCAGCCTGTGTCACACGGCGGGCCGTATCCATCAGATACTTATGACCGTTGTGAAATGGATTGAATTCACAAATAATTGCAGTAGTTACCATAAACTTCTCCTTTGGGAATAATTGGTATTCCAAGTATACCACATGGCGGTTGACAAAGGAAGTGTAATTCATTATACTGACAAGGTGTGGGAAGTTTGTTCGGAGGCAAAAAGTGGTATAAAATGAGGCTGAATATCTTAAAAAAAGCAATAATAATCGGATTATGTTGTATAGCCGCAATTGTGGTTGCTTTTGTTATGAAATCGAGCCCGGAACCGGTTCAGGCGATAGAATCTGATGAGTTAATGCCTTGGCAATCCAATTTAGTCTCAGAGATTAATATAATACGTGATAAATATGGATTGTCTCATCTTGAATGGTCGTTTTCATGTAATGATAGTGAGAAAATCCTGTCTACCATTCATAATGGCAGCATCTACAGTGATGATGAGCTTTTCACCAAATATCTCGTATCTTACTGGTTTAATTCAGATAACTCAATTTTTCTTAAAGAAAATACAAAATATGTATATGTAAATATTGAACTTCAGGATGAAGTGCTGACTGCTTCTTTATATTTTCCCGGTGAAAATAAGACTCTGGAGGACAACGCACAGGTATCTTACTATTCCAAAGGAAATACTGAACATTATGATATGGAAGCAGTAATTGCTTCAAAGAGGCCAACTGTTCAAGCTCCTGAGGACACGGTAACCAGCCCTGTTTTCTTAGACACAAATATTCAAATTCCTATATATCAGTTGGATAATATATACGATTTTTCTAAATATATTCAAGCTAGTGATGTTGGGAAAATTATATTGATACAGACAGATTTTTACAGAGTACAGGAAATTGTTTCACCTGAGACAGAGGCTCCGATGGAAACAGAATTACCTGATGAGACAGAGGCTCCAACGGAAACAGAATTACCTGATGAGACAGAGGCTCCGACAGAAACCAATAATTACATATATGCAGTAGCTGTAAACAACTATGGCGTTGCAAGCACAGAAAAGATTACTGTTAGTTATCAAGAACTCCAGTATTATAATGCCAATACTTCTACTCCGGGTGATTACTGTATGACAATTAATCCAAGTGGCCAGGTGGAACAGTACGGACATGTTATTTTGCAATGTCGACCAATAGAAAAAACAGCTAAATATGTTTTTGAGATTATATCGCCTAATGGAACTGAAAAAAAGATTATTAGAAATTCAAATGGCATGATATGGAATCCTAATGAATGTGGCACATATAGTGTTTGCATGTATTCAATTATAAACAATAATGGAGTGGAAACCAGATCAGAGAGCATAGAATTTACGCTAGAGGTAAATGAATTTATTAATGTTGAGATTAAAATCCCATCGTTAACATTTACAGAAGGGACAGGCTTTATAAAAAATGATGAACTTGGTACGATATATGGAGTAGAGCCGGGTACAACTGTTGGCACATTGATTAATGCCGCAGTATTGGTTGATGCAGATGAAAACATAATACTGTATGTTGAGAATAAGACTGAAACCGATAATTTGGGTACCGGGACACAGATTACTGTGCAGTCATCTGATGGAAAGAATATATACCATACATACACGATACTTTGTTATGGCGATATTAACGGAGACGGTCTTGTTGGTATTGCAGACTTTGCAAAGCTTAGAGCTTACATACTTGGAAAGATCGAGCTTGAAGGAGCGCTTAGAACTTGCGCAGATGTTAATTTTGATGGTACAATAGGCATTGCTGACTTTGCTAAATTAAGAGCAGCTCTGCTGAATAAAATTATTATTGAACAAACAAAGCAAGCCAGCATAGACGAGGTGTGAATCGTATGAAGAAGCGTTTATTGTTTTTAGTAGCTATTTTGCTTATAAATATATTTTCTATCAGCACCCCTATGGGAAAGAGTTTTGCTGCCGAGGATGAAGTGACTGCGTCGCTAGACAAAACATCTCCTTATGCAGGACAGCAGGTCGCTCTTACAATTGGGTATAACTGTCAGTATATTGTACTTGGCTCTATCATCAAAGTACAGATTCCTGACGGTCTTATTTATAAAAAATATGAAGAGGTTGGAAATACTCCTGTAGATAAGGTAGATGTAACAGATGATGTTATAACTATAATACAGGCAGAGGGTGAAGAAAAGAAAACCAGCTTAGTTACTATTTACTTTACTGTGGATTCATCGCTGGCAGTAGGAAAAAAATGTACATTTAGTATTACTATGACTGAAACAACGGATGAAAACTTTATAAACTATTATCCAAACGCAAAGATGCAGGTATCTTTGACTGTGGCGGCAAAGCCTACACCTACTCCGTCACCGACGCCATCTCCCTCACCCACACCGACACAGAAACCAACAGCTACGGCGACACAGAAACCAACAGCTACACCAACACAGAAGCCAACAGCTACACCAACACAGAAGCCAACAGCTACACCAACACAGAAGCCAACAGCTACGCCGACGCAGAAGCCAACAGCTACGCCAACGCAGAAGCCAACGGCTACACCAACACAGAAGCCAACGGCTACACCAACACAGAAGCCAACAGCTACGCCAACGCAGAAACCAACTCAAACACCCATAATTACGCCTGTCGTAACAGCACCAATAGAGAGTCCATCTGCATCTCCTGATATTACGCTACCACCGTCTACACCGGTCATTCCTGAAAATTTTATCTCAACAGTAACTGATAAACAAACATTTATGGTTGGATATGTGGATGGAGATAAATTTGACGGCTCGCCTATCCTGGAGGTAATTGACATAACATTGTCAGAAGAAGAAAGTGCAGATTTGATTTACAGAGCTATAAATGAAAATTTAGGAGAACTTTCATGTATCGCTGTATATAAGTTGTGGCTTGTTGAAAATGAAAGTATATTTATACCTGAAAAGTTACTTACATTTATAATGACAACAACTGATGAAATGAATAATTATGAAGAATATTCAATTTTATACATAAATGACAGTTTAGAAGTAACAAAGCTTCCTTATACATTTGAAAATGGAGTTTTATCGTTTAATAATGCTAATTCAGGATACTTTGCACTAGTGGGAAAGAGTAAAATCTCAATTCCTGAAAATACTCCTGATGTACCATTGACAACACATGTACCTTCTGTGGATAATGATGATGTTGTTTCTCCCGGTACTTTTATAATATCACTTATTGTTACTGCCTTTATATCACTATGGGTAGGTGTTGGAATAGGTTTTCTTATTTGGGGAAAAAATAAAAAGAAAACAAGATATTCAAGCCGCAAAACAGGAGGCTGGTATTGATGAGGGAAAGTAAAATTTCACGGAAGATATTTAAAATAATATTATTTACATTGATTTTTTCCCTTGTCTGTGTACATTCAGCTACGTTTCTTCTGAGTGCTGAGAATGGAGATGGTGAGGTAACTCAATCTCCAGCTGTTGGCGAGGAGGAAACTGTTGAGCCGGAAAAGAGTCCGGAAGCAACTACTCCGGAAATCACTCCTGTTGTGACGCCGATAGAGCCCACGCCGATTGAGCCCACACCAATCGCTCCGACGCCGATTGAGCCGACGCCGATTGAGCCGACACCAATCGCTCCGACGCCGATTGAGCCGACGCCGATCGAGCCGACGCCAATAGAGCCGACACCAATTGAGCCAACACCAATTGAGCCGACGCCAATCGAACCGACGCCAATCGAACCGACGCCGATCGAGCCGACACCGATCGAGCCGACGCCAATAGAGCCCACACCAATTAAGCCGACACCGATTGAGCCCACCCCAATCGAACCGACTCCAATCGAACCGACTCCAATCGAACCGACGCCGATTGAGCCCACACCAATTGAACCGACTCCAGGGGAAACAACCCCAGAACCAACTCCTACGATTACACCGGAGCCTACACCCAAACCCACGCCATCTCCTACCTTGCAACATCTTACTGTACCCCCGTACTATATTGAAGGTGAGACTGTTGCACCGGAAACAACTCCCGGTTCAACCCCTGACACAACTCCGGTAGCTACTGAATCTGCTCCGGTAATAAATCCGGATAGTATGTCACAAATTGATAATCAGCCTCAGCAGGTAGATTCACCTTTATCTGCATTTATAAAATACTTATCATATGGACTGTATGGCGTTGCTGGCTTTGCAGTTGTATATGCCGTGATAGCAATATTTGTTTTACTTGTTTTCGGTAAAGACATTTCTATTTCGGGTTTGAAAAATTCAAAGAGAGAAAAGAATAAAAGATGATACAAACGATTATAGAATGGTTTTTAGTTATTATTGTAATAAGCATTGTAGTTTTTATGTCAAGCAGTTTACTTTTCAACAAACAAGCGAAGAAACTCGTACGCAAACACATAAAATTCAATCTTGGTACCGAAGGTGGATTTCCTCGCTTTGCGGTAATCTCGGATCTGCATCTGGAAAACATTCTTGTTCCGTGGAGTAAAATTATAGATATAATTATAGATGAAAATCCGGAATTTATTTTAATTGCCGGAGATTTAAGCAGTACTTTGGCAGCGGTTCCCAGAGCGCATGATTTTATAAAAGAGCTAGCACATAGAACAGAACTTCCTATATACATCATATTTGGAAATCATGATAATATATTATTTGATGAAAAGAAAGTGGGCAAGGGATTCCTTACTCATGAAGGGTATGCAGCATCTTTAGAGAGCTTATCACCCAATATTAAGTTGTTACACAATGAGATTATAGATTTGGGTGACATTATGCTTGCTGGACTTGAAGACTACAGAACCTGTAAAGTTGATATAGCAGAGATAACTTTGAAGTGGGCGCGGATTGCAAGTGAAAAAAATAAGCCACTTATTTTGATGACGCATAATCCTGATAGTGTGACGAAAATGTGTGAAAATGCAGATGAGATGCAACACGTTGCCGTTATTTGCGGACATACTCATGGTGGACAGATTAAAACACCATTTAATATTGAATACAAAATGATACGACACGATATAATGCCCAAAGAGGGCTATGCATATGGAATGCATAATTATAAGGGCATTAATGTGTACATTACAAGTGGCATTGGCTGTTCTTGCCTTCCTATGAGATATAAGTCTACTGCTGAAGTTGTTATTGCAGAGATAGAATAAATTTGGTATACTTTATCAAAGATTTTTAACGACAGGGGTTTTACACAATGATGAATAAAATTGTAATACGTGTATTTTTGTTATTGCTGTTATCAGCAATGATGTTTTCATTGATTGGTTGTACAACAAATGATGAGCCACCTAAAATACCGGGCACAAACATCACTTTGTATACTGGTCCGTATTCAGAAGTAAATGGTGCTTTGGCAGGTGTGGATGATCTGGGAAGAGAGCTACTTTATGATGATCAGACTATAGATCTTAATGATAAGAAGGTAGGTATTTTTTATTTCTTATGGCAAGGGGAACATGGTACCAGTGGTCCATATGATAACTATAAGATAGCAACAGAGACTCCAGAGGCACTCACCTCTGAAGCTAGATGGATCAGAAATGGAGGCGGTTCTGTTGGTCAGCATCACTTCTGGGGTGAACCATTATTCGGCTATTATAAGTCAAGTGATGACTGGGTTTTGAGAAAACATGTTCAGATGCTTGCAGATGCCGGTGTTGATTTTCTGGTTCTTGATGCAACAAACTCTTTCCCATATGTAGAGAGAGTCAAGCAAGTCATCGCGATCTGGTACGAGTATCTTGAACTCGGATATAAGGTCCCGAAGATTGCTTTCTATACTAACTCCCAATCAGGAGCTACAATGAAAGCAATATACAACAATCTTCACAATAACAAAAAATTCAATGAGCAATATCCTCGCCTTAGTGAGTTGTGGTACAACTGGGATGGCAAACCTATGATTGTAGGTTTAGAAGCAGAGGCTAGTGATGAGATAAAGGAATATTTTACAATCAAGGAATCTACGTGGCCCAATGCCGGTAGAACAGATAATGGATTCCCCTGGATGGAATTTGACAGACTTCTATCTGACGATGCAGTTTACGGAGTAAACGGAAGAAAAGAAGTCCTTAATGTATCAATTGCACAGCATTCTGCTACATGTACGATGAGTTTTACTGCGTGGTATGGTGCAAACGACCGAACAAGAAGCTGGCATGATGGTGTTAACGATACATCAGAAAATGCAATTTTATACGGATATAACTTTGCAGAACAATGGGAATGGGCTCTTAAACAGGACACAGAGATGATCTTTGTTACAGGATGGAATGAATGGGTAGCACAAAGACAACCTGTTTATGATACTAACAGACCTATTGTTTTTGTTGACTGCGCAGATCCTAATACAAGCCGTGACGCAGAGCCTATGAGAGGTCTTTTTGGAGATAACTACTATATGCAGCTTTGTTACTACATAGCGCAGTATAAGGGTGCAGCAAACAGAGTTAATGTTGGTGAGAATCAGACAATTGATATTAACGGAGACTTTTCACAGTGGGATGCAGCATCTGTAACAGCAAAATATCTTGACTACAGCAATGACACTGTTGACAGAGATTGTAGAGGTTTTGGTAGACTTAAGTATCAAAATACAACAGGACGTAATGACATTGTTAACATGAAGATTGCAAAAGATGCAGATAACTTGTATTTCTATGTAGATACTGCAGCTGCTCTTACCGCTCCGGAGGGAGAGACTTGGATGACATTGTTTATTGACAGTGGTAATAATGATAATGCTAACTGGTATGGTTATGACTTCAAGGTTGATCCTGCAAGCGGTAAGCTTTATAAGTCTAACGGTGACTGGAACTGGCAAGAGGTAGCTACTGTTACTGTAAAATATGAAGGTAACAAGTTAATGCTTAGTGTGAAACGTGCTGATATCGGTACACAAGATGCAGTTGATATTCAGTTCAAATGGGCAGACAACTATCAGAAGAATGAACTTGATACATATGATGTATGGACTCTGTATTGTGATGGTGATGCAGCTCCTTACGGAAGACTTAATTACGTATATTCAGAGGTAGCACATAAAACTTCAAAATAATGGCAATACATAATTAAAGTGAGTTGAGATACACTTTAATAAAAAGTGTATCTCCTTTTTTATGACACATTGAATACTACAATTAAATGAAGTATAATTAAGAAAAAAGGAGGATTTGAAATGATTGAAAATAGATTTTACATATGTGAGAAATGCGGAAACATAATTGGCATGGTGCATGATTCAGGAGTACCCATGATGTGTTGTTTGCGCCCAATGACCAAGCTAGAGCCTGGTACAGTAGATGCCAGCAAAGAGAAGCATGTACCTGTTATTACTATAGAGGACAATTTGGTCAGAATTGATGTTGGGGCAATTGAGCATCCGATGACAGAGGAGCATAATATTTCCTGGATATATCTTCTGACTGACAAGGGTGGCCACCGCAAGGTGCTTAAGGCTGGTGACGCACCAGTTGCGGTGTTTTCTTTATATGATGAAAAACCAATTGCAGCATATGCATATTGTAATTTGCATGGCCTTTGGATGGATGAGGTTGAGAAGCTTCCTGTATGTGATTTGAAGCCGGTTGATACAAACACAAGTGAGAACTATGTTGTATGTAAATGCAATAATGTATCTTATTTTGATATTCTTGATGCAATTCATGGTAGCAAAAGTATTGATTCGTTGCTTGATGTTTTTGAAAATGTTAAGAATACAACAAAATGTTCTACCGGATGCGGTGGATGTTACGATAAAGTTATTAAAATTGTTTCTGAATCAATGTCTAATGGCTGATATTGTTTATGATATAAATTTACCACTGTTTTACTAAGTTGATTGGCACGATTAAAGTTGTAAAAAACTTATAATCGTGCTACAATTATTTGGTGTGATTAATTTTTACTTAGGAGAGAGGAAAAATGATTTACAGAGCAGTTGCGGCAACATGTCCGGGCAAAAAAAGTGAACATAATTCTAATAATTTCTACCTGAATTCAAAGTATATTACAGATGAATATAAGACTTCTGAAATTTTATTAAAGCAGAAAAAAGACCAGGAAGGTTTACAGTTTTACGCTTTGGCAGAGGGAAAAGGTAGCGACTCATATATAAATGAGGCGTCACTGATTGCTGTTAAGAAACTAGCAGATTTGCACGAGCAGTGGAAAGAACAAACAATTGAAGGTGATGTTTGTGACGCTTTGCAAGGTTATATAGAAGATTACATAGATAATGCAAATCAGGTAATTTGTGCCAGACAACCTTCGGCAGGACAAGGTAAGAGTATTATCTCTACTCTTGCAGTTATTGGTATTCATGATAAAGATGTTATTGCTTGTAACCTCGGAAATACACGTATCTATCTTTTCCGTAAAGGAAAACTTTCGCAAATTTCTGTTGATCATAATCAGGCTCAGCGCATGGTAGAGCTTGGTATTATTGATGAATCGCAGCTTATAGATAATCCTAAGCGTAAGAGACTCACACAATACTTAGGACCAATGCCCGCAAGCGAGCCGCTGGAACCTAACTGCGTTGAGATACATACACAGCAAGGAGATATGTTCTTGTTATGTAGTATGACATTTTGCAATGTTGTAAATGATGAAGAAATCCAAAATATATTTGCAGATTCTCACAGCTTGTCTGAGATTGCAGACAGACTCATGAATCAGGCAAGTGAGAAAGGCCTTGTAAAAGATACAACAATCATGGTAGTTCGTGCAGTAAAAGATGTGGTTGCACCTGTTACAGTGGCGCCGATTGCAGCTAACCATACTGCAAACACTATGAACTCTATTAATGCTGAATCAATTGCTGAAGAAGAAAAGAATGTTACAAAAACTATCGAGCGCAATGAAAATGCTAACAAAGGTGCTGCGGTAAGTGTGACAAAGAAGCAGAATAAAAAATTAAATAGTTCAGAGAGATCCGTAACAAAGAAAAGTAATAAAACAAAGAATAATGAAGGAGAAAAAATCTGGCCTGCATTGATTATATTTGGAATAAGTCTGGCTGTTGTTGTTTTTCTTGCCATATTTGGGATAAAAATATATAGAGATAATAAGGCAGACCCAAAACCTAATGCAACGCCAATAATTAACGTAGAACCGTCGCCTACGCCTCTGATTACATTAGAGCCAACTCAGGTGCCTACAGGTACTCCTGAAATTACTCCTCCTGTAGAAATAACACCTACTCCAACTTTGGAGCCTACAGCGACACCTACTCCTACTATAACACCAACTCCTACGGCTACTCCCACACAGAAGCCTACGGCAACACCAGAAATAACACCGGAGATAACACCAGAAATAACACCTGAGGCAACACCTGAGGCAACACCAGAAGCAACACCTGAGGCAACACCCGAAGCAACACCTGAGGCAACACCTGAGGCAACACCTGAGGCAACACCTGAGGCAACACCAGAAGCAACACCTGAGGCAACACCTGAAGCAACACCTGAGGCAA
>SVJB01000012.1 GCA_015069185.1 Oscillospiraceae bacterium
CGTTCTTCTGGATCTTGGGCTACCCGATATAGACGGTGTTGAGGTCATCAAAAAGATCCGTACATGGTCCAATATGCCAATCATTGTTATCAGCGCCAGAAGTGAGGACAGCGATAAGATTGAGGCATTGGACAACGGAGCTGACGACTATTTAACAAAGCCCTTCTCCGTGGAAGAGCTTCTTGCACGTCTTCGTGTAACAGGTAGAAGACTGGCTATGATGCAGGCAAATGCCGGAGCCAATGAGTCGGTATTTACAAATGGTAAGCTTAAGATCGACTATGCCGCAGGCTGTGCCTTTATTGGCGAGGAAGAGTTGCATCTGACTCCTATTGAATACAAACTACTGTGCCTTATGTCGCAGAACGTTGGTAAGGTGCTGACACACACCTTCATCACACAAAAGGTCTGGGGTAGCAGTTGGGATAACGATGTGGCATCGCTCCGTGTGTTTATGGCGACCCTTCGTAAGAAATTGGAGGCGGCACCGGATTCGCCCCAATATATTCAGACTCATATCGGCGTTGGCTATCGTATGATGAGAGTGGAATGATATGAGTATAGACACAGAGGGGTATGTCTGCGTGTGTATGGACTCTGAAAATACAGACTTAAAATAAGCATAAAAATACCCACTGGATGCGGCGGTTATTCACGTAACCTTGCTACAACATCCGGTGGGTAATTTTTTTATTTTCCTTTGTAGTCGTTTGTTTTATTCGAAACGATCTACGGGTCGATAAAACTATTTCTGTCCGATTGTACGGGGATTAATCGTTTACCTCACATAAAAATCATCATAGGTTATGCCTTTGGGCGACATATAAATCTTACCGTCATTACGCTCATAACGGCGGTACATTTTTCGTTTCGCTCTGTCGAATGTTTAAACAATCTTATCAGTCAAAACCATCTTTTTATGTTTCAGACTCGGTGCAAGTTCCTTACAGGTCTTACCATCTTTAAGAACACGGTCGCAGTACTTGGTTGCCTTATTGGTTTTAGAAACAAAATATTTGCCGCAACATTTACTCCGTTAAGAACAACGGGCAAATGTTGCTTGGCTTTTATTTTTTACGAACCCCGTTCTAATGATGCGGTAGTTGTTATTAATTATATGGAAGAACCAATAAACTCACAGGCATTGACGGCCGCTATGGTGCCATCGGAAGTAGCAGTTGTCAGTTGCCTGATACTTTTCTGCCTGCAGTCTCCTGCAGCAAAAATACCTGATACAGATGTTCTACAGTCTTCTCCTGCAATAATATAACCACTTTCGTCTAAAGCGATCAGATCTTTAAACTTTTCATTATTGGCAATCTGACCGATTGCCACGAAAAGACCACTAACGTCAATACGAGTAAGTTGTCCATCGTTCTTATTTTTAACTACAACGGCCTTAAGTGAAGTATCTCCAACCAGCTCTTCTACTGTAGAGTCAAGAACAAACTCTACGTTTGGAAGCTCCGATAGGATTTTCACAAGACGAATCTCTCCTCTGAATTCACTACGCCTGTGAATCAGATATACTTTGCGGCAATATTTTGCCAAGAAAATAGCATCGGTGAGAGCAGTGCTACCACCTCCTGCAACTGCCACATCAAGATCTTTGAAGAATGCACCATCACATGTTGCGCAGTAAGAAATACCGCACCCCAGGAGATCCTCCTCATTGGCCAGACCCAGACGACGATTTTTTACGCCAGTAGCCAGAATAACTGTCTTTGCAACATATTCTGTACCATCTGCAGTCACTACAAAGAGCGCATCTTCCTTGCGGATAGCCTCAACTTGGGCGTATTCGGTCTCAGTCCCAAACTCCATTGCCTGATCGTAAAGGTGGGAGATAAGATCGTTGCCGCTGATTACCTTATACCCCGGATAGTTCTCTACCCTGGGAGACGCAGCAATCTGACCGCCGTAGCCTTCGCCCTCAAACAACATAGTCCTAAGGCCTGCTCTGGAACAGTATAGGGCCGCCGTTAAACCGGCAGGCCCTCCACCAATAATTATTGTATCGTACACAGTTTCGTACATATATTTACTACCTCAATCAGGAAGCACTCTCAACAAACTTCTTGATGTTAGAAGCGTTAGCATGCTTGATAGGGCCGTTTGCTGTAAGCTCAACAAGAGTCGGCGCCTGACGAATACCATACTTTGCTGTAAGCTCCGGATTCTCTTCTGCATCAATAATTGTGTAAATCAAACCTGCTTTATCCAGGAGCGCCTTTGCGATCTTACAATTAGGACAAGTCTTAGTTGTGAAAAGAATCAGCTGATTTCCGGCAAAGTCGCTACAATCACAAGCTGTGTTTTCAACAACAGGGTTGATCGCATGAGAAGTCTTAAGCTTAGAGTTTGCGATGTTATAAACTTTTCTATCTTTGAACTCCTGTGACTTACCGTCGTTCCAGTTCTGAACAGGTCTGTAGTAACCTGTAATACGGCTGTAAACCTCTGTCTCGCCTCCGCACTCAGGACATTTATACACTTCACCGTTAATATATCCATGCTCTTTACAGATTGAGTATGTGGGAGAGATTGTATAGTAGGGCAGCTTGTAGTTCTCTGCAATCTTACGAACAAGATTTGCTGTAGATTCCCATGTAGGTAACTTCTCGCCAACGAATGCGTGGAATACAGTACCGGATGTATAGAGAGTCTGGAGCTCATCCTGAATATCAAGAGCTTCAAAAATATCCTCTGTATATCCAACAGGTAAGTGTGAACTGTTAGTATAGTAAGGAGTCTTATCTCCCTCTGATGCTGTGATAATGTCAGGATATTTCTTAACGTCGTGCTTAGCCAAACGGTAAGATGTAGACTCTGCAGGTGTAGCTTCCAGGTTATAAAGGTCGCCATAAGCTTCCTGATAGTCAGACAGACGCTCACGCATATGGTTGAGTACATTCTGTGCGAAGAGCTGAGCCTCTCTGTTTGTAAGATCCTTGCCAATCCACTTTGCATTAAGTGTAGCTTCATTCATACCAACAAGACCGATTGTAGAGAAGTGATTATCAAGAGAGCCTAAGTATCTCTTTGTGTATGGATATAAGCCTTCTTCTAAAAGCTTTGTAATAATTGTTCTCTTTACTTTAAGTGAACGAGCAGCAATATCCATCATCTTGTCGAGTCTTCTATAGAAGTCAGCCTCATCTGTAGCAAGATATGCAATACGTGGCATATTGATAGTAACAACACCGATAGAACCTGTGCTCTCGCCGCTACCAAAGAAACCACCTGACTTCTTACGAAGTTCACGAAGATCGAGACGAAGTCTGCAGCACATACTTCTTACATCGCTTGGAGCCATATCACTGTTGATATAGTTAGAGAAGTAAGGTGTACCGTATTTTGATGTCATCTCAAACAGCAAACGGTTATTCTCTGTATCAGACCAGTCAAAGTCTCTTGTGATTGAATATGTTGGGATAGGATACTGGAATCCACGACCGTTAGCATCGCCTTCTAACATGATCTCGATGAATGCCTTGTTAACCATATCCATTTCTTTCTGACAATCCTTATATTTGAAAGGCATTTCCTTGCCACCTACGATTGCAGGAAGCTCTGCTAAGTCGTTAGGTACTGTCCAGTCGAGAGTGATATTTGAGAAAGGAGCCTGAGTACCCCATCTGCTTGGAGTGTTGACACCAAAGATAAATGACTCGATGCATTTCTTTGTCTCTCTATATGAAAGATTATCAACCTTTACAAACGGAGCCAGATATGTGTCAAATGATGAGAAAGCCTGTGCGCCTGCCCATTCATTCTGCATGATACCGAGGAAGTTAACCATCTGGTTACAGAGTGTAGCAAGGTGACTTGCGGGGGAAGAAGTGATCTTACCGGGGATACCGCCAAGGCCTTCTTGGATCAACTGCTTAAGTGACCAGCCTGCGCAGTAACCTGTGAGCATTGACAAATCATGAATGTGAAGGTCTGCATTCTTGTGAGCGTTGCCAATCTCTTCATCATAAATCTCAGACAACCAATAGTTAGCAGTAATAGCACCTGAATTACTTAAGATAAGGCCACCTACTGAATAAGTAACAGTAGAATTTTCCTTTACTCTCCAGTCTGTACTCTTTACGTAACTATCAACCAAATCCTTATAGTCAAGGATTGTAGACTTCATGTTTCTGATCTTTTCTCTTTGTTTACGATATAAAATATATGCCTTAGCAACATCAGAATAACCGGACTGCTCTAATACGTTCTCTACACTGTCCTGAATATCCTCTACATGAACAAAATTATCTTTTATTTTCTTCTCATAGTCAGCTGTCGCTCTCAGTGCAAGCAAATCAATAATGGCACTGTTATACTGTTTGTTCTGAGCTTCAAACGCTTTGGTAATAGCACTGCTGATCTTTGCTAAATCAAACTCTGTAATCTTACCGTCTCTTTTAATAACTTGATACATGACATTTCCTCCTGTGTAATTTTTCTTTTTTTGTCGCATGACGGATTCTAACACACCTATATATTGTGTGTCAATAGGCAAAACACAATATTTTGTGTTTATTTTTTAATAAATGCACAATATGTTGTTCGTGTGACAAGCTTAAAGCCTTTACAATAAATATGCAAAAATTGCACGAAAATATATTTTCCGTGCAATTAGCTCGTGTAATGCGTTTTTAGGCGTATGTTATAAGCCTCGTATAGATGTATTAGGAATGTACTTTGCGGTTATTTCCTTGTATTGCGCCATTTTCTCGGGTGAGGCACCCCGGCAACCGGATGAAATCAAATCTCCGGAATCTACAAAATTTTGTAGATAGTATGCTTTGGCACCGGATAACCATTTTCCTATAGATACAAAATCTTCATCGCTGTGAAAATTATCCACAACAGTAGTGCGGAACTCATAATCGATCCCGCTGGCTTTTATAATATCCACGCTGCGTATTATATTTGAAATATCAAATTTATTTACACCAATTGTACGCGCATATTTTTCTTTGCAGTTCTTGATATCCATAGCTATGTAATCAATAAGACCTTGCGCAAGTAATGACTCAACAACCTGCGGTCGATTTCCGTTAGTGTCAAGCTTCACCTTATAACCCAGTTCTTTAATTTTAGCAATAAAAGGAATCAAATCCTTCTGCAGGGTTGGTTCTCCGCCCGTTATTACCACACCGTCAAGTATGCCGGAGCGTTTCTTCAAAAATGAAAATATTTCATCTTCGGTGATGGGTTGAATATCAAGTTGTCTGTCACTATTTTCCTGTGCATTTATTACCAGAGATGCATTATGGCAGAAAGGACAACGAAAATCACATCCCTTGGTGAAAATTATACAAGCCATCCTTCCGGGAAAATCAAGCAAAGTAAGTTTTTGTAAACCGCATATAATCATAAAATATCTCCTATTCAGAAAGTACAAAACCGTATTCGATCATTTGTGCATCAGTGAGGCCAAAGAATTTCTTGACACCTCTGTATACACGCGGATACTGTACTTCGATATTAGATTTCATTGTATTAATCTGTATCAGCCATCTTTCATATTTTACAGGCTTTGAATAAGCCAATATATTATTTTCACTGATATACGTATTCCATTTTTCATAATCTCTTTGTACTTCCGGATCCAGTATTGCCTGGAACTTTGCAATTTCTGTAAAGTAATTATCTACAGTCCACACATTATTCATTTGCCAAGCCAGACGACGAATAAACTTATCACGGAACTCAGTTCTCTTAAGCAAGCCTGTAATTACAGCAGTTGAGAAATAGTCACTTACTCCGTTTCCCCTGGGATTGAGATACTGATATACACAGTCTGAGTCTGTATATGTGAGACACCAGTCAACATCATACAGCATCCATCTCCACTTGCCACCAGGATATTTATAAAATCTAATATTACCGTGATCTGTATTGCCACATGCAATTTCAGCTGCCACATAGTCAATATAATTATCAATATCCATCTGCGATTCGACATATGCATAATATTCATCTACCTGCATATCGTGTTCTTTGATATATGTTACCAGGGCCTGGTACTCACTTGCATTTCTTGCGTTACCGACATGTACCAGCACCTCATCATCATCAACCCCATAATGATTTGCCACATAGTCTTCATTTAATTTCTCACGCACATAATAGCAACCCCAATATTCACCATTAAGGTAAAGAACAACCGGCTTTACATTCATACAATCAACATTCAAACCGTTATTTATAGCAAGTGTAGTGACCAAAGGATCTCTCATACGTGCGCGATTCCAGTCTTGTCCACCGTTTCTGAGAACTATAGAGTTGAAAGTTGATAAATAATTTTCACCAAATAAAGGATAATTAAGCTCATCTACTCCGTACTTTCCGCGGAAGAAACACGCAAAAGATTTTGCAGGAATAGCTCTTGAATATGAGCCAAATAGTCGTACTCCACAAACAATATTATCAAAGCCTGTGCCATCCAATTCGTACAAACCTATAGAAGCCGGGTATTCCCAGTCCTGGTGAAAATTCGCTCCATTATATGGGTGCTCTGTTTCATAGTTGTCGCCAAACACGTACATACCCTTATCGTTATCCCAAAGATGCCACGGCGTTGTAACGAGAGATACAACACCCATAGTGGAGTGACTATCATTGATTATGAAAGAATAGTCACAAATCTTGCTGGGACGTTTACCTGTTTGTACCACAACTGCTCTGATAATTGTGGTCTTATCCAAAGTAATCGGACCAGTGTATTTTATGGACTTAGTAGTAGGCTCATTGCAGTCCAATGTATAATAAATCGTACCATTGATTGCGGCATTGAACTCTACTGTTACAGATGATACATTATTGTACATGCCTGGCTTTGTAATTATTTGCGGACCGGGTGCAAAATCCAGCAAGCCTGTGGCATTTGTTTTATCCGGAGTGGCCTTTGCAAGATAAGCAAATAGCGCCTCTCCGTCAGGTCTGCCATATGATTCATCTTCTCCCAAAGCAGGGATTACCATGCAGTCAAGAATTTTAGTACCGTCTGTAATATATATAGATTCACCAATAGCTGACAGCGAGAAGTCAACATAGCCATATCCTTTGGGAATATTGATACCTGTAGACGAGCAAATAATCGTCAGATACGAATGAGCGGATACGGTAACCTCAGGCAGTGGCGCCTTTGTTAATTTCTTACTATTGTCTGTAATATATAATCCCGACAGAGATATATCATTATCGCTATTATTATATAGCTCAATAAAATCATTATAAGTATTTTCTGAAGCTTTGAGGAATGAACCGTTTGAAGAAACTGCCTCTGATATTTCTATCCCGTCAGGTCGTACATCCTGAGCATATAGCTGCTGCCCTGTTTGTGTATTCTCAAAACCAAGACTGGGACGGTCCGTGTGTGCATTTATAAACTTACCATCTGCATATGAGAGCAGCAGAGATTTACCTCGCAGATCATTGTTACCATCTAGCACCTCTGCCATAGAGATCTGCGTATACTTGATGCCTCCTTGTGTGAAATATATCTTAGAAGCATTTGTTATTGTAAAGTTTGTGTGATAATAGCCATCGGCAGCAGTATTCTTGCCGTCGGAGATCAACACAATTGCTTTGCCCGGCTGTAAGGAAATGTCAGGTAGCTTGTATAAGTTTGGCTTATAGGCATCGTTTGATATATGCCACTTGCCCAGTTCGACTGATTTATTTGAGATATTGGTGATCTCTAATACTCTGTAAAGTGCACCTGCATATGCAATTTCCGACTCGGGCAGTAGAATCTCGCTAATAACAATAGGAGAAGACGCCGATGGTGTATTGGCTGCTATAAATGCAGCAATACCTTCTTTGTTATTTGCATATCCGGGCGATGGCTGATTACTGAGTTGGTAATTATCTCCGTTTCTGACAGAGACCTGATTTGACTCTGAAATTGCCGTTTTATAAGAAAAAACCACATTTTGATCTGCAGTAAAGAAACAAATATCCTGACTGCGTGTGTGGTCCAGAGAAATATCTGATGTCTGTGCTACATTTCCGTCTAAGAAAAAAAGATAAAGGCCGCCTGCGTCTATTTGCTTTGGCGCAAACGTATATAATTTATCATCGATCTGAAGTACACAACCTGCCAGATCGATTGGTTGATCTCCTGTATTAATAAATTCTATATAGTCGCTGTATTCTCCGTGACTATCGCATATCAAGGATGCATTATCAGCGCAAATTTCATTGATCGCAATGGTAAATTTGTCGTTATAAACAGTTTCATTGCCTCCGGGTTTGTTTTTGGGCTTGTCTGATATAATTATAACAATAACAAGCACAAATATAATTGCCAAAAGCAAAAAAGTAATCACTTTTGCTTTATTACTGAGAATCTTACCGGATGGCCTACTATTGCCCATCTGTGATTTAGCTTTATGACCGGTCGGATTATTACGTGTATATCTACTTTGTGGTAACTTATTTTGTGTATCTTTATCTTGTGTATAATTAGGCATAATTAATTCTCCTTCATGCCGATTAGTATGATGTTTTTTTTCACATGTGTCAAGATTATTTTATATGAAATTCCAAAAAAATATTTGCCAATATTATACAGTCTCACTTTATACAAATATTAACGGATAACACACCTTAAGGCTTACAGCTACCGCAGGGAGAATAACCGTCATCAATAAGTTGCTGTCTGTTACCTGTGAAAATTTCTTTGTTGGATTCTTTTATATCTTCTGCCGAAGAACAGCTTTCTAAATGGAATTTTTTGCTGTTTGTATTCAAAATGTATGTTTGAGTCGCGCTGTCTTCATTTCCGGGCGTAGCAGTTGGCAGTCCGTCCTCTGCCAGAGCGCTCAGGCCTGTTGCATAATCGATCACAACGCCGGGCTGATTGTTGTATACATATACATTAAAGCAAATACCCTCTCCGTTATCTTCTACTGAGTATGCTTCCATAACAACGCCTCTTGCCACAAGATCGTTTCCGGTGAAAACAGGGATTACCCTGAACATAACGTGATTGTTTGTTTCCTTAATATAATCCGCCACCATATTTTCAAAAGGGAGCATACCCTCGGTGTTCATATATCTGGTACCTGTGATCAGATTCTTCTCATTAGCATTCTCGCCGGAAAGCTGGAAACCAATCAAATGGCAACGGTTGTATAGATATTTACCGTCAACGCAATCATATTTTACAGTATGCCAACCGGAAGGCTTTACCTGACCGATACTGCCTCTGTCTTCTGTAGGCATCAAATCTATACCAAGACAAGCCATTACATACCCGCATCTGCCAAGATTATCCAGCTCACTGTAATGTTCGTATGACTTGTTTGTTATTTCCTCTGCCGTAAATCCGGGCTTGTTATTATTTAATATTACATAAGGTTGATTTGTAAATTCCGGGATTTGGGAAATATCATAACTGTCAGGTTGCGCTGTAGGTGTACCGGCTAGGTTGATTCCTGTAATCTCAGGTAATTCACAACCTGTAAACAGCAAGCAAACCGTCATTAATAAACTAATTAATAAAGCAAAATTCCTTTTCATTTTTCGTAAATCTCCCTTGTGATGTTTTCATGTGAAAATCCGGCGAACTCATAAGTAGATGTAAGCCGGTAACCTAAGCTCTCCGGCTCTATGTTAAAAAACAAATCGGCCGGATACTTTCTATTCCATTTATATAGTATGATTTTATCAATAAGATTCACTGTAAAGTGTTGTTTTATGTCAAGATTTTCCACAAAGATCATAGCATTTTCCGGAAAATTCTGTTGTATATTTTCACAAACAGTAAATGGTATATTTGCTCCGTCAAATAGCACTTTTGAATAGGGAAAGATATATAACAAATCGCCTGCAAGAGCACCGATATCTTCTGCCACCGCTCGGTCGCGGCTTTGTCTGCGACCGCCAAACATCATTCCTTTTCTGTCATCTATGCAAACAATAATATTCACACGCTTTTCTCCTTAGTATAAATGTTATTACAGATAGTCTATTTGACTTTCCTTTTTTTGTCAATTGAGTTTTTATAATCAAAATAATTTTCACTCAGACACTTGGCTTAATCTCGCAAGGTCTATATAATTAGGCTGGAATGTTGCGATATAAACATCAAGTAGTGCAACATACGAAGTAAAATATCTAAAGGAAGTAACATTTATGATTTACACCGTAACTCTTAATCCGGCAATCGATTATGTAATATCTGTGGATGCTCCAATTAATATATCAGGCATCAATCGAAATACAGCAGAGGAATTTCAATTTGGAGGCAAGGGAGTTAATGTGTCTATGATGCTGCAGACGCTGGGGCATAGATCGGTTGCCCTTGGTTTTGTTGCCGGCTTTACAGGCGATGACTTAGTAACAGGCTTGCAACAAGCCGGACTACAAACAGATTTTGTCCGTCTTGATCATGGCACAACAAGAATAAATGTGAAAATCAAAGCAGATACTGAAATGGAAATTAATGGTATTGGCCCGGAGATTCTCGCACAGGACATAGAAGCGCTGTATAGTCGTATAGATAAAATAACAGATGGTGATGTGCTGGTTTTATCGGGATCTGTGCCAAAGAGTTTGCCTGAAGACACATACGAAAAAATGTTAGCACGATATCAGGGAAGAGGTATTATGTCTGTAGTAGACAGCACCGGCGCATATCTAATAAACACCTTAAAGTACAATCCGTTTTTAATAAAACCCAACATTCACGAACTGGAAGAAATATTTGGTGCGAAGGCACAGGATGACGCTGAGATTATTGAGTGGGCAAAGAAGCTACAGGAAATGGGTGGCAGAAACATTTTAGTTTCAATGGCGGGAGAAGGTGCCCTGCTGCTTGACGAGAATGCAAACATACACCGTGTTCGTTGCCCTAAGGCAACTGTTATAAACAGTGTGGGAGCAGGAGATTCCATGGTGGCAGGATTTATTGCGGGATATCTGGAGACAAGAAATTATTTACAAGCGCTACGGCTTGGCGTATTATGTGGCAGTGCCACTGCCTTCTCAAAGGGCATGGCAAGTAAAGAACAGATATTCAAGCTACAGAAGCAGGGGGAGATATAAAATGAAGCTGTTACATCTGTCCGATTTACATTTAGGTATCCGTGTAAATGAATACTCGCTGATTGAAGACCAAAGATATATTCTGAATGCTATTCTGGAAATCGCACAACAGGAGAGAGTAGACACAATTATTATTGCCGGAGATATATACGATAAGGCTGTGCCGTCCGGAGAAGCGGTAGAGCTATTTGATGATTTTCTCACAAAGATTGTCAGACTCCGCATACCTACTTTTATTTCGGCCGGCAACCATGACTCGGCCCAACGGCTATGTTTTGGCGCAAATATAATGAGCGCAGAAGGCATATATATATCGCCTGTTTTCACAGGAGAGATAACACCTGTGAGAATACACGACAACTTTGGCCCTATTAATATATATTGCCTTCCGTATATGAGGCATAATAAAGTCATTGAGTTTATGGAAGGTGTTACCATAAATACTGAAGAAAGAAACATATTGGTAGCGCATCAATTTGTCACCGGAGCGCAAAAATGTGATTCTGAGGAAATAACAATAGGTGGAGCGGATAATATTGACGCAGCAGTATTTGCCGGCTTTGACTACGTTGCGCTGGGACACCTGCATAGACCGCAGAATATCAGCGCGAAAAATAAAATAAGATACTGTGGCACACCACTTAAATATTCTTTTTCGGAAGTAAATGATACTAAATCTGTAACAGTAATAGAAATGGCAGAAAAAGGAAATATTCAGATCGACACCATTCCTTTGACTCCGATGCGAGATATGAAAGAAATCAAAGGCACATACAATCAGCTGATGAGCTACGATTATTATAAAGACACTACATACACCGATGATTACATGCATATCACATTGACGGACGAGGAAGATATACCGGATGCTATTGGCAGACTTCGCACGGTGTACACTAATCTGATGAGACTTGATTATGACAATATTCGTACCAGAAACAGCAATATTATAGAAGCAGACTGCAATGTTCAGGAAAAAACACCGAATGAGCTCTTTGGTGACTTCTACAAGCTGCAAAATAACCGTGATATGACGGACGAACAACAAACCTTTGTGTCAGAGATTATTGCAAAAATATGGGAGGAAGATATATGAGACCCCTTAGACTTGAGATGAAAGCTTTTGGCCCTTATGCACAGACAGTTAACCTGGACATGAGCGCGCTGGGTACAGGAGGACTCTATCTGATAACAGGTGATACGGGTGCAGGTAAGACTACCATATTTGATGCAATCACGTTTGCATTGTTTGGTGAAGCCAGTGGACAAATACGCCAGCCGGGCATGATGCGCTCTAAATATGCCGATGACGATACTCCGACACAGGTAACCTTGACCTTTGAATATTGCGGCAGGGAATATACAGTAACAAGATCTCCCGAATACATGCGTCCATCCAAGCGTGGCGATAAGGTAACTATGCAAAGAGCAGAGGCGCAGCTAACATATCCTGACGGCACACAGATAACAAAACTCAAAGACGTAGATAGCTGTATACGTGACATTCTTGGCGTTGATCGCAGTCAGTTTATGCAGATTGCCATGATAGCACAAGGAGACTTTCTCAAACTGCTACTGGCAGCTACAGACGAACGCAAGAAGATTTTCAGACAGATTTTCAAAACAGGCAGGTATGAACAGATTTCTCTTGAACTTAAGAGTCACAGTAGCCACCTTAAAGCAAAGTTTGACAGCCTGCAGCAAAGTCTTTGCCAATATATGGATTCTATAAATAAAGATCCGGATGGTGAGAATGAAGAAGTATCTGAAAGCAATGTGGCTGACTATCTTGAAAAACTAATAGAAAAAGATGAACGTAAGCTGATAGTTTTATCACAGGAAACCCAGAAACTGGAAAATGAACTGGAAACAGTGAACATACGTATTGGTAAGCTGGAAGCTGCAGTACAGAATAAAGAAAAACTGACGGAGGAGCGAGATAACTACCAAAATCTCACACATAAAGCTGCAATTGCCCGGGAGTGGGTTTGTGAGGCAAAGAAGCGACAACCCGAATGGGAAGCGTTGGAAACTCGCATTACTGCAGAAAAACTTCTCATACCTCAATATGATGAATTAGATAATAAGATAAGTCAGCAATTGGCTGCCAAGGAAGAGATAGAACGTCTTGATATCATGTATCAGAACAAAATAGAATCCTGTCAGCAGTTAGAAAACCACTTGCTGGAAATCAATAAGGAATTGGAGCTGCTCGATACCGCCGGTCAACAAAAACAACAGTATATTGAAGAGCGTAACAAAGCCCAAGAGTATTATGCACTGCTTGAGAAGCTTGTCCAAGAGGAAAAAGTGTGTATAAACGCCAACAATGAATATCTATGTAGTAAAATTGCTTTCAAGAACCAAAATGAAAAGGCCAAGAAAGCAAGAGATAAGTATTACGCGCTGAATGAAGCATTCTTGTGCAGTCAGGCAGGTATCCTGGCGTCTCAATTGATAGAAAACCAGCCTTGTCCCGTATGCGGATCGACGGTTCATCCAAATCCTGCCACTAAATCACCTTTGGCTCCTGCAGAAGATGAATTAAGGCAAGCAGAACAAAAGAAAAATACAGAAGAGGAACTTCTTCGTATTGCCGGTGAAAAGGCGTCCAAACTTAAAGGAATACTGGAAAATATTGAGAAAAGCTTTGCTGACACATTAGAAGCGAATAATATCAATCAAAGAGATCTGCAAGACAAGATAGAGGAGCAAGAAGCCCTTATAAAACAGCTTGCGCTAAGCATAGAACAGGAAGAAAAAAATGTTTTACGTAGAGCTGTTCTCAAAGAGGAATTGCCGGAGCATAATGCAGCGCTTAAAGAACAGCAGGCAGAGATAAACAGCATAGCACAACAAATAGCCGCACTGACAAGCCGCGCAGAAGAAATATTACAAACAATAAATGCGATAACGACCAGACTGCCTTATGAAAACAAGGCTGCTGCATTGGAAAATATTTCTATACTTGAGACACAGTGTGGAGTGCTCAAGCAACAATACGAAACTGCTACAAGTGCATTGATGCAAGTGGAAAATGAGCTTAACCTGTCCAAAGGAAGGATTGAACAGCTAGAGGCAACAGAACAAGTAGAGATATCCGAAACAGAGCTTGCAGCTTGTCAGGCGAGGCAAGCAGAGATAACTAATATAAAAGCAGAAAAGACACAGGCAAAGTTGATAATTGCTGCCAGAAAACAGAATAATATCGAAATATACGATAGAATTATAGAAAGAAGCAAAGAGCTTGCCGCTGTTGAAGAAAAATACATATGGGTAAAGGCTCTGGCTGATACTGCCGGTGGCACATTATCAGGTAAAGAAAAAGTAATGTTGGAAACATATGTTCAAATGACATATTTTGATAGGATTATACGCAGAGCAAACAGACGTTTACTGGAGATGACCGGCGGACAGTATGAGCTTGAACGACGAAGTGAAGCAGAGAATAACAGGACACAAAGTGGCCTGGATCTGGATGTTATTGATCATTATAACGGTACTCGGAGGAGTGTAAAGACACTTTCCGGCGGCGAGTCATTTAAGGCTTCTCTGGCACTGGCTCTCGGATTATCTGATGAAGTGCAGTCTTCTGCCGGCGGTATTCGCCTTGATACTATGTTTGTTGACGAGGGCTTTGGTTCTCTTGACAGCAAGTCGCTGGATTCAGCAATTCACACACTCAAAAGGCTTACAGAAAGTAACCGTCTTGTTGGTATAATATCACACGTAGCAGAACTTAAAGAAAGAATTGACTGTCAGATTGTGGTACAAAAGGAACAAAGCGGTGGTAGTAGTGCGCGGATTGTTCAATAATCCCAAACTAAAGTATTATTTTCTTCTCGGATTTTCAGAAAAACAGGCATTTCTCCGCGATTATTTGTTTTAGTGTTTGGTGAATGCATACTTAAATACATCTGACCGTCTGTATCTGTGAAAATCATACCGTGACCTCCGTCATACTCACCGGTATAACACCATGAGTACAGTTGTCTTTCGTCGTGTTTCCATGTGCCGAGAATATTGCCGCTTTCGCTGCGTGCGATTGCAACGCTATAGCCGTATTTGTCAAAGTTTGACCATACCATTAATAGTTCACCTTCGGCCGTACGATACATCCAGCAGCCATCAGTAACACCGGCATTTGCCCATGATGTGTCTCTTGCTTTGAAAAGCTCTATCGGCTCTGAAATAAATTTTGTAAAATCATCAGATAACTTTGCGGCGCAGAAAGAACCGATTTTATCAGGCATAGAAATCCATTCATGTACAAATACCATCCAAGGCTGGTTATTTTCGTCAATATACAAAGTACCATCTATACAATCCCAATCTTTGGGAGTAATCTGCCCATTGGTAATTTCTTCGAATGGTCCCAGAGGATTATCGGCGCGTAAAATAGTACAGCCGCGGTGATTTGTTACAGATGAATGATATGTGGTAAACATATAGTAATATTCGCCGTATTTATGTACTTCAGGCGCCCAATAATTTGTGTCGGCTTCGTGGCCTTCGGGCAAAGCAACCACAGAAAATGGTCCTTCCCATGTACCGTCCAGTTTACCGGTTGAGTTTGTGTAACATGTCCAGCCGGTGCCATACATGTAATATATGCCGCTTTCCTGTAATATGCAAGGGTCGCGGAGAGCAGGTACGCCGGATTCTATAATGGGGGACCTCGCCTTTTCAAAAATATTAAGATCAGCAGGTACGGCAGCTTGCTTCGTATCACCTAATACATATTTATATAGGAAACCGCCTACTGCCATCATACGTGCAGTATCGCCCTTGTATGCAATAACAATGCTTGTTTTAGTATCTGTTATTATAGTCTTGATGGCATATTCACCGTCTGCAAGAGTGTTGTACAGCGATTCACACTCTGTACGCTCCAGGGCGTTTACTATTATCTCGTACGGGGTCTGTTTGGGTAGCAGATAGGAATCCTCTTCGGGCAATGTATCGCCGTACACTCTTGTAATCTCTTTGGCAATACTGCTGATAAGATCTGCGTCTTTGCTTCCCATATCGTATAATATCGTAAACGGACTTTTGTAGCCTTTCTTGGCAAAAACAATATTATCTCCGTCTTTCACTTTCAGTTTTCCTCCTTCTTTCTGACAACCTACCCCGATGGGTAATAGAATTAATATAGATATAATAAATAAAAGCAGTTTTTTCATATGATTTTCACCTAAGGGTTATTGGATTTGTTTTAGCATTATATCAAAGGGATAAATATTGTTCAATAAAATGAACAATAAAAAAAACTTTTGTGCACACAACTGTTGCGATTTACTACTACCATCTTATTGCCAAAGATGATATAATTGTACTCGAAATATGTCGCGATAAAGGAGGCTCTTACCCATGAGAACATCAATAACAATAAGATTATGTTGTTTAGTAATAGTTGCACTTGCTGTCGTTGTTATTTTTGCGGGATGTGGTGATTCCAAATCAGATAATCCCACTGCCACACCAATTGGTTTTACCGGAGAGACAAGTGAAGATGAAAAAGTAAATCGTACAGAAGAAAATCGTCAAATGGATATGCTTATGTGGTACGATGCAGATAACAGTCCATCTGTTTCAGACAGACCTCAAAGAGGTTGGTTTCCATTACTTGAGAATAATACACAGACTGTTACAGTAGATGGACATTTCCGCGTGACTACACCTTTACTCGGGCTGTACGATCAGAGGAAGCCTGCTGTTATAAGACAACATCTTTATTGGATATATAGTCTTGGCTGCAACGGGATTATTGTAGATTATACTAACTGCCCCACTACATATCGCGATCTGAAAGGCGATAGTTTTTATAAATTTACATTTGGATTATATAAGAATATTGAAGGTATGTTGAAGACTGCATCTGAGGAAACACAGTTTGCAGCGCCTAAGATTACTGTGGCTCTGAGAATGAACGCCAGAGATTATACAAAGCTTCAGGGTGTGCTGGACGATATGTATGCACTGTATGAGATGTATCCTGATGCGTGGTATAAGTTTGACGATGGTACAGAAAATGCAAGTAAGCCTTTTATAGAGATCTTTGTTGATTTTGATGTTATTGCTGAGTATTTCAAAGAAAATAAGAAGTTAGAGAAGGATGACCGCTTTAATATCAGATTTACAAACGGATATTTAGGCCAATATTCACAGGAAAACGCTGACGGTTCTGCTGCATTGTCTCCGGAGTCCGAGTTCTGGTATTTTGTTGAAAATATTGACGATGAAGAGGCCGGTGAAGGTATGTATAAGGTTTTATACAAGAAAGGTGAGAATAACTCTGTTGAGCAAATGGTTGCCTGGGCTTCTGTTCACCGTGGGTATCTTGAATGGGATGAGCTGAATAATAAGATAAATGGCAAAACAACTTTTGAGCGTACATTGCGTGGGGTAAAAGAGTTGTCTCCGTCTGCTTTGATCGTAGCACGCTGGAATTACGCTCTGGCATGGCTGTCACAACCTCAAGAGGGACTTTCTCTGTATGAGAGCACACATATAGAACCAAACGAAGATTTTGGTTTTCTTGTGTTTGATAATGTAAAGAAGAATTTATACGATATTAATAATTGGAAGGAATTAGTACCACCAACCCCTTCTGTCCAGTATGAGTTTGACGGTGCCCTTTTCATTGGACTAGAAGAGTTTCCCACCGAGTATCGTATATCTGATGATAAGGATAACATGGGTGAATGGGTATATTATAATATAAATGATGGTATAGAGATTCCAAAAGAATATGAAGGAAAGACTTGCTATATTCAGACTCGTAATACTTATGGAGAGAGTCAGATTGGCGAATATAATAAACAATAATCTTTGAGGTGAAGAGATGAGTACTTACAAAAGTGATATTGAGATTGCGCAAAGCGCTGTAATGTCTCCCATAGAAGAGATTGCAGATAAGGCCGGAATTGATAGAGAATACGTAGAGTATTACGGAAAATATAAGGCAAAGATTGATACATGGTCTATGCCACATAAAGAGGCAAAGGCAAAGCTTGTTCTGGTGACAGCAATAACACCTACTCCGGCAGGAGAGGGCAAGACGACAACGACTATCGGTCTGGCAGATGGTCTGCAGAAAATCGGCAAGAAGCCTATTGTTGCTTTAAGAGAACCTTCGCTTGGCCCTGTGTTTGGCGTTAAGGGTGGTGCTGCAGGTGGCGGATATGCCCAGGTAGTACCTATGGAAGATATTAATTTGCATTTCACAGGCGATTTTCACGCAATTGGTGCAGCTAATAATTTATTGGCTGCTATGTTGGATAATCATATTTATCAAGGTAACAGCTTGGGCATTGATCCAAGACGTATTACATGGCGCAGATGTGTTGATATGAATGACCGTCAACTTCGTTTCGTTACCAACGGCCTGGGCGGCAGAGTAAACGGCGTGCCTCGCGAAGATGGATATGATATTACAGTTGCCTCTGAGATTATGGCGGTACTGTGCTTGTCGTCTTCGCTTACTGATCTCAAAGCACGTCTTGGCAGAATTATTGTAGGATATACGTATGATGAGAAGCCAGTAACGGCATCGATGCTCAAAGCAGAAGGCGCGATGGCTGCACTTCTTAAAGATGCCCTCAAGCCAAACCTGGTCCAGACTCTCGAAGGTACACCTGCTTTGGTACACGGTGGTCCTTTTGCAAATATTGCTCACGGTTGCAACTCAGTTATTGCTACTAAGACTGCTATGGAGCTTGGTGAATATGCGATAACAGAGGCTGGCTTTGGTGCGGATCTTGGTGCAGAGAAGTTCCTTGACATTAAGTGCCGTGTAGCAAACTTGCGTCCGTCGGCAGTCGTTGTGGTAGCAACAGTACGTGCTCTTAAGATGCACGGCGGAGTACCTAAGACTGAACTTGCCGGTGAGAATATTGCAGCACTTGAGAGAGGTCTGCCTAATTTGCTCAGACACGTATCTAACATTCGTGATGTGTACAAGCTCCCTTGTGTAGTTGCCATTAACCGTTTTGTTCAGGATAGTGAAGCAGAACTCAGGCTTATAGCTGATAAATGTAAAGAGTTGGGTGTTAACGTAGCTCTGTCCGAAGTCTGGGCAAAGGGTGGCGATGGTGCTATTGATCTTGCCAAGGAGGTTGTTCGTCTCTGTGAAGAAGAGGACAGTAGTAATTTTACTTTCAGCTATACCGATGAAATGACACTGGATGAGAAGCTTACAGCTATTACTCAAAAGGTATACCGAGGAAACGGCGTTCTCTATACAGCAGATGCTATCAAGCAGAAGAAGCAATTGGAGGATATGGGCTTTGGTAATTTGCCTGTTTGTGTTGCTAAGACTCAGTATAGTTTTTCTGATGATATGGCAAAGATTGGTGCTCCGGAGAATTTTGATATTACTGTACGTTCTCTTAAGGTATCTGCCGGCGCAGGATTTGTAGTGGCACTTACAGGTAACATTATGACGATGCCGGGTCTACCAAAAGTGCCGGCTGCAGAGCGCATTGACATTGATGAAAAAGGAAATATTTCCGGATTGTTTTAAGATTATGTAATAAAAAAGAAGCTCCCTGCCGATGTTAGCTTACATTTGGCAGGGAGTTATTTTTTAATGCGCTACCAACATATTTCCTTTAATACAGGAATAAAGTTGTTTACTTCATCTTGGGTATTGCTTACCGGTTCACCCGATACAGGATCATAGAAATATTGGTAGCAAAAAACAGCAATACCTGTACAATGCGTGAGGTCCTTAGTATAGCCGAGGCACCTTTCTAGAATATCGTTATTTTGTTGCCATTCATACTGACCGCTACCAGCCAGATTATCTATCTTTGAATATGCTTTGCCAAAGGTCATGCCAATAACAAGATTTACGGATCTGGTCCTTATAATATCTCTGAAAGTGTTGCAAACAGATACAAAATCGTATGTTTCATGTTCCAATCCGAAATAAACCTGTGGACAAATGTAGTCGATATATCCATACGTACTGCACCATGTATATATGTCTGCGCAATGTAAGTTATACACGTTTGTTATAATGCCGGCAGGGCTGATGCCAAAAATCAAGTCGGGATTTACTGCCTTTGTTGCAGCATAAAGCCCTGCTACCAACTTATTTAATGCCTCTCGGCGAAAATCCATTAGTCCAAGCTTGCCGCCATGTGCCTTATATTCCTGATATGCTTTTATATCAAAGTTCTCGTCTGTAGTGGGGTAGAAGTAATCGTCCATATGTAGTCCATCGAATTGATATTTTGTCAGTACTTCTGTAGCTCCGTCAATAATAAGTTGACGAACTTCTTCGTAAGCAGGGTTTAAGTAATATACGTTGCTGTGAGGTACAATGTATGTACCGTTTTGCAATTCGTTTTCGTACCATTGCTTGATTTTATATTGATTGTCTATTTTTGAGATTTTTGTGGTTGACATGGCGCGCATAGGATTTATCCATGCATGAATATCAAGCTCAACCTCATGCGCTTCTCTGACTATAATCTCCACCGGATCATAATCAGCTACATTGCCGTATTTACCCACGACATACTCTGACATAGGGTAGTATTCTGACGGATACATACTGTCTGCGTTTGGTCTGACCTGCAGAATAATAGTGTTGAACCCTAATGACTTAACATTTTTCAGTATTTTCTTAATGTTTTCTGTGAAAACACTTTGATCCGCTTGAAGACCGGTCTGTGGATTTGTATATGTTTTTGTAAGATCGTATTGAGAAATCCATATTGCTTTGAAGTCTCCCATATCCGGTGCGGCTGGATCATTGTTGTTTATTGTGGGTGTACTTGTGGGGCGTATGCTTGGAGATACTTCAGAAGGCGTTTTTTCTAACGAACAAGATGAAAACAAAATAACACAGCAAAGCAAGATAACCAAAAGTATATGTTTTTTATCAAAGAAACCGGATCGCATTATAGAAATATCTCCTGTGTTTTTTGTTTATCATATCGTAACGATTAGATATTTTCAAGGGGGGAGGCGATGCTGGATGTTTCTTTCTATTATATCTGTACTGTGTAATATTATAAACTGCATCGTCAAAGTTGTAGAATTTATTATACATATGATTAATAAAAGAAAATGACCGTCTGTCCAGAACACAGACGGTCATTTGTGAGATAAATCTCGCAATTTAGACGGTCATTTGTGGGCAACCGTTTGGTTTCCACATTTCTATTATATGCTGATAAATGCTGTTGTCAATACAGAAAATTCTCAATTTATTTCTCTTATCAACACACGGTTTTGTGAATGGAAGAGGGAAATAGTACCGTCTTCTGCAATAATCTGAATTTGTTCATTTTCATAGTCTGACCACTGTTTTATTTTCACGCAGGATTATCCTACATATTCAAGCTGTGAGTAAAGATTTTCAACGCTAAAGGAGTTATCGCTTTCATTAATAGTAATAAGTGTGCTTCCTAACATATCCTTAAAATGATAATCATATGTGCCTGTCTTTACACCAAAGGTTAATCGTATATTTTTATACATGATACTTGTGCATACTCCATGACAATGCCCCATAAACATTCCGGTACAGCCAATCTCCTGAGCTGTTATATAGAAATCAATGTTGTCAAAGCCCCATGGAATTTCATAACTAAAACCTGAGTCCCCCTCTCTATCTGCATAAAAAGGATTATCTTTGTTATATGTATCAGGATATAAATTTTTCAACGAGAAATATACTTCGCGTGGAGGTATGTGCATAAATATCAAAGCAGGAATATCGCCTGTGACAGTAGAAGATTTATCATGACAGTCTATCATCCACTCAATTTGATCAAGGTAAACACCAGGAGTTTGTTGCAGTTTATCAATGTCTTTATTATCAGGCATCAGGCTCTCTCCCGGATTGTCCTTTACACAACAACCATTTGTATCTAACATATAGAACATATATTTATATTCATCGCCTTGTTTTACCGCTACTGTATAGTTAGAGTTGCCTGTTACTGTCCCTCTTCTGAATACACAATTTTTTGTTTTTTCCAGTTGTTTTATTTGCCACATAACGCCCTTGGCGCTTTCGTTGTCGTGATTGCCAAATACGACAATCCATGGCACGCCAAAGGAATCAATTTTATCACAGATATCAAGCCACATAGAGCCATCATCATCAAGTTCGCCGTAAATATTGTCTCCGATCAATACAATCATGTCAGGATTGGCGCGTGCCACGGCTTCATCTACATATCTCCACAAGCGAATCTCATGGTCGTGAATTCCGTGTGAAAAGAATGCGCCGCCTACCTGATTCTTGCGATTCTCATTTCGGGCGCCACTAAGCTCCTGCATCTGCATGTCCGAAAGCTGCAGAATCTTTATATCTTGCCCTTCAGGAAAAGAAATCTCGAAATCAATTCCGTTTTCAGATTTTTTGTCTGTCACAACAGCATTGTTGATATTTCTTACGGTCGGCTGTTTGTTGCAGGCCGGCATACTCATAAAACCAAGCAAAGTTGCAGTGAATAATGTAAATGATAATAACTTTTTCATATTAATCTCCAATAATAGATTTTATGAATATATTATCCTATTCGCTGTGACTTGTGTCAAGTATTTTAGTTTTTGAATTTTTGCCCCGCAAATTCAAAAACAAGCAGGATGGTATTAAATGCAGTTAAAGAAAAACTTGTCTCATCACTTCTGTCACTGACCCTTGACCTTGCATACGAACCGCTGTACAATCTATTGGAAAATGTAAAGCATAGGGAGACGCAAATGCTCGAAATAAAAAACATCACTTTCCCGGTATCGTATGATGATAAGCAGATAAAGGAAATAATTGCACAAAGGATAGGTATCCAAACGCAGGAGATAGAAGCTTTTAAGTACCTGCGCAAGTCAATCGATGCCAGAAAGAAAAGCGATGTTAAGTTTTGTGCCAACATAGGTGTTACCATACGTCCGGGAAAGGTTTCTGAGGAGCAAATTGTATCAGCTTGTGTGCAACAGTTAGTAGATGTACGGACTTTTGTTCCTCCAATGCAAAGACATGTAAAGAAGGCTGTATCGAAGCTGCCTCCGGTGGTTTGCGGAGCCGGACCTGCAGGCATGTTTGCAGCATATAAATTAGCATTAGCTGGTCTCAAACCCATTCTTATAGAGCGGGGTGCAGATGCAGACACAAGGCTCAGACAAATAGAAGAGTTTAACAATGGTGGCGTGCTTGACCTGAAGTCCAATGTACAGTTTGGCGAAGGCGGTGCAGGTACATTTTCTGATGGAAAGCTTACAACTAACATACATGACGAGCGAGTTCAGGACGTCCTTAATATTTTTTATCAGTGTGGAGCTCCGGAAGAGATTCTATACTTAGCCAAGCCACATCTTGGCACTGACAATTTGTGTAATATCGTTAAGAATCTGCGCAAAAAGATAATCGAAAACGGCGGTACGGTGCGGTTCATGACGGAGCTTACAGATATTCTCATAGAGGACAGCAAAGTGTGCGGTGTGGTCGTAAATAACGACGAAGTAATACAAACGGATAAACTGATAATTGCTGCAGGACATAGTGCCAGAGATGTATTTGAGATGTTATATCGACATAATGTAGATATGGAGAGCAAGCCTTTTTCTATAGGAGTACGAGTAGAACATCTTCAGGAAGAAATAAATAAAGCCCAATACGGAGAGTTTGCCAAATATTTAGGTGCTGCAGACTATAAGCTATCATGCCATTTACCCAGTGGCAGGAGCGTATATACCTTCTGTATGTGTCCAGGAGGCAGCGTGGTTGCCGCCTCTTGCGAAGAAGGAAAACTGGTGGTAAACGGCATGAGTAAATTTGATCGTAGTGGCGTTAATTCAAACTCTGCAGTATTGTGTAATGTAGAGCCTACAGATTTTCACAGTAATCATGTACTGGCGGGGATTGACTTTCAACAAAAGTATGAGATACTTGCATTTGAGCTGGGCGGAGGAAACTATAGTGCTCCGGCTCAGTTACTTGGAGATTTTTTGAAGAAAAGAGCAAGCCGTGGAGCAGGCCATATACAGCCTACATATCCAAGAGGCGTGACATGGTGTGACCTGTCAAAATGCCTGCCGCAATTTGCAGTAGAGGCTATACGTGAAGCATTGGTAATATTTGGCAGGAAGCTTCGCGGATTTGATAATAAAGACGCGGTACTTACAGGTGTGGAGACCAGGTCATCATCCCCGGTAAGAATTAAAAGAAATGAGCAGTACCAGAGCGTAAATCTTTCCGGATTATATCCATGCGGAGAGGGTGCAGGCTATGCAGGAGGCATTACCTCCGCGGCAGTTGACGGAATAAGGATAGCAGAGGCAATAATAGAACAATTGAATTATGGCAATAATTAATATAATCATCAAAATAATTAATATAATCTCAGGTGCTATATCGCGGCTCCTTAGTTATAAAATTATATTTAAAATAACCGGTTTCTTTGCGACTCGCAGATTCCCAAAGGCCAAGAAGCAGCATCGATACGCCATATTAGTAGCTGCCCGCAACGAAGAAACAGTAATTGCCAACCTTATTGACAGTGTACACGCACAAGACTATCCGGCAGAATTGATTACTATATTTGTTGTTGCAGATAATTGCACAGATAATACGGCCTATATCGCAAGACAAGCCGGTGCTATATGTTATGAACGCTTTGATCCAGAGCATCGTACCAAAGGATATGCGCTCCAATTTCTGGTAGAAAATATTCGTCGTGATTATGGTATTGAGACCTTTGAAGGTTATTTTATATTCGACGCTGACAACTTGCTCAAGCAAGATTACATATCACGTATGAATGAGTCTTTTGATGCCGGTGAAAAGATAATTACATCTTACAGAAACTCTAAGAATTTTGACGATGACTGGATATCAGCCTCGTATGCGCTTCATTGGCTGCGTACGGTAAGAACGGAAAACAGAGCGCGATCGATTTTCAGACTGGCCACAAGAGTACAGGGAACAGGATATATGTTCTCAAGCGAGTTAATAAAAGATGGTTGGAAATATACCTGCCTTACAGAAGATAGAGAGTTATGCGCAAATGCAGTAGCAGAGGGATATAGAATATCATTTAATTATGATGCACAATTTTATGACGAACAGCCTACTGAACTTAAAATAGCTTTGCGCCAGAGGCTACGTTGGGCAAAGGGTAACTTAGGTGTTTTCTACAGAACAGGTGGGAAGCTATTTAAGCATATTTTTGTGACAAACGGCATTGCAAATAAGAAAAATCAGGTTGAAGAAAGTGAACCGTCAAATGGTAAGAAGTTATTGCGCAACATTCATTTCAGATTTATGAGTATGGACATGCTGTCTATTGTTTATCCCAGGGCTGCCTTATTAGTATTTAAGAGATTTATAGTATATATATTAAGAGCAGTACTGGTGTTTGGGGCAGCATACAACGCATCTATACATATAGCACCAAAATTGTTTGCTTTCATATTTAACATATTTGATATTACATTTGCACCTAAAACTATGGAATATAACCTGCTGTTGCTTACATTTTTCACCGTGTTAAGTATGTTATACATATATTTATCTGCTGTGGTTATTGCTGCGTATATATTTATAATGGAGAGAAAAAGAATTGAACCCATTAAATGGTATAAAAAAATATGGTTCTGTATTACTTTTCCGTTGTTTGACGTAATAGGCAAGGCGGCAATGATAATTGCATTCTTCAAAAAAGTGGAATGGTTACCCATCCCACATAAAGTTAATATGAAAATCGAAGATATTAAGAAGTAATTTATTTCAGAAGATCTTCTACAAAATATGCATTAGTGCAGGCGTGTTTTCCGTGTTTGTCAGTTACTGTTATTCTGAAATATCCACAATTTTGCGGGATATCAAATGTTGCTTCGTAAACGGGAATATCGTTTTCACTGAAAACAACGCCGGCCTTTCTGATTGCATACATACAAGAAATACTATCTGCCCCGCTGCATTTAATATGAACATAGCCGTCTTCATACCATAACTCATAGATTTCAGGTCCCTCAGATGCATAAAAATTACCGTCTTCCAGGGCTTTTGTTATAGTGCGGTATTTAAGTTCGGGTGCTTTGATCACTGTGTATGCAACGCCGGAGTCACAATAACGTGAACCCAACTCAGCACCGTTGTGGTTGTCATCCGCACCAATACAATAAATTTTCTTGCCGGCACGTAGCAAATCATCGTATACGCGAGGATTATAATCATCGAAGCCGCATGCAATACAGCTACCGTTAAACATCTCGAATGCGTGCATTCCTTCATAATTTATATAGTCATTATAATTTTCTATAGACCATGTTGGATGATTATATGTGACAAAAAATCCCTTATCCCGTCCGGTTTTCATCATCTCAGACTGTTTCTCCCCACTGTATACCCGCACATAATCGGGCTCGCTGTCATCGAAAGTTACTTCGCTTCTGTGCTTTGGTGCGTTGGCAAATAAATACCCGGTGCGGTGCCAGAGGGGCTGCACAATGTTATCCTGTTCCAAAGCAATAAAGCATATATGGCAAGTTTTTATATGCTCAAAAGGCAAGGGCTTATTTTCGTTTGTTTCTACCTCAAAGGCATTAAGTGCCACAAATTCGTCGTCACATAGGTCGTTATGAGGAATCAACACATCATGGTCTGTATAGGCGACCACTGAGTAGCCCAGACTTTTATATATTTCTTTAACTTGCTCAGGCGTTTTGCGACCATCTGATATTGATGTGTGGCAATGAAGATTTGCTTTGTAGAAATTACCGCTTTCAGGAAGTAGATATTTTCTCATGGGTAAGTCACTCCTTATATTTTTTTATATTAATAACCAGTAGCGCTGTGGCAAAAAGACAAACTATACCGCATGCTGATAGTAATACATAGAAGACAGCGTGCCAACTACCTGCCATTACCTTGACTGTGCCAAGTCCGTAGTCGCTTATAGTACTGCCTAAATAACAAAAGCCATTTAGCACACCGGCAATAAGCCCTGAATTAATCTTGCCCTTCATCGAGAGCGGATAAATACTTGTTATGAAATTATTTGATCCTGATGCGATAAAGGTGGCCATTGTCATCATCAAGAAAGAAGGTATCATTGCTTTGGTTGCCAGTGCAAATATATTACCTAATATCATTAAGCCACCGAAAAGAAACAATCCGCCCTCAAACAACATGGGATTCTTTATTTTTCCAGATAAACTTACGCTGAAGAAGTTTGCCAATACAGCAACGAGCGGAAGCATTAATGTCATAAGAATGGATACATAATCCGGCAAATTATAGCTGTCTTTAAGTATTTTAGGCACCCATCCTATAAGTCCATCCTTCATTAGATTTGTTACTATTGCGCAAACTGCCAAGAAAATGATAATAATGAGCAAATTCCTTGATATTTTAGTTTTATTACTTACAGTGTTTTCTGGTTGCCCTGTGGCAAGATCTTCTGACTTACTGATATCTGTAAATCTGTTGTATAAGATAAGCCACAAAAAAGCAACTATTGGCACGATTATTGCAGGAGTGAAAAAAGAAAATTTAAAAATATTTAATTTTGAATATACTGCAGATAATCCATAAATAATGAAGGTCCCTGTAGCAACTGTAGTGCCCATTACTTTACTTGCTGTTGACATTTTATTAGTTGGCAGCAGCTCACTTATAAGTCTTATCAATGTAGGCCACAGTATGGATAGCACTGCGCCATTTAATAACCATAGATATTTTATAATATAGAAGTAATCTTTTGGAATAAATGGTATTGTCAAGTTGATGGCAGAAGAAACCATTAACGCAGTAAAAACCATATATTTTACGTTATATTTCTTACATAGTATTCCGTTAACAACCATGAAAATACCATATGCAAAGAAAAAGAATGTGCCCACTAAGCCGATTTCTGACTCATTAATGTTAAAATAGGACATTACAGATAATTTACTGGCTGAAAAATTTACTTTACCGATATAGGATGTACTATATACCAGCCAGCACATAAACAGTAGCAATTTCGTGTTTTTTTTATTTTTTAATGTGTCCATTTGTATAAATTAATCCTTCAAGGAATATTAATTATCTTTTCCAGCACATTTTATTGGGATTGATAAGTATTGTCAAGATTGAATGATAGGTGAAAAAGCTTAAGTCTGGTTTTTGAAATTTTGACTTGAAAATTCAAAAACTAACGAGTATTTTGAAGCTTTTCCCACGTCTGTCTTACCCATCTTGACGAAAAGTATGAAATATCGTATTCTACAGCTAGACCACTTTATAAGGAGTAGTATTACAATGCTGGTATTTAACGCAATATATAAGGATAAGAAAGGTATTTGCCTTAAAACTAACAAATTAGAGGCTGTTGTACTTCCTGATGAGGGAGGTAAGATGGTTTCGCTTAAAGCTGTAAAAAATTGGGAAGAGATACTGGCACAGGCTCCGGGAGAGAAGTATCTGGCACTTACTCCAGGTGATCGTTATGTAGATAGTGAATGCTCAGCTTTTGATGATATGTTTCCCACCATTGATTTCTGGCATAATGGTATTCGTGAATACGAAGAACACGGCGAAGTTTGCCGCAGACCTTATAATGTGAAGCTTATTGAAGGTGATGATATTCAAGTTGAGATGTATATAGAATCTCCGGCCGGAGACTACCTTTTCACAAAGACATACTGTGAGAAGGCCGGTAGCCTTCAGATTAACTATAGTTGCCGTAATCTGACAGACAAGCCGCTACCTGTTCTATGGGCGGCACATTTCATGATGGCGGCAAAGGAAGGGCGCAGAGTGCTGTTATCTATGCCTGAAAATGGACAATACGAAGCCACTTGCATGTTTTGGGACGGGAAAGAAGGCGCAGACGGAGTAGAGCCTGTTGGGAAAGGACAGCTCTTTACCTTTGACAGCAAAAGCGGATATTTAAAGAGTGATGCGTATAACAAAGAGGGCTCGGCATACAAATTCTACCTTAATAATAAGTATACAGACAGCTTTATATACGGAGATGTTATTCTTAAATGTGAGAATGCTCCATATCTTGGCATTTGGGTAAATAACGGACCTTTTAAGGGCATGTATAATGTGGCCGCGGAGTTCTGCACAGCGGGCTTTGATACGCCCGGAGCTGCTATGGAACATGGACATGATGTATATGTACCAGCAGGTCAAGAACGTAAATGGAGTTTTAATATTGATATTATGTAATATATTGGAGAGGAAATATATGAATAAGAAAATTTTAATAATACTTATTGCGATAATTGCTGTTGTTGCAGTGTTTGAAGTTGTAATTGGTGTCAGATTGATTCAGGACAATAAAGCACAGAGCGAGACTATAGAGAATCTTGAGGCAACAATCAGAGATTTGAATAAGAGGATAACTATGTTAGAGCACGAAGGCGAGATTGTGTACTCAGACACCGGTTTTAATTATCTGGCTATAGGAAACAGCATTACAGTACATGGCGTATGCGATTATTGGTGGGATGAAATAGGCATGGCGGCAACTAAGAAAGAAAATGACTATGTTCATCTTATTGAAGCGCATCTTAATAAAAAATATGATGACGTGTGGATGTATGCAACAAACTATTCAGTATGGGAGATGCAGGGTACTGATCGAGCTGAAACTTTCACAATGATCGATCCTTATCTTAGCAGTAAGCTTGATTTAATTACAATACAGCTTGGTGAAAATGTGACAGATACAGCTACTTTCCAGGCAGATTACGAGGAATTAATCCGTTATATTCAGGGAAAAGCTCCTGAAGCGCAGATTATAGTTGTTGACGACTTCTGGAATAAAAAAGAAAAGTCTGACATTCGTGAAAATGCGGCAAAGAACTGTAATGTACAGTTCGCCGATCTGTCAGAAATCCAGGGAAAGAAAGATTATCAATGCGGTATAGGAACAAAAGTGTATGACTCTAATGGAGGAGAGCACATTGTCGAGCATGACGGAGTTGCCAGACATCCGGGAGATAAGGGTATGAGGTATATCGCCGATGCAGTGATAAAGGTGCTGGGATAAAAAATTATTGATTATCATTGCATTTCATTTTGAAGTATGGCAAAATATAAACAAATAAATGGGCTGGTCGCAAGACCCGGGTCCACCTTTGGCGGGGATGTTCCCCGCCATTTTATTTTCAAAGAGATGTAACTAATGTACATATTACATCTGCATCGGATGGTTCCAAGATCACAGTTAAGTATAGCATCACCCCTGGTGAGATTAGTGACAGCAAGAAATTAGTGGTTGCCTTACCGGCTTATGGGGAGAATTACAAGGTAAATGACTTCCCATATGAAGTATGCATACATAATAGAGGTAATATTTGTCAGACGGTTTCTTCTATTGACATTATTCCGGGAAATGATGCGATTTGCGGGTAAGTTAAGTTTGTAAAACAAGACAAATAGAAGGATCGTTTGTACACTAGTGATATGTAACAAGAAGATTGGATATATATTATTGAATAAGAAATGGGTGTTTTTCTGTCCTTTTCAGAAGACATCCATTTCTTTAGCTTGATTACTTTTGTTTATTGAGATTAATTATAATAACAATTATCGGACTACAAAGTTTTCTTACTTTGTAGTCCGATTTTGATATTGACATACAAGTCGTGGTGATTTACAATTAAATAAGCGCCGTCGGTTGCGCGGATGATGTCATATAATGACATGCACCTTCGATGCTATGATCATATGTTATAAGTATTTTATGCTTACATGAGGGAGAGAGCAGTTAAGTATCTTTAATACAATAATCTATGATCATTTTATTTTACATAATATTGGCTACAATGGAGGCTATGATGTTATATTTCTTATTGATATGTTCAATACTTGCAGCGGCGATTTTCTCCACGATGAATAGTGTTTTTAGCAACAAGGCAATTAAAAGCAACAGGGACTTCTATTTGTACAATTTAATTGTATCAGCTGCTGCAACGATATTATTTCTTGTTCTGTCAAAGGGACTTAAAGGTATTTCTGTTTATTCACTTCTTTTAGGAATTCTGTTTGCTGCGGTAATGGTACTTATGCAGTTCTCTACAACAAAATCATTCAGGCATGGTCCTATGTCGTACACGACAATGGTTAACTCGTGCGGTATGATAATACCGGCTCTGGCAGGAGTTTTTTTTTGGAGTGAGAAGTTTTCTCTGTTTCAATTAATTGGAATGATAATTGTAGTTATCAGCTTTGTTGTAGGTGCCAATTTTAAAAAGCATAGTAATATAACACTGCAGTGGATGAAATATGTGTCACTTTTGTTTTTATCTGCCGGTGCAGTTGGTATTGTACAGAAAATTCATCAGAGTTCAGTACATAAGGCAGAGAAGTTTTCTTTCCTTTGTGTTACATTTTTCTTAATGTGTATTTTCTCTTTAATAATGTATCTTGTGTCAGGTAAGAGCGCAACTGATCTGAAGATCAGCTTTAAATCTGTGTCTTTTTGCGCAGCTATCGGTTTACTGACTGCTTTTAATCATGCAGCTAATTTATACCTATCGGGCAAGCTGGACAGCATGTTTTTCTTTCCGGTTTTCAATGGATCACTTACTGTAGTATGCTTTGTGATTTCTATGATACTTTTAAAAGAAAAATTAAATTTGACACAAAAGTTATCTTTTGTTTTTGGTATTGTGGGTGTTGTATTCCTTAGTCTGGGAGGCTGATTGATAAACATCGCAAAGTATCAGGATGAAGTTGTGGCTCTGTAGGCAGATGGCGTAATATTAAACATGTTTTTAAATGCTTTATTAAACTGTTCCGCCTTGTTGTATCCCACAGCTTCACTTATTTTTTTTATGGGCAAACCTGTATTTGACAGTAGGTTCTGGGCAGCTTCCATACGGTATTCAGTACGTATATCAACAAAATTCTTACCTGTATTTGCCTTTATTAACTTACTTATATGGTCCGTTGAATAGTGAAAAGATGCTGACAAATCATTTAGCGTTACAGTTTTATAATGATTCCTTATAAAAACTAAAATGTTAGGTAAGACCTTGTCCATTGATACTAGGCCGGATGATTGGATTATTGTTGATGTGTGGTCAAAATGCTCTGCAATATATAGCAGGAAAGAAATAAATAAATTTTCTCTCAAAGATATATTGATAGAATCTATAGCATCACTTTGGGACTCGGCAAATAACAATTCCAGAACATTGTAACAAAAAGCGTCTTCCTCTGTACGACAAAGCAGTCCGGTATTGATGCTGTTATCAAATAAAGAACTACATATAAAATCATATAAAGTATTCTTATTAAAATTTAACAAAATAAAGATGTTTTCCATAAACGTCTTCCTTGCCAATACATTAATAATGATGCCCGGAGTATATGCTTCAATTGAGTGTGTTACATTAGGTGGTATGAAGAACAGATCCCCTTTTTTCATTTCTATTGTCTTACCATTTATCACATTCTTACATGAACCTTCTGCTACATAGATTATTTCATAGAAGGTGTGATCATGTAAGAAAACGGGTAAATAACAGGCGTGTTTTCGTGTTTCTACATTTATCTCGGGACGCATAAATCCGCTGTCCTCTGTTATGTGAGCCGGAGGTGCGGGCGTATATCCGGGAATATACAAAATATATTTGAAAACATAATCCGCGTCTAATGTTTTATAAAAGCTCAGAAGTTGATCTCTATCATCGGATACTTCGTGATATGTCTTATATATTTTCTCTGTTTTTGCATATAGCTTGTTATTTTTGTCAAAATTACGTTTCAAAGGGGACTTCATATTTTCACCAGATTAATAAAAGATTATATGTGAAGATTATTCTATTTAACGGATTATGTCAAGTAAATAACGGTGAAAACTACAAAAAAATGAATTGTATATCTAAAAAAGACATGTATGATATCTGTTTTATGGGATTTCAATTACATTAGTCGGAGACTATAATTAGTAATAGTAATCAGACGAAGAAATCATTGAAGGCTTTGTCGAAGAAAAGAAGGAAGGAAGAGATAATTATGAAAAAAAGTATTATGATTTTAGTGTTAGTTTTAATATTCACAACTATGCTTGTAGGTACGTCACTTAATCTGTATGCAAGTACAGAAGATAAAGTATACATTAGTGACTTACCAGGAATAGAACACATTCTTATCGATTCACCCGGCATTACTGATGGTATTAATAAGGGCTTAGTAGGAGAATCAGATACGCTTATTGTTAATGATGTTCTGTACTCAAAGGGCTTCTGTACACATCCTGTGTCTGGAGATACTCCATCAGAAATTACTGTTAATGTTAGTGAATACACCGCTGATAAGCCAATTCTTCACTTACTTGTTGGCAAAGACGATGGTGCTGCAGGTGGTGCAGGAGGACACCCATTTATTTATGAGGTACAGGCAGATGGCAATTCGATCTATTTAAGTGAGCAGCTTGAATATGGACAGCAGGAAGAAATATTCCTGAATGTTGCCGGAGCTCAGGAAATCAAACTTTTATGTTATGCAGCAGGACCTTTTGCATGGCTCACGGTAAATTTTGTTGATGTGTATCTTTGTGACTTAGCGATAAAAGAGGTTAGTCTTGCAAAAGCTCCTCTTAAGGTGGAATATGTTACAGGGGAAGCTCTCTCTGTAATTGGCGGCAAGCTCAAGGTGGTATATGAGAATGATTTCGAAGTAGAATTAGATATCGAGTCTTCTATGGTATCAGGATTTGATTCATCTGTTGCAGGAGAGCAGGAGCTTACAATAACATATGAAGAACAGACATTCACATACAAAGTTAATGTAAAGGCAGCATCGACAGCGGCACCTACAACGGCACCCACAACAGCACCAACAACAGAACCGGATGATAACAAGGGAGGTTGTGGTTCTTCTGCTGCGATAGCGCAAGTAATGCTTGTTTTAGGAGCGGCATTGATAATCAAGAAACGTAAATAATGGTTGATTATGAGGGAAGGTTATTTTTGAAAATGAGACGGTATTTAATAACAATTTTGTTAATAGCTGCAAGTTTGTTAATGTCATGCGGTGCTACGCCTAAGTACAGTCGTTATAACTATAGTTTTACTAATCAAACAGGTAATGGAGTTTATCACAGTATGGAACAAAAAAAGAAAACAACAGACAAATATGAGGGATATCTTGAGAATTTATCTACTTTGCCGGTTTCATTTGTGTACGATGGTACACCATATAACGGAATTAAGACGGGTGAATCAGGCCCTTTTAAGGAGAAGTCTCGTAAAACAACAGCACAAGGAAGCAAGGTATCTACCGTTGTTAATCTGGAGTTCAAAGATGACATTGCTGTAACACTTGAGATGGCTATATATCCGGATTATTGTGCTTATGAGTGGGTACTTTATTTTGAGAATAAAGGCAAATCAAATACAAAGGTATTAGAAGATCTTAAATGTGCAGACATGATCTTTTATGGAGAGAATCCTGTTCTTAAAGGAATTTACGGAGATGGCGGTGTTGCGAATAGCGGCCCATATGCTCCATATGAATTTGTTCTTGAGAAGTGCGATACAATTCACATGACTCCGGAAACAGGTCGTTCAACATATAATCATTTTCCGTATTTCAATTTACAATACGGAGATGGCGGTACGTTTGCAGCTATTGGTTGGCCAATTGCATGGGGTGCATCTTTTGAATATGTATATGAAAACAGCCAGGATGGTTTGCGCTTTGAGGCAGGTCAGGAAAGTATCTCTACATATCTTGAACCAGGAGAGAAAATTCGTACACCTTTGATGGCTATGCTTGATTATGAGGGACGTGACGATGATCGTGCTACTAACCTATGGCGTCACTGGTTTATAGAGTGCAATATGAGACAGGTAGACGGTGGCTTGTTTGAGCCACAAATTTCAGGTTGTACATCAGGTATGTATGGTGAGATGGTCTTGGCTACTGACGATAATCAGATTGCGGGCATTCAAAAATATTTGGATAACAATGTACCACTTTCTTATTGGTGGATGGATGCAGGCTGGTACTTTGAGTATGGTGATAAATCTCTTGATGTATGGCTGCCTACCGGAACATGGATGGTGGATACAAAGCGTTTTCCGTCAAAAATGAAGGCTATAAGTGACTATGGTGCACAACGTGGAGTAAAGACGCTCTTATGGTTTGAACCTGAGGTAGTACGTCTGCAAGAGGAATTGCGAGATAAAGAAAATGGAATTCCTGCCGAATATATGCTTGATGGTGTATTGGCTAATTTTGGTAATCCTGATTTTGTAGATTGGATGATAGAGCGAGTTAGCACAATTATTACTGAAGGAGGCATTTCTCTCTATAGACAGGATTATGGAATAAATCCGCTATATAACTTTAACGCTCTCAACAAAGAGGGTAGAACAGGTATTATAGAGAATCTATATGCACAAGGTTATTATGCATATTGGGATAAATTGATAGAACGCTTCCCGAATATGATGATAGACTCATGTGCAGCAGGTGGCGGACGCAACGATATTGAGAGTATGCGCCGTTCTGTTCCTCTGCATAAAACCGACCATGATTACAGTAATCAGGAACATAAACAAAGTATGCACCAAGCATTGTATGCATGGTTGCCATATTTTGGTACTAACCTGACAGGAAATACTGTAGATCCTTATATAATGAGATCCAACATCACACCATGGATCAACCTGAATGTTAACATTAATTCTAAGCTTCTCAAGTGGGAGACAGTCAGCACATATACCCAGGAGTGGACAGTTATCAATAAATATTACTACGATGACTATTATCAGCTTACAGAATGGTCCAGAGATAAAACCGGTTGGAAAGGTTGGGAATTCTTCTCCCCATCAGAAGACGCAGGCTTTATTCAGATGTTCAGACCTGATGATGCTCCGGAGGATATTTATAAGATAAAACTCAAAGGTTTAGATGCATCTGCTACATATGCGATCAGAAATGTGGACACAGGAATTGTTACTACTGCAACAGGCCAAAGCCTTATGCAGGATGGCATAGATGTAGAGCTCTCGCCGCGAAGTACAGCTTTATTTACTATAACAAAAGCCTAAACTCATTATATATTCCAAAAACAAAGAAACAGCTTGCACTGTGATCAAAACATTGCAAGCTGTTTCTTTTTATTAATGTATTATTGATATAACAATCAACGATAAAATACTGCCGAAAAATACGTTACAGTATCAGGTCCATTCATATAGTGTATACCGCACAACTTAGATAATGTGACCACATCAATACCACAAGCCTCCATGGGAATACGTAGCTTATCAGGAAAACGGCAAGGGCTATCTGGATATGTACACTTCTCACAAATATTACATCCACCCACTGTAAGTAGCTCAAATTCAATTCCCTGCGTTACCAGTTGCTGGCGAATATAATCATCAAGCTGTCTATGCTTTATCTGTCCCTCTACTATGCCTTCAAAATCGAAAGAATCTTCCAGCTCGTGGCATGTAGTATATATAAAAGCTTTGCTGTATTTATAAAAACGCTCTTGCAATTCCTGCCACTCACCGACTCCGGGAGGGCATGACCAGCAAACTCCGTATTTACCACAAATATTAGCCTTACATGCATCACGTACAGCCTGCGTAAATGGCACACAGACAGCATCAATTGTAGCAGATTCATGTATTTTATGTATATTGTCGGGTATATTCTCAAAAACCATTTTATCGCTCCTTCATTCAAACATCATATATTCAATAAACGCATTTGTGAAAAAGTCAGAAGAATTAAGTTCAATTGTAGTACACTCAGTGGCAATCTTTTCTGCTTCTCTGCTCATAATCGTATCACGAAGCATAAACATCATAGCACCACTAAGTGCGCTGTTACCAACAACTGCAACTTTATCTTTAAGGCTTGCCGGTATCAAACCAACCTGTACGCTACTATCAATATTCATATAGAAACCAAGTCCTCCGGCAATATACACTTTTGATATATCGTCTACCTTCAAACCAGCTTCGTGAATTAAAGCCTCTAATCCTGCTCGAATAGCACTCTTTGCCAGTTGAAAGGCACGCACATCTTGTTCTGTGATAGTAAGCTGTCTATTGCTACCATGTGCATATACCACCGGTGATTCCTCCAGATATCCTGTTTCATCAATATCACCCCGAGATAGCAATACTGCAATCAAATCTATCAGTCCGCTGCCACAAATGCCCACAGCCTCTTCGTTTCCGATAGTATGACTCATCAATGTATCTGCGTGTAGTTCAACTGCGCAAACTGCACCCTTGATACCTCCTACGCCGGTAGTTATACCGGCTCCCTCAAATGCAGGTCCTGCTGCGCTAGAGGCTGCATATAACTTTCCGCCATTGTCTGTACCGGTGTAAAGCATCATCTCGCCGTTAGTACCGATGTCTATTAATACAACAGGTTGAGCATTATCAGTAAGAGCAACAGATAAACAACCGGCAATTACATCGGCGCCTATAAAAGCTGACGCAGACGGCAGTAAAATAACTGACTCAACCGGCAGACCCAAGCTGCTGCCTGTCAGAATTTTCATATCTGTAAATTCTGGGATAAAAGGATATGCTCCCATTCTTTCCGGTGATACACCACAGAAAATATGTAACATAGTAGGGTTAGCAACCACTGTCATTATGTCAGCCTTAACGCGAAGGCTATCAAGCATACTGCGAATCTCACTTAAAAGAACCTCTTGCATAGCAAGGAGCTGTCCTTCTGATGCAGCAGTAATCCTGCTCATAACGTCTGCACCAAAGCTTCGCTGAGGATTCAGCCGGGAAACTGTTTGTATGATCTCATATGTATCTTCTTTTATGGCAATAGATGCCATTGCTAACGTAGTAGTACCGATGTCCAGCGCAATACCATATCTCACCGACTCCGCCGATTCATCTGCTGATGAATACTCTAATGAATCACCGAGGGAGAGTGCTATTTGATCTGTACTGTCTGCTTCCGGTATCAGAATCTCGGCACCTTGCTCAGAGCACCAGGCTCTGCAGGATTTGACATAATTATCACTGTCCGGCTCTAACAAACAAGACATTTCAGAATCTTTATAAAAAGAGCCGGAAAGCATCTTTACGCGACACTTTCCGCAAGTACCTTTACCACCGCAATCAGCAGCAATAGAATACCCTTGTTTACTTAGATATTTAATTAACTTGCAACCTGCGGCTTCCGGCGGGATTTTCACAGAAATCATATTAAATCTTAACCTTCTTTATTTCCTCAGCGTAATATTGTACCAATTCAAACTTAGAACCAGGCATGAGACGATGGTCAGGGCAGGGTATAAAGCCGCCAAGAGAAGCGAGACGCTTGATGCGCTCAATCTCTGCGTCAACTGCAGCTTTGTCCTTGCGAAGTGCAGTTTTATCCATGGCACCAACACCCAACATACCTTTGCCGAATTTCTGTCTGGCAGGCTCAAACTGGTCACCCCATGTACCAATCTCAATGGGGAACATAGTATTTACGCCATTCTCAAACCAGATAGGTAGCAACTTATCTGTCACACCATCGCAGTCGAGTGAAATAATATCAATACCGTATTTATGGCACAGGTCGTTTCTCTTCTTGTAATGCTTGGCGCACAGCTCTTCAAAGATATCAGGCGCGATGAGAGGACCGGAGTTGAAACATATATCTTCCCAATAATGGGCAAAGTCAAATTTGGCGCCGGTCTTGAGGATTTCTTCTGCACATTTGTACTGCATATCTGCATACGCATCTACAATATCAGCAAATAGTTCCTCGTCCTCGTCATAAATAAGGTAACTCATACCCATAACAGATGTAATATTACGAATATTACCAAGCACACTGCCAAGATGGAGGCCAATAGGCACATCAGGGTCACGTGTTTCGTTAAAATTCTTAAAGAAATCATAATTTACTCTCTCGGGACTGAATTGCATTTTAGGCAGATATAATTCTTCAAAGGCTTTGCGGTCTTTAAGAAGATAATCATCTTCGGATGGAATGGATGTTACACCCGGCCTTACACGCTCAATAAGTCCATCTCCGTTCAGTACTCTTTTGGTACCATCGGGAAGAACCTCTAACACCTCGGGCGCGAATCCCGGGAGTAAGCCGTTGTTAGCTGAGACGGTCCTATACCAGTTAAAATCCCAACCAATGATTTTATCTAACTCAGCGTCTGACGGTCCGCCATCATACCAGCTCTTGGCAAGCTCCATAGGTATCTTACCTTGCTCCGCCCACTCTATCAACAATTCCGGCCAATAACCAAAATGTACTGCCGGCATACGGTCCACATTTTTATAATGTAAAATATTTAATGCACGTTCACGGTTAGTCATATATCACACATCCTTTCATTTTTCTGCAAACACCGGGCAGGGAGCAATTGAAGCTCCTGCGTGGGTAACTTTGCTTGCATATTCCTTAAACAAGGAAACATAATCTTTGTAATATTCCAGTGGCACATCCGGCGGAGTCTGATGATCCACAGAAGGTATCACTTTTCCTCTCATCATGCTGGGCAGAATACGTTCAAACTCTGCACGCATCGCTTCCTTACCAAATTTCATGCACATCTTGTCGTAATGTCCCAGAAACGCCATGTTGGGTTGCTTATCAACATACAGGGACACGTCTACGCCTGCTTTACGCTCCAGAGGGAACATTCCGTCTGCGCCAACCTCACCATACCAGTCCACTGCCATAGTAATATCTCCGTCAGAATCAATGAATACCGGCACCCCGTACTCATGGATTACAGGAATAACTTTCTTGTAATAAGGAGCTAGGAATTCATCAAACAGCTGCTTTGATATCATAGGACCGGAATTATAGCTCATATCCTCGGCAAGACTCATAAAATCAAAACGGAATCTTGAGAAAACGTATCTGAATACTTTTATCATCCAATTTGCATGATCTTCACAGATTCTGTGATACAGCTCCGGATAGTCGTAGAAGCTATATAAGTGATTCTCAATACCCCACAAGATCCTCGGATACCAGAAGAAGCCCTGTACGGTGAAAAATTGCAGCGTATCACCTCTCTGGCGTCTTGCTTCTAACAGTGCAAAGAAATCATCTGTAAAAATAGTAGCAGGATCAGGAAACAGAGTAGGTCTTACTATGTTTTCGTAATCTTCTTCTGTTTCCATAATGCCAAGTCCCTCGCCCTTAGGCTTAGGTGTATCTACTGTCTCGTCATTTATACCAACTTGCAGACATTTATCAAGACCAAAATATTCCTGGAGGTCCTCATATCCGGCACACTCCGGCGGCAGACCATCCTGTAGCCAACGCTGTACAGTCAGATGCCACCAAGGAGCCCACTCAATTATAGGAAGCCTATCCACTTCTTGGCCTGATAAATACCGCTTAAAACGTTCTGATGCTGTAAGAGTCATCTGTGTAGCCTCCTGTTATTTATTTATAAAATTCTTAGCCGCGCAGAAGAAAGCTTCAATATTCTCCCATTTAGCTCCCGGCGGTATGTCACATCCGGATGACAACACGAAGTTCTCATATTTGCTGCAACGCTCCAAGAGCGCATATGTTTCGTTATACATACTGTCATATGTCCCTTTTAAGAACTGCTCTGAGGGGGATATGTTACCACATACAGGTTTGTCTGATGGCATTTTTTTCAAAATCTCTTCTATATCAATTGCATCACCAAAATGATAAGCTCCGGCGCCGTTGTTATATAAAGACTCTGTCATAAGCGGTGTATTAGGACCACAGTTATGATATATAACGATAAAATTATCATCTTGTACGGCATCGATGATTTCCTTTACATAAGGAGCGGAAAATTGTTCCTCAAGCCCGGGGGATAATAGTCCGGCCAGAGGCTCTGCCATCACAAGACCATCTACGCCGGCTTCTTTATATGCCAAGGCATATTCCTTAAGGAATGATGTAGTTTTCCTAAGTGCTGCATGAACAAAATCTTCATCTGCAATACAGTTAACCAAAGCTTCTGAGACGTCCATCAGTCTGCCTGCCAGAGAAAACGGCCCGATAATACCAGCAAGAACAGGTCTGTCAGTTACCAGTTCTTTTGCTTTTGCTGCAGCCTCGATATACATACCAGTCCTGGCGCTGCCAACTTCCGGTACGTTGAGAGCCTCGGCTTCGTCTTCATCTGATATAAGTATGCCAACTACTGTAGGCACCTCATGTTCAGACGCCTGAATCTGGCAACCAAAAGCCTCTGCCTCTACAGACAAATCCATCATACATACGGCTGCTGCACCATCTGTTTTAGTTGCTATCTGAGCAATTCCCTGTGCCTGGAGCATACTATTGTGAGTAAATTCATATACACTAACTCCTAACAGCTGCGACGCAGGGAAAGACAGTAGCGGAATAGGTTTCTTATTCTTCGCAAGGTCAGCTAACCATTTCTTCATATTATATTTCATATAATTAACCCTCTAATATCAAACGCTTTGCTTGTTGTGCTGCAGATGCTGCATCCAGAGTATAGCAATCAGCGCCAATCTCATCTGCAAACTCTTGTGTAACAGGTGCTCCGCCGACCATAACTTTAACTTTGTCACGAATACCTGCCGCAACCAGTGCGTCGATAACTTCTTTTTGTCCCATCATAGTTGTTGTCAGTAGGGCAGACAAGCAAACAATTTGAGCACCACTTTCTTGTACTGCATTTACAATTGCAGCCGGCTCTACATCTACACCTAAGTCAACGCACTCAATGCCCTGACCTTCGATCATCATTTTCACCAGGTTCTTACCGATGTCATGCATATCGCCCTTAACTGTACATATAACTGCTTTGCCGATTGGCTCTACGCCTGCATTTGACAAAGCCGGCTTCAGAACTTTAAGACCTGAGTTCATAGCACGTGCAGCTACCAGAACTTCCGGTACAAACACCTCATTGTTGCGGAATTTACCACCGATGATATTCATACCGTCAACTAAACCTTCGTTCAGAATCTTTTCCGGGGCAACTCCCTCTTCTAACGCTGAAGTTACCAATGCCGCAACATCTTTTGCTTTACCTTTTTGAAGTTTTTCAGATATTTCTTGTAAAATACTCATAATAATACTCTCCTTTTCTGTGTTAATATCTTCTCTTTCTTGTGTTGCTTTTCTATATTCACCCGGTGAAAAACCGGTAGAATTCTTAAATTGTTTGTAAAAAGTTGGCAAATCCTTGTATCCGCATCTAGTAGCTATTTCTTCGTTAGATAACTGTGTATTTGTTACAAGATCTACAGCATGACGCATACGAACGGACCTGAGGTAATCAGAAAAATATTCACCTGTAACAGTGCGAAACATTCTGCTGGCAGATGCTGTACTGGTATATAGAGCCTGTGCTACATCTGCTAGTGTAAACTGTGAATCATGATACATAGCATTTGTTAGCTGTACGGCCGTTGATACTGCTTGTTGCTCATGTGAAAATTTAACTGAACTGGTATCTGCGCTCTCATCAATAATACGCTTGAGAGTGATAAGAAAAATATGCATCTTTGCTTTGATTACGTTTTGCCAATTTTCCTTACCGGCAGAGATCTCTTCTGAAATAGAATTATACAAATCTTCTACAATACTTAATTGTTTTGGCTTCAGTGAAATGTTTATTGCAAAGTTATTTGATGAAAATAAACCATACATATAATGCTTGCTACCGATTTCTGACAGCTCATTGTCAAATATGTCACTTACATCAAATAACAGATTGTGTATTACAGGAGGCGGCATATCTTCTATGGCGAAATATCCATGAGGCACAGCGATGTTAAGTATACACAGGCTACCTTTGCGACAAGTATATGCTTCGTTCAGAATACGATGAGTACCAACTCCATCTACCACATAGCTGATCTCTATAAATTGATGCTGATGCAGACGGGAAAGCCCAATTTCATGTACATAAAGATCTGTACACACCTGTGTATTCTGGAAAACGGGTGTATCACTTAGAAAATCGTCTTTTTTAAGTAAATGTGGAATATTTCCCAATACAGACATGTGCATAAAACCTTTCTGCAGCTTAATTATCATTATATAAATGTATAGCACATTCTGTGGGAAAACACAATTGTATTAATTTCAAAAAATAAAATATAATATGATATGTGTGAAACAAAACCACACATAACGACTATGACAGAGAGGACACACAGTTTGCAGGAAGGGTCTTTTTAAGGAAATTGCTATTGGCAATATCCGGTAGATTGACAAACAAGCCTTTGCTTTTTAAAATCTGCAATTTAAATTCTAATAACTCAACAGGCACGTAGAACTCCTGAGCGATATTAAAGACCGTTTTGTCAGGATTTACCATAAGAGACAGTAATTCGCTATCGGGAATAAGTAAATCTGCAGCAAAGAGGTTAGCCTCGTACTCTGCAAGACCGGTAGCGTCAAATAATTCTGTTTCTTTGAATAAACATACAGCTTTGGGATTGTTATGTAGCATTGCATGTCCCAGTTCGTGAGCACATAGCACACGTGTCATTGGACCTTGGGAATTAACATTAATAATGATATTTTTAATTCGCGAATGATAAAAATAATATGCTTTAAGAGAGCTACCCAGATCTTTATAATATATGTGAATATTCATATTACTACATATATTAAAAGGATCCCGGGTATCAAATTTTTTTATAATATTACTGACAGTATCGTGAATAAAGCTGATGCGTGACATATTACCTTTCTCCGGTGCGCAATTATTTCTCGGTGTCAGCTTTCGTCCTGCGCGCACGTTGTCTGGGCGTAAATTTGCTTCTTGCTTCTTGTTTGGAATCTAAATAAACTTCCATCAAAGATTGGAAGAATAATTCCTTAGCCTCGTCGTCTAATTCTCCTCCTGCAAAGAGAGCTGTAGTACGGGATAAAATATCTGTTGCTTCTCTGGCACCTTTATATCCAAATTGATTTCTGGAATTTGCAATATAAAGCTCGTGTTCGATGTTCTTATGAGGATCAGTCTCTTCCTCATCCATCAGATAACTGACAGATACATTAAGAGCGCTGGCAATCTTACGAAGATTACTGCTCCTTGGCAATATACCTGCCTGTTCATATGAATATAAAGAACGTTCAGATATGCCTGTTCTCTTTGCTAGTTCTGTTTGCGATAAATTAAGTGACAAACGAACAACTTTAAGCTTCTCACCAAAAGTCATATAGCACCTCTTCTAATAATCTCTTATCATTAATGTAAATAAAGCTCATACTACGCACCTGTAGCATGTAACTTCGGAATATATTGTAACAAGGAAGAAAAAAACTGTCAAGAAAAACTTCTGAATATGTGTCATTAAACTTCGATATAAATCGAACGATAGATAGGACTTTTTTAATAATTATCCTATCTTCTATAAAATTAACTACTCTTTATGCTGTGTTAAATTAAGTTGCTAGGGATAAAGCAGTTTTTATCATCGATCGGAATAGGTTCTTCACACATACAAACGATACCTCCGCTTCCGCGGTTCAGCTCAGCCTTGTCAAGAACCGAGTATTTCTTGACTTCGCGCTTGTCGGGGTTAGCGGATTTTTTGATCTCCAACGGATGCACGGTATTATTCTCCTCTACGAACACATCGATCTCTTTTGCATTTGAATCACGGTAGTAGGTAAGGTTAGACTTGCTTCTTGCATATGCATAATTTTTGACAAGCTCTATAACAACGTAATTTTCATAGAAATGTCCGCTGGCAGCACCTTGACGAAGAACATCAGGTGTCAGCCACATAGAAAGATATGCACAAAGCCCCGTATCGCAAAAATACAATTTCGGCGTCTTTGTGAGACGCTTCAACGCATTATTGGAATATGGTTCAAGCAGATAAACGATATGCAAGCCCTCTAAAATACGTAGCCATTCCTTTGCAGTAGGCTGAGAAATATCCGCGGACTTGGCAAGCGTTGCATAATTGACCTGTTCGGAAACGAGTGCTGCACAACCAAGAAGAAATTTTCTGAAGCGAACAGTATCCGTAATACCTCCTGCTTCCGATACATCTCGCATAAGATATGTGTCGACGTAAGAATTGAAATATTCTCCCCGAAGCTCTTCGTCAACACCCCATACCTGTGGCATACCGCCCTCCCAGATATGCTCAAACACCTTTGTAATGTCGTTTTTTGGAACACGCTGTTGCCTTGCTTGTAGAGTGGCAAGTGAGAAATCAAGCTCCTCATCAAAGACAAGTCCGTTTTTCTCTCTTTGGGAAAGACTGTAAAGCTCGAGAATGCCGATTCTGCCCGCAAGAGTTTCACTCACCTTTTTCATCATTCCGTACTGTTGTGAACCCGTTAGCCAGATCAATCCTTTTTCGTCAGTTTCGTCACAAATAATTTTTATCTGTTCAAAAAGCTCAGGCGCTTTCTGAACCTCGTCTATCAGAATAGGGGGCTTATATGTTTGAAAGAACAGAATGGGATCACTTTTCGCAAGATCTCTAGCCATAGCGTTGTCTAAAGATACGTAGGTTCTGTTCGTTCCTTCGGCTAAATGCTTCAGCATCGTCGTTTTACCAACCTGACGTGCTCCCGTCACCAAAACCGCTTTGAAAAAGCCATTCATTTTTAAAAATTTACGTTCAAGCTCACGTGTAATATATGCCATAGAGACTCCTTAAATTTATGAAAATATAAAGTATGGTTTATTTTATCGTAAATTCAAATGGTTGTCAAGATGATAAAATGAAGCAGACGGACTGGTATACAAAAGTGTAAGTAGGTAAATAATAGAAAATAAAAAACTTCTGAATTAGTGTTGACAAACTTCTGGGTGTGTTGTATACTAACAATGCAGTTAACTTCCGGATAAAAAGTAACTGAGTATGAAAGTTCCATGCATAAGATGAAATCAAGATAATTGTTAATGAAGTAAAACAAGAAAAGTAAATACTATTTGCCGAAGAGATACGTTGGACTTGTTGAGCAATCAAGATGAACCTGGCAAATTGATGTGATGAGGAGCACACCAATTTGCCAGGTTCTTTTTTACAACAAATAAATCATAAACACAATTTCAGAAAGTTAACTGTAGTAATAGGAAGGAGGTGATAAGATGGAAAATTTAATACTAGACAATATTTGCAGGATGCGGCAAGGTATGCCGTTATTTACAAGCGGACAACACAAGAATCGTTATGGAATAGTATCAAACGAATTTGATGGAAGCACAATAGCTTACTATCACAGTTGTCCTATATATACTGCAAATAACGAAACAGTAAATATGACGTTTTACCAGTGTGGACATGTGTATAAAGGAACCGGCAGTAGCTGCGAGATGACAGTTTCTAACAGTATTATTCTTAAAAATCAGTATGGAAGCTGTGATATCTATATTGCCAATAAACAAAAGCCACAATATACAGATGCACATGGCATTTATGGTGAGAATTATGATGTAGTGAGAACTATAAACGGTGTGCTGCTTAAGATACATTATAATCAAGAACCTTGTTCAATTTTTCTAAAAGCTGATAAATGTTTCACAAAAATACAGAAAAATAATAAGTGTTTTGCCGTGATGAAAGATAAATCAGAGCCATTCGTGGTTGTTTCTTGTATTGGCGCGGCTGACAATGCGGGAAATGTGATTGCTCCTGTTATATTGGAGCATAAAGAGGTGTCAGAAGGACATGAGATAACATTTACATCATACAGCCCTTATACAAAGGAAATCTTAATAGAGATTAACTTGTACGAGCCAAAACTCTTCCAGGATACGACAGTAGAGAGCAATGATGTAGATAGTAATAACATGTATGGCGGCACTGCTTTTATCGGAAATACAAAAGCTTTTGGTAGACAATGGTTATATTTACGACCGGATTTAAGTAAGATACACAATTATCCGGGAAAGAAAATTGAATATGTGAAGCTTAATATCCCCAGGCTCAATAAAGGAGTTGATATAGCAGTCTTTGGGATAAGAGAGCGATTCTGCAGTAGGAGATCTACTTGGAACAACAAAGTAGATAGTACCCATAAATTAGCAGAATGTAGGGTTCAGGGTCCCTATTACAGTATAGATCTGACAGATATATTGGTTGATAAAAGAACCGGAATGCTGAAGAAATCTAACGGATTATTGCTTAAAGCCCTAGGCGACAGTGGCTTTGCTGCCATATCTACAGCAGACAGCTACTGTATGCCACAAATACTTGAAATAAAATATATTAATTAAAGAAAGGAAGATTAAAATGAAAAGTAAAATTAAAAAAGAACTGAAAAGCCTTTGTACAGAATATACAAAGGTATATGAAAAAAAAGGAAATATTAAAAGAATCATGTGCTATCCTGCACCACAGCAGTATGTAAGTCAGGATACACATAAGTTAAGGAAGGTAAAGCCTGATGTACAGGAGACACAAGATGGTAGCGAATATGTAAGTGTTCATAACAACTACACGGCAAGATTTAATAAGTCTACTCAGAATGAAGGTCTGTTTTCTATACAGAAGGGAATGTATAAGGTTAGTATGCGAGCTATCAGGAACAAGAAGGCAGCAGTTTGCCCCATGGAAACTGTGCTGGCAAGTGCTAAGAAGGGCAAGATCCTGTTTAAGAATCTGGCTCCCGGTGCAGAGCTTGAATATACGGTCTGCCGCAAGGGTGTCAAGGAAAATATAGTTCTCCATGATAAAAATGCCGCTTGCAGATATAGCTTTGCAATTGACTGTGAAAATGTTGTGCCAGAATATCAGGAAGGCAAGAACAGTATTGTATTTTATTCACAGGAAACAGGAGAGAAAGTATTTGTAATTCCTGCTCCGTATATGGTTGATGCAAAGGGAGCAATATCAAGGGATGTAATTTTAGAATTAAAAACAGGTAAGAAGGGCACTAAAGTGCAGACCCACATCACAATATCTGCAGATCCCGAGTGGCTTGAAAGTGATGACAGAGTCTTTCCGATTAAGATCGACCCACAGGTAAACATGGCAGAAGATAATGCTATCTCTGTGTCAGGGTACAGTATTGATAATGGACAAACATATTCAGCAGACAGTGGTGTGATAGTAGAACTTCAGTCTACAGCTACAACTTCAGCTGATGCTACAGACAGACAGTATCTTATGTTTAATGTACAGAACACGGAATTATTTACCAGCAACGATTTTAAGCTGTACGTGTATGAGTATAACAGTGAAACATGTACGAGAGATACCATTGCCGCTTTGAGTCCTTGTGAGACTACTGTAAATGGAGATGTTGTAGAATGTTTATTTGATATTACAGAATATTACGATCAGTATTCACTGTACGAAGCAAAAATGTACAGTACAAGCGAAGGTCAGTGGAAGGATATCGTAGTATTTGGTGAAGAAAGTGCATTCTCACCGGCACTTATCATTGATAAACAGTATAAATATGCTGTAAACATGAACAGAGCGGTCACTCAGGATCTAGGTAGATTTGGTATTGCAGGTGTTGACACCTATACGGGAGCGCAGCTATTTACTTTCAATGATTTTTCATGGGGCGGTAACAGAATGCCTGTGACAATACAGCATATGTATAACGGAATCTTTGGTGATTATCAGTATACGAATAATAGTGAGATATTACTGAATACAGCAGATTTTCATAATATGAAGATAGGTAACGGCTGGAAATTGAATGTGATGCAGAGTATTAAAGCAGATATCGATGATGATGGAGACACAATGTATGTGTATACGGGAGCTAATGGTGAGCTGGTGGAGTTGATTCAGTATGAGAAGACGGTAGCAGAGGAAGAAGAGGAAGTTCAAACTGAAACAGAATCTGAGTCAACTTCTGATGCGACAGTAGGGAGTGTTAATGATAATGATAATTTAGATCCAAACTATGTAGGCAAATATGTATGCGGACCTAATAACGAACTTGTTTATGATAAAGATACAAGAGTACTTACTGTAAACGAAAAGACCAAGCTATACTTTGATACATCAGGTAGACTGATAAAGATAGAAGATGAGTATGAAAATACTATGGATATTACATACTCAGATGAAAAGATCACATCCGTTACAGATGGCGCAGGAAGAGAATTTACCTTTATATATAAGGAGAAATACTTAACGACAATAACAGCACCTGATGGTAGTGAAGTCAGATATAAGTATATTGGTGATACTCTTTCTGAAGTAAGATTTACGGATGGTAGAAAGGTAATATTTAGAAATGAAAATGGTAATCCGGTTGTAATATTAAAGGATGCAAACAATAATGAACTGCAGGTAATAGAGTACGAATATTTCAATAAATTTGCAAAGTATACGAGAGAATACGGAGTAAAAAACGGCGAACGGATATTATCAAAATCAGTCGAAATCAAACAGCAGGATTTTAGCAATCGTAGAGAGGTTGAAACTGTTGATATTGCAGAAGAACAGCCTCAAAAGACAAATATTATAATCTTGTTTGATGATTATGGAAATATAGTAAGCGGATATTACAAAGCTACCGATATGCAGAATTATATTCCACTTACCGGAGCAAGAAGCACTAACTTCCTGGTAAACCATAACTTTGAGAGACCTATAACAGCAGAAGATGGCGGTTGGTCTGTTAGCGGATGTGAGAATAGTACAATTCAAGTTACTGCGTACAGTGCTCACTTTGGAGAAAAATCGTTAAGTATAGATAATGATAGTAATGATGAAACTGTAGTAAGTCAAAGCTTAACACTGAGAAAAACATGTAAATATACATTTTCTGCATACATAAGAGTCCCCATCGACTTTGCACAAGAAAATGAAGGCGTCTGTCTGCGTGTTACAGATGCTTCCGGAAATATTCTTGCAGAAAGTGAGAAACTTTATCAAATAACTCCCGGCTACACACGTATATGGATAACATTTTACAACAGTTATGCTCGCGAATTAAGTTTTCATATTGTCACAAAAGGTCGTGGAATTGTATACGTAGATGGTGCACAACTAGAGGACAGTGCAACAGTAAATCCGTACAATATGATTGAAAATGGTTCTTTTAATAAAAGTCTTAATTGTTGGCAGTATTCATCAGATAATGACTCTATTAGTATTGGTTATGTTACCAACATAAATAATATTCAATATCTAACATACCAAGGAACTCTTACTGCTGATGAATTTGCTGATTATCCCCATCAAAGTATCCCGGTAGTTAGTAATTCTGATACAAGAGAAGTCTTTACATTATCCGGTTGGGCATATTGCTATGGTGAACCATGTGATGATACATATAACAGGAAAGAAACGACGAACTTCAGATTACATGCGAAAATTAATTATGAAGATGAAAGTGTAGTCCCTGATGAATATGATCTATGGTTCTGTCCTACCATAGATAGTGTATGGCAGACAATGTCAATGAATATATGCAAGACCAAACCTGCCTGGGTAAAGGATATTACAGTATATTGTTGTTATTCTAACAAAGCAGGACGTGTTGAATTTACAGACTTGCAGTTGGTAAGACAATCAATTGAAACAGGCCTGAGTGCTGAGGACTTTGAAGAAAGTGAAGAGTCAACCAGTGAAAATGAATTCAAAGAAGCCTTTGATGTTTACGGAAATCAGATTACTGAGACAATTTTTGAGGATGATAGTCCAGTTACATTGTATCGTTCATTTGGTTATAGCGATGACGGTAATGATTTGATGAGGATAACTGACGAGAGCGGATCTGATACGACCATATTAGTAGATGAAGAGACTTCTAATGTTACTGCCATAACTGATAGATGCGGAAACGTAACTGAGTACGAATATGATACAGCTGGCAGAGTAGACAAGCTGACAAATAAAGATTCGTCAAACAATGTGCTTACGGAGGTATCATACCAGTATGACAACTTTGATAATATGACAAAAATTACCAGAGACGACGGTATGAGTTATGATTTTGCATATAACGAATTCAGAAAGCCTATCAGTGTCTCTGTCGGAAACCAGAATATAGTAAGTTATTTATACAAAAACGGATGCGGCAGATTAAAGAGTATAACCTTAGCAAACGGTGATGTAATCGATGTGGTATATAACAGCCGTGGTGAACTTATTACCGAAACAAGAAAAGATGCGAGTGGAGTTACTACTGCAAAGAGAAAATATGACTATGATCTGCAGGGAAATGTAGTCAGGACTCTTGACACACTATCTGAAAAAGAGTATGTTTATACATATTCTGAGAGTAATATTATCAGAGTATCACAGAATAATGTAGTGCTTGATGAAAATGACTGTGTACTATCAAGAGCCAGAAGTCAGAATGTAGACTATGCATATGACAGAAAAGGCAGGATCAATAGACAGTTCATTGATTCAAATGATACCCATCAGGAATATAGCTATACATGGCTAGATACCGGCGTACATCAGACATTTAGCTGTAACGGCACTGATTATGGTAGCGATATATATATTGATGCACTAGGCAGAATGACATCGGAAAATATATCCTTACAGTTCGGTAATCTACAGCGAAGCATTACGTATCTCCCAGGAGAGCAGACTGATGAGCATAAAGCAAACGGCAAATGTAAGACAGATGCCACAACGAACCTTGTAAACCAAATAACCTATACCGGAGGCAGAACACTTTC
>SVJB01000045.1 GCA_015069185.1 Oscillospiraceae bacterium
CACCTAAGGAATCTCACGGAAAATTATTTCTAAAAAAAATTTTATTTTATTATTATGTGAAAAGCAAGAAAAATTTATAGCCAGGTGAACTCTGCAGAGAAAATAGTTGCTTCTGCTTTGGAAGCAATAATACCAAGATTTCCGGAAATGTCTTCAATATTTATAGGAATGTGTGAGACTGTTTCTCCATTAATCATGCCTATCAAAACGTGAGTATTACTGTTATATTGAATTAAGAGAGTATGTACCGCAGAATCCTGATTAAAGCTGTCTGAAAGAAGTCGCGAAGCATAAACATTACTGTTTATCATCATAAATCCGGCTTTGAAGTCATTATTTAAAATCAACCCAGAGGTATTATTTACAATGGCATCTCTGTTAAATACTTTTACTCCGAGTAAAAGACCTATTGATGAGCCGTGAAAATTTCCTTTGATTTGATATGAAAAAGATTTTTTTCCGTCAATGCACATGCCGCAAACAGTTATTGCGTGGTGATTGATATTAATTGTTTCGAATCCTTTTTCTGTAATACGCCATGTATCAGGGAGACCCAACCAACCTGATAAATTTGTCTTAAAACTGTTATATTCTGATAATTGACGTGATTTTCGGAACTTGGCAGGCGTGATTGCATATTTATCATAAAAGGCTTTATAGAATTGTTTTGTGTTAGAAAAACCGCAGAATTGTGTAATATCCATAATATTCATATTTGTAGTCAATAATTGGAAAGCTGCCTTTTCTAAACGTAGATTTTTAATAAAATCTCTGTAGTTTACACCGATTTTTTTCTTGAATAATGAGGAAAAATAGCTTGGAGTCAGCCTGAATTCAGCTGCGACTTCGTTAAGAGAAACATATGCAGTGTTGTTCTTGTCGCACAATGTTTTTACTGTATCTATTAACATAGCTTTGCTCATATGATCCTTCTGCGATGTACTCTGACTCTTTGGTAAAGCTCTTTTGATCTTATCAAGTAATAAAAGCAATTCTCTGTAAAGTAGATCCTGATAATTAACTTGGTTTGAGATATATTCATGATACATTTCTTCTGCTAAATATTGGAATTCTACGCTGTTGCTTCTGATGAAAAGTGGTTCATCTTCTTTATTTAAACAGCTAAGGCTATCATCTCTATATTGTATTGTCTGATTCTGGAAAGTAATGCTTATCCATATAAACCCTTTAGAAGACTGTAATATTTGAAAAGGGTGGTCTTCAGGTATTATAACCAAATCACCTATGCCTATATTATACTCGTTAGTCCCGTCAGTATAGATGCCTTGGCCCTTTTTTACATAGATAATATGGACATAATCATAGCTGCATATTTGTTTGCCACTATCATCTGCCTGAATGGCAATTTTAATTCGTTCATCACTAGGTTTGTTATAAATCCATAAATTTCTTTTCATATAACACCTTTTTCGTATGATTGACTATAAAATGCTACACAAAATAAAATATAATGTCAAGAAAAATTTAGTTATTTATGCGGAAAATAGTTCATTACACCGGAATGCCTTTAGATATTAAAATCGTAGAAATAACTAAATTTATATTGGGAAAGAATCCTTTTTTTTTATGCATGCGATATTTACAATATAGATAATAATTTCACAAGGAGGATAAATATGAAAAAAGTTAATTTAGTGAAAATCATATGTTTCTTTTCGGTATTACTATTAATTTTTACAATGGGATTTACAGTAATGGCAGAAGATGAGTATACTTATGAATCTGAATTTGCAAAGCTTCCTGATGAGGTGAAGGCAATGGAAAATATCAGGTTTATAGATGATCACGCAGAGGAGGTTATACAGACAAACTGTGCTACCAATAATCATGAAGCACATCCTTATGGTGATGCATGGTTTACAGGTGAGTCCGGAGCAAGTCTTACTCTAGAGTTTGAAGGAACAACAATTGGTCTTGTGGTTCAAAAAGGTGCTTTTGAGATTTATATTGACGATGAATATATTGATACCGTTTGGAAAGCATCTACTCCCAATGGTGGTTGTCAGCTGGCGTATTTCAACGATTCACTTGAGAATGACATACACACAATCCAAGTTGTGACAGATGCAGACACTGCAAGAGAAAATACACCTGAGAATTATTCTGTGTTTCATGGTTTTATTGTTCAAGATGTGGTAGAGCCGATTCCTACTCCGATTCCTACAGAAGTGCCTACTCAGGCCCCGGCTACAGAAGTGCCTACTACAGCCCCTACTACAGCCCCCACACAGGCTCCAACAGAAGTTCCTGCAACTGAGGTTCCTGATGTAGATGATAATACAGAAGATGGAAACAGCAAAACATTAACTATTGTGTTTATTGCTCTTGGTGCGTTGGTTGTAATAGCTGGCGTAGTGCTCGTTGTATTAAAGAAAAAGAAATGAGGTAAAAAATATGAAAAAAACAACAATTTTCTTATTGGCCTTATCGTTATTGATAAGCTGTATGGCAGGATTTTCTTTTGCCGAGGATGCAGAATTGGCAAAGATTAATAACTATGAGCAAATAGCTGCATCTACCGAATATAATTTAGCTGTTATTAATAATATAAGCTGGCAAGTAAAACCGGATGGACTGGGCGAATTCGCAGGAGATGCTGCATATAATGGGGATTTCTATTGTACCGGTACAGTAGGCGCTAAAGCAACGGTAACATTTTATGGTAGCGTATTTGGTGTTATTGTACAGCGCGGCGGTTGGAAGATCACAATTGATGGTCAGGAAGCCGGTAATATTGAAGATTCAACAGATGGTTTCCGTGTTGCATATTTTACAGATAAACTTGAGGAAAAAGCACATACTGCAGTAATTGAGATTACAGTAGCCGGTGGGGATTGGCCCAAACTCGATGCATTTTTAGTTGATGCAGATGTTTCACAGGAAAATGCTAAAATTAAGAATTTGGGAGAAATCGCAGCTTCTACAGAATACAATTTAGCTATTATAAATAATATAAGCTGGCAAGTAAAACCGGATGGTGTTGGTGAGTTTGCTAATGACGGCGCTTATAACGGCGATGTTTATTGTACCGGTACAGTAGGCGCTAAAGCAACGGTAACATTTTATGGTAGTGTATTTGGTGTTATTGTACAGCGCGGCGGTTGGAAGATCACAATTGATGGTCAGGAAGCCGGTAATATTGAAGATTCAACAGATGGTTTCCGTGTTGCATATTTTACAGACACTCTTGAGAAAGCCGTACATACTGCAGTAATTGAGATTACGTTTGCAGGTGGAGATTGGCCAAAACTCGATGCATTTTTAGTTGATGCTGATGTTTCACAAGAAAATGTTAAGCTTCCTGCCGAGGTTTTGGCTCTTGAGAATATTAAGGTGATTGATGGAGATGACCAGAGTGTTGTATGTGATGGCCTGGCATTAAATGAACATAGTGCTCATATTAACAATGATGCTAAATTCCATGGCGAGTCGGGTGGTAGCCTAACATTAGAATTTGAGGGCACAACAATTGGCTTCATTTGCCAGAAGGGTGCATTTGATATTTATATTGATGACGAATTAGTTGATCAGGTCTGGAAAAAGAATGATTATGATAAGCTACAACTTGCTTACTATAATGATACCCTCAAAAACGGAACTCATAAAATCAAAGTAGTTGCTAATGCAGAGTTATCAACTGAAAAGAATGGCGATAATTATTGTGTGTTTGAAGGTTTCCTTGTCCAGGCTGTTGTAGCTCCTGTAGTAACACCTTCTCCCGTGCCTACAGCAGCTCCTACAGCAGCTCCTACAGCAGCTCCTACAGTAGCTCCTACAGCAGCTCCTACAGTAGCTCCTACAGCAGAGCCTACTGTACCTAATCCTCCTACATCAGACAATTTCTCAATTATCTGGCTATGCGTTCTTGCAGCATGCGCAGTTGCAGTGATTTCTATTGTAGGTAAGAAAAAGGTTTCTGAGTAATTATGAAAAAAAGGCTTGTAATATTTTTATTATGCATTGCAGCTTTAGTATGTACGCCCGGTATTTCCGGGCGACTTACTTCTAAGGCTTCAAATGAGTTATGGGAAGGATGGACCCGCGTGGGTGGTAACTGGGATATACAGAGTAATGGTAATTTAAAAATTAATAACTTAAATATTGGCGAGGCTTTTTACATATCAGATCAGTATATGGACGCAAATAATTCTTTTGTATATGAATTTGATGCGCAAATAGAGGCAGGAACTCTGGGATTGATCTTTGCTGTTGAAAATAAGCGCAATCCGACTAAACAGTGGAGATGTTTATCAATTAACGCAGAAAATGTCGGCACATCTTTCTTGATAAAGAACTCGAAGACATTGTACTTAAAGGCTTGTAGTATACCGGAAATGTCTGATGGTGCAGAGTATAGAAATATTAAAATGGTGTATATTGCCGGCGACTGTGTGTATATATACGTGGATGGTAAATTGGTAGAATCTTATAAAGCTGCTGGCTTTGAGGCCGGATATGTTGGCATTATGACAAATACCTGCCAGGCAACAGTAAGAAATATTCGTTGTGAGCAGATCACACCACCATCTGTATCTGATATTAATATATCAATACAGACAGATGACTATACTTTTGATCCTACACAATATGAGTACAATTTATATCCTAAATATGAGGAAACTTCTGTGAATATAAGCGCTATGAGTCCTGATGCTGGTAAGATTACAATCAATGGTCAGGCTGTCGAATCCGGCACAGATGTACAAATACTTCTTAACATTGGCTACACCAGGATCGATGTTGCTGTATATAGCAATATTACAGATAATGTTCCGACTATTCATTATTATTTTCACGTACATCGTGAAAATGCGTCAGAATATCAATATAATGAAGAACATCGCAGTCAGGTGCATATCTCAACATTAGACAACGGTCTTAATGATCCTAATGGTTTGCTTTATGATGCGTATTCAAAGGAATATCATCTTTTCTGCCAATATGCACCCAATGTAAGCATTCATGACGAGGAGAAGGCATGGTATCATTTTGTATCAAAAGATTTAATTCATTGGGAAGATCTGGGTGTTGCTATTGAAACTGATGCATTAGGCCAGGCATGGTCAGGTACAGGTGTTATTGACTATAATAATACATCAGGATTATTTGACGCTTCTGTTCCTCCGGAGAGCCGTATGGTACTTATATACACATCTGCCAAAGGCGATACAGAGTTTGGTATTGAGAAAGTTAGTCTTGCATATTCAAAGGATTTTGGACGTACATGGATTAAATATGACGGAAATCCAATAATTAAAAATGGACATGGTTACAGTCCTGAATTTAGTGATGGCTTTCGTGATCCTAAGGTGCTTTGGTACGAAGATAGCAGCTATGCTGCAGGTGGTGTCTGGATTGCCATTGTTGGCGGAGGTCAATATAGAATGTTCTCTTCTCCGGACTTATTGAATTGGAAGCAGGAGGGAGCATGCTATGATAATACAGGTAAGCGAAAGCTTTATGCAGAATGTCCTGATCTGTTTTATCTTACAGGAAAGGATTCTAACGGAAATGATATCGGCTCATGGGTAATCATAGGCAGTGATTATAACGGTGGTGACAGCAAGATATTCTACTATCCGGGCGATATTGTACGTGATGAAGATGGTAAATTATGCTTTAAGGGCTCGCAAAAGAGAAAAGAGTTATATGAGGGCGGTACTATCTATTCAACACAGACAATTTACAATGAGAAGCTAGGAAGACAAGTTGCTATCAGTTGGGTTAGAGAATGGCTGATAAAGAATAGTAGCGATGGAGCAACTGTGAAAAATTGGTCAGGCCTATTGTCATGGCCTCTTGAGTTATCTTTGGTACAATCCGGTAGTGAATATATTGTACAATCAGCACCGGTAGAGGAGATGACAGCTCTTAGAGAGGAACTTCTGTATAACAGTAAAGATATAACTGTTTCAGACTCTAACAGTAATATTCTGTCTGATATTAATGGATCTGTCCTTGAACTTGTTACCACATTCAAGGCAGAGAATAACGCTATCGTTGCGTTTGATTTAAGAGGAATAAAGGTTACTTATAATTCCGGTGACAGTATGCTGAATATAGACGCAGGAGCAGTAGGCGGTGGCAGCCGCAGCATAGTAGCGTCTCCTGACAGTAACGGGAAGATAAACTTACGTGTTATAGTCGATAAATCTGTTGTAGGTGTATATGTTAATAACGGTCAAAGCTGTGATTATGTAGTTGCATATCCTACGGAAAATAATACATCTCTTTCTCTTACGGTGAATAATGGTAGCGCCGATATAGACGACCTGTCGATATATAGTCTTAGCTCCATCTGGACAGATACTATCACAGATACAGAAGAAGATGATATAGAAAATCAGACTGGTAAAAAAGCAAAGTTTAATTTTATTACTGTTGCAATCGGTGCAATGGCAGTATGTTTTGCTGTACTAATAGGTCTTGTGATAAAGACGGTAATTGGAAAGAAGAAGTGATTGATTTTAGGTAAAATATATGGATTGAGAGGGAAGCTGTGCAGGCTTCCCTTGTTTTATTGTTTATCTCTTTTCTTTCAAGGGGGGTTACAACGTGGACTGGGATGGACTGGTATGGAAAAGTGTGAGTAGGTAAAATACAAGTCATATGTATACAAAAAGAAAGGAAAGAAACCATGCCAAGTAATAACAGTAAATATTCACAAGAGATGAGAGAAGAAACAGCCAAATACATATTGGAGAATGGAAGATCTGCAACTGAACTAACGGTAAGAGCACTTGATAATGCGAAAGCAAGAAGTGTAAAACAGGATAGAATAATATTTCACAGTGATAGAGGAAGCCAATATACGAGTAAAAGATATCAAAAAAACTTGGAAGATTCAGGAATCAGATCCAGTATGAGTTCGCCTGGATATCCTTATGATAACTCATGCATGGAGAGCTTCTTTGCGGGGCTGAAAAAAGAATTTACCAGGCGAAGAAAATATGCAACAATAGAAGAAGTTAAGAGAGACCTGTTTGAATATATAGAACTATTTTATAACAGAAAACGTCTGCATAGCACGTTAGGATATATGAGTCCAGTGGAGTATAGAATAGCAAATAAAGGAAAAAGTGCTTAATTTTGAGAGAGGTGTTTAGTATGATGATAACATAAAAAAGACTAACGTTTTAGCGACCGGTCCAGAGAACGTAAAAATAAGTAGTAAAGGGGGATGAATGTGGTAGGTA
>SVJB01000013.1 GCA_015069185.1 Oscillospiraceae bacterium
CTCTTGCGGTTGCTGTCTCGTATGTAAAGCCAATTAAACTTCCGTTGGACTAGTCGTAAAAAAGTCGGTAATTTTTTATGGATATGACTTATATTTTACCTACTCACACTTTTCCATACCAGTCCAACATTTCAAAGGCGAAAAATGGCATTTTTTATTCTTTTTTTACTGACACTTTGTTTTTAGACATATATATGTTATAATCGCCAAAGTAATTTTCGGAGGTGCTATATATGGAAAAGGCATGTATATATCAAGTTACGAACTCTTTGATGGATCTGATGATGTCTTACGTTATCAGAACAAAAAATGGTAAAATTATTGTTATTGACGGTGGCTATCTTGGCGAGGATATAACCTTCTTTATGGATATTCTTAAAGAAGCTTCCGGTAGCGATACCCCGGTTATTGATGCTTGGTTCTTGACACATATGCATCAGGACCACATGACAGCTGTTGCTATGCTTATGGAGAGATTCGGCAAAGATGTCACTGTTAAAAAGATGTATTTTAACTTCCCTGATCGTAAATTTATGTCACGTGTAGAAGGTGGTAATTCTTATTATGTTTATGATCCCTTTGAGAAAGCATATGATTCTATTTTCGGTCCAGGTAGCTTACATGCCGCTAATGCCAAAACATGTTTTGCCGGCGATAAAATCGTTCTTGACGATAATTGTGTGATGGATGTTTTACTTGTTATGTGTCCGGAACAAACAGAAAACAACATTAATGATACTTCCAGTGTATTTCGCCTTACCATAGACGGCCAGACTATACTCTTTCTTGGTGATAGTTATGTAAACGCAGGCCAGCGGCTGCTTGATAAATACGGAAAAGAACTGAAGAGTGATATTGTTCAGATGGCGCACCACGGACAATCCGGTGTTCGTCTCGATGTTTATGAAGCTATCGCCCCTAAAATGTGTCTGTGGCCTACTCCTACATGGGTTTATGATAATCGCAACGGTAATTTACAGACCTTAGAGGTGCGCAGTTGGATTCACGATATGGGAATAGAATACAACACCGTCACAGGCGTGCATGGGACAGTTTGCTATAGTTTGCCAATTGATTTTGACAAAATTGATAAATACGATGTTGCCGTGCCTACAGCTAATAGCTAAACAGTTACATTGTACTTACAGAATATATTTAATTTTCCCTTGTAATGCTACTTCGTTAACGGTTTCTTTGTTGGTACTCATTTTTTCTTTGTCCTTTTGGATTTATTTAGTGTGTTTTTACACACCTAATTGTAACAATCGCACTTGCCGTAGAAGCAAAAAATGCTGTTAAAAATACACCGTTCAGTTGCCATATCGGTGTGAGCACCAACAGGAATCCTATTGGAAATACAAGTGTCCCGAAGAATTCGGTAGCGCCAGAGGCGAGAAATCGTACAAATGGTTCTGCAAAAACCAAACCTAACACTGTTATAATGCAGGATAGCAGGAAAATAAATAAAACACGAAAGGAACAAAAAACAATGAAAACAGAAAAGAAACCCTTGTGCGTCTCTCTTGAAAAAGTGTTATCAATGTTAGCAAAATAAAAACTTACTTATTTATTTTCGGTTATCATACGAACATTCATATTAGGATAGCTGAACTTGATTCCGTTTTTGTCAAAAGTGGGCTTAATCTTGTCCATAACATCGTAATATACTGTCCAATAATCGGCATTTGCACACCAGGCGCGTGCGGTATACGAAATATCATTCTCCCTATATTGATTAACGTGGACAACCGGTGACATACCATTCTCTCTAAGAACAGACGGATGTTCCTCTAAGAGTTGCAATAAAACACTTTTTACCTTCTCAATATCATCGTCATAAGAGACACAAACCGATACTTCTACTCTACGATTTACCGCACTGGAATAATTTGTTATATTGGCGCTGGCAATCAAACTGTTTGGGATTTGTATAAGTTTCTTATCCGGAGTATCTAACTTTGTATAAAACAAACCTACTTCACGAACTGTACCGGATTCTCCTCCGGCCTCCACATAATCACCGATTTTAAACGGTTTGTTTGATATTATTTGGATGCCTCCGAATACATTACTCAGGAATCCTTGTATTGCCAAAGAGATTGCCACACCGACAACAGAGAGAGTCGCAACGAGAGACGAGACAGATACACCCAGTCTGCTTAGCACAATTATTACAGTGGTAAATAATAAAACGCTTTTTACAGTAACACGTAGAATTTTATAGACTAACTTGTCAATTTTTGACTTCTTTATAAGTTTGTCAAAAAGTATCAGAACCATTTTGACAATAAAAAGGCAAATGGCGGCCAGCACAACAATTGATATTGTTTTTGACAGCGTTTTTTCTACAGGAAACTTCTTTATATATTCCAATATATGATCCATATACATTTCTCCCTTTACTTTTTAATCTTCTATCTGAATTTTTTCAATCCTTATAATCGTAGCACTTCCTGCCGCCGGCATAATAACTTCAAGGCCCTCTTCCATAAGTACTCTGCCGGTGAAAATTCCTCCAAAGTTATTATTAAAATCTGTTAATCTGTATGATGTGTTTTCATCCAGGCCCTTTAATTTAATAACCTTCTTACTATCGGCATTATTTACATGACGAGATATTTGTACGAAGCCCATACCGTTCTCATCATTAATAAACATATATCCTATCCAGTCCTTATCGCTCACTGTCCAAGGGGTCAATACATAATAGTCGCTGTAGAAATATTCACCTAACTCTCTATGCCATTTTTGATACTTCTGCAAGAATTCAACATCTGCTGTCTTATCAGCCTCAGGATTAATACTAAGAAGCAGCATAGGAGAAAATGTATTGAGCATTAAATATTTATCCGGATCTTCTACCAAAGTAGCAGTTGTTCCGTAATTTTTCAAATACGGAAACCATTTGTAAAGCATTTGACACACGCCGCTTATCTTTGCAGGATCAAATCTGTAAAAGTCAGAATAATGAAGAGGAACCGCCCTTCTCATAGATTCAAGGTCGTTTCTGCGTCCGCCGGAAGCACATGAATCAATCATCATATCAGGAAATCTCTCAATAAGACTATCCCAGAAATGAAGATGTCCCTGTATATAGAGATTTTCCGTCATACCTCTCCTGTCCTCTGTATCTCCGGCCGTCCATGCTCTAAGAGGCGGTACATTGAAGTCCTCTCTGTAAATTGTAATATCTGCCGTTTCCAGAATAGAGAACACTCTGTCACTTATCCATTTAAGAGCCTCAGGATTACCATAATTAACAAAGCCCCATCTATCGTCATAAGGAAGGATCCATTCTTTCCTAAGCGTAGAACTGTCATCCTTAAGATCCTCCAATTTGAGGCCAAAACGCTCCGGCTCAAACCATAAAATCGTCCCACCGCCTATTGACTTCATTTTGTCAGATATTACCTTTAATTTTGTAGGAAATCTGTTGGTATCCACAATCCAGACTCCTGTATTTGCATAATCTTCAATTTCTCTGCAAGAACTTCCCTCTGAATCAATAAAATACCATCCGGCGTCCATCCACCAATAGTCAAGATTAATACCCATCTTCTCATATACTGAAATATTTCTGAGCTCTGCGTCTTCATTGGTAAGCGTCATGCACGGTCTGCCGGTAAAAGCCGCCAAAGCAGGTTGCAGCAGTTGTCCTCTTACTTTGCGCATATTACAATCAATAAACCATCTGCGCCATATATTAACACTACGTTCTTCGTCACGGCCATCATAGAGAACCATAGCAATTAATGGCATACGCATAGTCTCTCCGGCTTTGAGATAGGAACTAAAGGTTTCCTGTCCCGCAGTAAATATAACAGTGTCATTTTTCTTGTCAAAGGATGATCTCCACTGTCCCTGCCAGCCCACAGCAATAAGCGCGCCACCTTCTGCATATTGAAAATCATAATAAGGAAAACATGTATCTGTCGGTCTGCCATCAAATGAAGCAAATTTTGTTATTCCCTCCGGAAGAACAGTTGTATACGGCTGATTGTTCATTACTTGACCGTCATCAGTCCCCAGGTTAGGATTAACTGCATCTCCAACAAGACCAATCAGCACAGCATTTTCACCTGTAAAGGTTATATCCGCAGCATTAACTTCAGATAAAACAGGCGAATCTTTTTCTGAGATATTGGTGAAAAATCCCGTCCACTCAAACGCGGCATAATCAGGATAATACGCACAATCCAGGGTAAGTTCCAACCCTGAGACATGTGACAGAACCAATAATATTTTATTTTTATTACCACACTCTGAAGTTTCCTTCTTAATCAGAGTAAAATCTTCATCTAATCCCTTATATTCTTTGTCTCCGATTTTAAAACTTATAGGAAAATCCGATAAATTGCCTATATAATTTAAAAATGTATTTATTGCTCTTATTTTTTCTTTCTGTGTCGTCATAATTATTCCCCCTCCATGAGACTTTACATATTACGCTATTTTCAATGCATTTTCAATGTCTATTCCTGAAAAAAGCCGAGAAAGAACAACGCTCCGCAAAACATAAACAATTAAAAGCACAAAGTTGTCTTTTATCAGTTGACAGCCCGTGCTTTTAATTGTTTTTATTCGCTATAACTTTTATTTATTATATTGCCATTAATCCGGCATCATCTTCTATAATCAGCAATATTTGCACTTCTTTGCCACTTTGCGGATCCAGATGCACGAGAAATTCTCTTCCGTGAGCAGAACATCTATATTCGTACACATGTTCTTCTGTCATATATTCAGTAAGAATAACCGCTTCGCGGCTTTCTGTAATTTCCAACTTGTTACTAATATATTCTTCGCCTTCCTCTAAACTAAACGCAGGTATCTTCAAATACCGATTTTCGTGACAACAAAGATACCCATGACCATCAAATCCTACAATCTTACCTGAATCCAATGCAATTTTCACTTTGCATATATCCGGATAGTACATTACTTCATCCTTTGTATAAACATAACTTACAGTAAGATAATTTCCCTGTTGCGTCCTGTATACCGGCTCCATATTTTGATAATCAAGCTCTTCCAGAAAGCTCTTACCGCTCTCAGTTGCCTGGTCTATATCAAGGCCTGCCTCGCCATTATCTGCAATAATCATAAGGCTACATAACATACCGCCCTTTTTTGTTATATCCATATATGCCATGATGCTGTCATCGCTTGGATTTGATACACTATAATTAAATACTTCAATATTATTTATTGTGTGCGTGCCTGTATATTTTATCTTTCCGTATTCTCCGGCAGTCATAGCAATAATATCGCGGGCGATTTGTTCTCCTGCTTCTTTTGTTATATCATCTCCACTAAGGCCACGAGGCTCTATCTTGCATATGTGCTTTGAAAATTTACCATCATATTCCAGCTGCGGCAGATTTGTAAAAGGATCAGACAGCCTTTTAAGATTTTCCTGACGATCTGCTATAACTTTACTATGTGCCACTGTTTTACTGTTTTTTGTAATATTTTTCCATGTGTTTTTGCCCTGAAGGATATCCATATTTATTGCATTCAGAGAGCTGGATAGATCCTGAGAATAGCCATATAGCGTTACTAACGTGCTATACTCATCTGTAGTAAGAGTATCTCCTCCGGCTGCCTTCTTGCTCCAGGCCCCCATAATATCTCCCAATGTCACAAGATAATCAGAAATGTGTTCTACTGCAGATTCATCAATAGGCAAGCTGCTAAGATCCTCTTCAGCAAGCAGAGTATACCGTCTTGCCTCTGACAACATCAACGCTCGCTGTGTTTCTGATGAGCTGGCCAACGCTTTGAGCATATAATCTTGAGCAGTATTTACATACTCCATCATATTTCCAAAGGTCTGTTCCGTGTGATTTTGGATTACAATTTCCTGTTTATGGTACTGAACACTATAAAAAATACCGTATACAGCAAGTATCACCACAACAATACCTGTCAATGTTGCAGCAACAATATTTTTAACACTTATATTGTATTCTTTCTTAGATTCATTATATATATAATCTGTGTTATCCATAGTTATATTCCTTTCACTTAAGTGTTGCAGGAATATATTGCTCCAAATAATCGATGTATATACAATTTTTTGTGAAATTATCCTATGAAGTTTACTACAAATGCCTTATAGCCTTTATCTATGTACATTTTCTTAATTGCTTCCAGCTTCTCACAATCCTGTGATAAACCGTACACAGTAGACCCGCTACCAGACATGAGGGCTGTATCGCAACCGGCTTTTATAAGCTCTGTCTTTAACTCTGCTATCTGTGAATGTATTTTGAAAACCGGTATTTCCAGCACATTTTTCAACTGGCCAACAAGTGCAGCATAATTTCCTTGCTCAATAGCTTCAATAATCTTGGTGGTATTTGGGTGTGCGTCAGCCGGAATATCACAGCTGTCATATAAGGCATACACATCTTTCGTAGACACAAATATACCGGGATTTACCAGTACCGCACTGCAATTATTTATTGATGGTATCTTTCTTAGGTCTGTACCGGTGCCTGTTGCCAGACAAGCCCCCTTACCAAGCAAGAAAGGAACATCTGACCCGATTTTAGCTGCATATTTTTCCATCTTTTCATGTGTCAGACCGAGTCTTAGCAATTGATTTATTCCTTTTATTGTTGTAGCCGCATCACTGGATCCACCGCCAAGGCCGGCACCAACAGGCACATTTTTCTTAATATGTATATATATGGGCTCTTTTCTATGGGGGAAATCGTTCAGTACAACAGTCGCTGCTTGGTGTGCCAGATTCTTTTCACTGGTTGGAATAAAATATTTATTAGAAGATACAAATATCTGCCTGTTTGTTTTTATCTTTGTGTTTAGTTCAATGGAAACAACATCTGCCAGGTTGATTGTATGCATAACTGTCTCTACCTGATGCATTCCATTTGCAAATACACCGGTTATATCCAGAGAAATATTCACTTTTGCATACGCATTTAATTTAAGCTTTTCAAAAGATTTCATAACTATTTGTGATATTTCTCTCCGTTATTAATTTTCATTGCTCTGTAAAGCTGCTCTACCAATATCATTCTTGCCATTTGGTGTGTAAATGTTAGCTTTGACATACAAAATGAGCTGTCCGCCTTGTCACGAAGTAATTGTGAAATGCCGTCGGAGCCGCCAATGTAAAATACTATATGTGATATGCCTTGTAAAGGAATTTTATTTATTTGTTCTGCAAATTTTTCCGATGTAAGCTCTTTGCCTTTAAGATCCAGTACAATTTTATATGCATCCGAGGGAGTTTTATGTAGCATCGCATCACATTCATTCTCAATGCGCTTATTTGTATCGCTACTCTGATCCTCCGGGACCTCTATGATATTTAATTTAACATATTTTGTCAGACGAAGACTATAATCTGTTATAGCCTCTTGCATATACTTTTCCTTAATCTTGCCTACGCAAATTATGCTGATACGGAGCATTATCAGTTCTCCCCGCCGTCATTTGAAACAATTCTGAAAATATCAGCGCCTAATGATGCTAATTTGCCTTCCAGATTTTCATAGCCTCTGTCTATAAGGTGAATATCATGAATATATGTCTGGCCATATGCTATAAGGCCGGCAATAACAAGTGCTGCACCTGCACGGAGATCGTGACAGCGGACGGAAGCAGCTCTATATCTTTGCTTGCCGCTGATCAATGCCATCTTACCTGCAACAGTTATCTCTGCGCCCATACGCTTTATCTCATCTATGTAATGGAAACGGCTGTCTGAAACATTTTCTGTTACTTTGCTGGTACCGTCAGCAATAGATAGTAACACTGATATCTGAGGCTGTAAGTCTGTAGGAAAGCCGGGATACGGAGATGTCTTTACTTGGGCAGCAGTTAACGGACCGTTATGATATACGCGGATCCAATCTTCACCCTCTTCTATACCTACATTCATTTCCTGCAACTTTGCAGTGAGAGCCTCCTGATGGCGCGGGATAAGATTACGTACTGTAAGATCACCACCTGTAGCTGCTCCTGCAATGAGAAACGTACCCGCTTCTATTTGGTCCGGAATAATGGAATATGTAATGCCACCTCTCATATGAGGTACACCTGTAATTTTAATAGTATCAGTACCTGCACCCTTGATCTTAGCACCCATTGAGTTCAGGAAGTTTGCTACGTCAACAACATGTGGTTCACGGGCGCAATTCTCAATAACAGTCTGACCTACGGCCTTGCAAGCAACTATCATAAGATTAATAGTAGCTCCTACTGATACAACATCAAGATATATATTACTGCCTACTAAAAAAGCATCTTCTTTCTTTGTGTTAAAACAAATTCTGTCATAACTCTCATCTATTGCAACGCCCAAAGCCTGGAAGCCTTTGAGGTGTTGGTCAATCGGTCTGGTACCTAACTGGCATCCACCCGGCTGCGCTACAACAGCTTTGCCAAATTTACCCAGTAAAGCACCCATAAAATAGTATGAGCCACGTAGTCTTGCCATTTCTTCAAAAGTAGCTTCATATGAAGTAACTCCTGTTGGATCAATTCTAATAACATCACCGGAAATACGCTCGCATGTTGCGCCTAACTTACATAAAATGTCAAGCATAACATTTACATCTGAGATATTTGGAACATTTTCTATGATACAAGGGCCATCTGCAAGCAACACAGCCGGTAATATACCTACTGCCGCGTTCTTGCTACCGCTTACGGTCACTTCGCCTCTTAGCGGTTTGCCTCCTGTTATAACAAATTTACTCACATAAACACCTACTTTTATTTTTTGTCTTTTGTAAAAATGCATATACCGATAGATGAGTATAGCATACCCAGAGATGTCACGCAATCTTTTTTTAATTTTCACTTGCAGAAAACTGCTTTTGTGTTACTATTTATATAAATCTTATTTAGGAGTGAGTCCACAATGTATAATAAATATAAATCTTTATTTGAAAAATATGCAGATATTACAGTAAGTATGGGCGTTAATGTACAGCCGGGACAGTTGGTTGTTGTTAATTGTCCTGTTGACTGCGCTGCTTTTGGTCGTATGGTCGCTAAGGCTGCCTATGAAAAAGGTGCTGCTTGGGTACAAATAAACTGGAATGATGATTCTAGTCACCTACTTGATTATAAATATGCAGATATTGCTATGTTTGACTCAGTTCCGGATTGGAAAGTTGAGTCTCGTATGCATTATTGTCGCCAGGGTGCTTGTTTTATTTCTATTCTTGGCGAAGATCCTGACATCTTTTCAACGGCTGATCAAGAGAAAATAAAGCATGACGCCATTTCACGGGCCAAGGCTCTGACAGAGTACTACGAATATGTTATGGGTAATAAATGTTGTTGGACGATTGTAGCTGTGCCTGTTCAAAATTGGGCAGATAAAATGTTTCCCGGAGAAGAAAACAGCCTTGATATGTTGACACAAGCTATTTTTAAGACTGTTCGTATCATAGACACTGATGGAAAACCGGTGGCTGATCCTAACGCCGCTTGGAAAGAGCATTGCCGCATTATTACTGAGAGATGCAAATTCCTAAACGAAAAGCAGTTCAAATATCTGCATTACAAGAGTAGTAATGGAACTGACCTCCGAGTAGGTATGCCTGAGAATCATATCTGGATGGGCGCCGGTGAAGTCGCGACTAACGGCACATATTTTATCGCAAATATGCCTACTGAAGAGATTTTCTGTGCACCGGATTACAGAAAGATAGACGGCACTCTTGTGTCTTCAATGCCTCTTAGTTATATGGGAAATATTATTAATAACTTCAAGTTTGAATACAAAGAAGGCAAGATTGTGGCTTTTACCGCTGAAACAGGTTATGATACATTAAAAAATCTTCTGTCCATTGATAATGAGGTTCAATATCTTGGAGAGATTGCTTTAGTTGATAAAAAATCTCCTATTGCCTCAATGAAAACTATTTTCTATAACACACTCTTTGATGAAAATGCATCGTGTCACTTTGCGCTTGGAGAAGCATATCCATCATGTATTCAGGGTGGCACAGAGATGAGCCGCGAAGAATTGGATGCCCGCGGCTTGAATTATTCTTTGGAGCATGTTGATTTTATGGTTGGTACCGAGGATCTGTCAATTATCGGATATGATGAGGACGGAGTCGCTACCCCTATCTTTGTTGACGGTTCTTTCGTAATCTGAACAAAACAGCCCGTAATTTACCGGCAATAGAATAAATTATAAACCCAGCAATATTTACGCAAACTACACTGGCTCCGGGAGGCATACTGTATAAGAATGACATAGTCAGTCCTATGCAGAAGCACACGACGGACAGTATTGCTGATGAGATTACTGTTGCTTTGAAGCTTCTGAATATTCGCATTGATGATAAAGCCGGAAATATTATCAATGCGGATATAAGTAAGGATCCCATTAATCTCATTCCCAATACAATTGTCAGTGCAGTCAGCACCGCTGTCAACATATTATACAGACCTGTTCTGATTCCCGTTGCTTTTGAGAAGTTCTCGTCAAAGGTGACCGCAAATATTTTCACATAGAAGAATATATACAGGATAATAACAATTATTGATAAAATTATTGAAATATATACGTCACTCTTGCCCAGAGCCAGTATACTGCCAAACATATAATTATATATATCAATGTTGCTGCCATTGCCCAAAGACATTATTACAACACCCAGCGCCAGAGCACCGGTAGATATTATAGCGATAGCCGCGTCACCTTTCAGCTTGCTGTTTTCGTTTATACGCAGTAGTATAATTGCGGCAATGATAACTACAGGAATGGCAACCTTCATAGGGGCAGCATTCATAACGGTGGCTACTGCCAACGCACCAAATCCTACGTGTGACAATCCATCACCTATCATGGAGTACTTTTTTAATACCAAAGGCAGTCCTAACAGCGCTGCGCAAAGAGACACAAGCGCGCCCACAATAAAAGCTCTAGTCATAAATGTATAGCTAAAGATTTGCACTATTGTTTCCATTTATATCTCACCTCCGCAGTGGTCGCATTTAATTTCTCCCAGGAATTTCCTACCTACTTCGCTGTGAATATAATCTTTAGTGTTGCCAAAGTAAAACTCACCGTTTTGCAAATGTAAGATGTGTGTAGCGTATTTTACAGCAGACGGTAAATCGTGTGTTACCATAATAACTGTAATACCTGATTTATTAAGATCTTCTATTAATTCGTATAATTCTTGTGTGACAATAGGGTCCAGTCCAGCCATTGGCTCGTCCAACAGTAATAGTTTCTCTGTGGCACACAGCGCTCTGGCCAGCAACACTCGCTGCTGTTGTCCCCCTGATAAATCACGGTAGCACTCCCGCTTAAGGTGAGTGATTCCTAGCTTCTCCATGTTGTCTGCCGCTCTTTTCTTATCCTCTTTAGTATAGAACGGATTGATTTTCTTACGATTCAGGCATCCGGATAGAACAATTTCCCATACAGATGCCGGAAAATCTTTTTGTACCACCGTTTGTTGTGGTAAATATCCTATTTCTCTGCGTCTGAGGCCGTCGCCAAATAATATTGAACCACTGTTAATTGTTTTCAATGACAAAATTGCCTTTACCAAAGTACTCTTGCCGCTACCATTTTCACCGGCAATACAACAATAGTCTCCTTTATTTATATGGAAACTCAGATTTGTCATAACTATTTTATTTTCATATGAAAGTGATATGTTGTTACATGATACAAGAGCCATGTTACATTACCTCCCTTAATGTTGCCAGATTCTGTCTCATAAGAGAAATATAGGTCGCCCCATTATCCAATTCCTCTTGTGACACATTGTGGCAGGAATGGAACAGTTTTGTTTGGCAGCCTGTCTCCTCCGCTATAGCTTTTGCCACTTTCTTATTTGAAAATTCAATATAAAATACTGCTTTTATGTTCTTTTCCTTGATAGTATCAATTATCTGCGCCAAAGTGGCGGCATCCGGTTCCGTCTCTCCACTACAACCCGGAAAAGCCGCAATATAGTCAAGGCCAAACTCCTGTACAAAGTATCTCATAGGAAATCGATCTCCAAAGACAAGCATTTTATTAGCCGTCTCTGTGAAAAGTTCTGTAAACTCATTCTGTAGTGCCATGAGCTCAGTACAGTATTTGGCACTATTTTCTTTATATATCTCTGTATTTTCGCTGTCAATCTCGCATATCTTCTCACAAATTGCTTCAGTGATAGAGATACTATTGGCTATAGATGTCCAGACATGCTCATCATATTTGTGTTCTCCATGCAGATGCGCCTCTTGTTCGTGCTCCTCCACCAACGTAGAACATTCCATTAATTTTATCGTTTCGGGCGGATTGCTCATAGAGTTTAGGATTTTATCTACCCAGCTATCAGATTCTCCACCCACATATATGAATAAATCACATTCCTGAATGGCAATTATATCCTTTGGCGATGGCTCGTAGGCATGGCTTTCCATTCCGGGAGGCAACAACTGTAAGAGATTATATTTATCGCTTAAGTTACCAATGATTTGTCTCGCAAAATCAAACGATGGAAAGACAGTTGATATTATGGTTGTTCTGCCGTCTTTTTTTATTTTCTCACAGCTAGTTTGCAATCCACATGCAATTATGCAGCACAGAGTAATAGCGATTATAAAGGTTATACTTCTCTTTCTCATCACAGTAACGCTCCCCTGTCTGCGCATTTTTCACATTTTCCATATAAAACAGTCTTGGCATTATCTATATAAAATCCATGAGCCAACCGCAAGTGCTGACTGATTTCTTCCATCATGTGACAGTCCATATGAACTAATTCACCGCAATTGCTACATCTTAGGTGAAAATGTGCATGATTTTCCTGTCTATCGCAATCATTTAGGCGATAAAGCGAACCTTTGCCATCTTCAGATATATATTTTTGAAGAATCCCCTCTCGACTTAGCTTAACAAGCATTCTATAAACAGTTGCTTCTCCTATCTTTCCCTTTAGTTGTTCAATTATTTCCTTTGAACTAAAACATTGGTGACAATTTTCGGTAAAAAGACTTATTATCATACTTCTCTGTTTTGTTTTATATATCTGCTCTGCCATATTATTTATCTCTTTCTTGTATAATTTGATAGCGACTATCAAATTATACTAACAATATTTTAGCTGTCAATATAATTTTTTTATGTTATAATAGTCAAAAATTATTTATGAGGATTTACTTTATGAATGTTCTTGTATTTGGTGATATTTTATGGGACCTCTTTCCTGAATCTTTAGGTGGCAGAGCTATTGGAGGAGCTGCTTTTAATTTCGCAGCACATATAGCAAGACTTGGTGCAAATGTTTCATTTGTTACCGCAGTAGGAGACGATGATTTAGGTCACGAAGCCCTGAATAAAATACATAAATACGGTATATCTTCAAAATATGTTTCTGTTCATAAAGAGTACACCACCGGTGCATGTCATGTTTCTGTTGATGAAAATGGTATCCCTTCTTATAAACTAGCCGAAGGGGTTGCGTTTGATTATATTCTTGCAAATAATGCTGATATTGATGCTGAACAAGGGATTTTCGATGTTTTGTATATAGGAACTTTTTCTCAAAGAAATGATACATCTGCCATGTGTGCAGATTTGTTGTTGCAAAATGGTGATAAAAGATATAAAGAAATTTTTTGTGACATCAATTTTCGTGGTGATTTTTATAATTTGCCAATGGTGGAGAAATGCTTGAATAATTGTACAATTCTCAAAGTTAGTCGAGAAGAAATTGATGTCTTTGAAGAGCTTGGTATCTGCAGTAGCAACAACGAAGAATATTTAGCAAAGTTCTTAGCTGAAAAATATAATATTCATCTTGTTATAATTACTCTGAACAAAGACGGCGCTTTTATTTATGACAAAGATACGGATTCATACATTTTTTCACATAAACCAAATAGCAAAGTTGTATCAACAGTTGGTGCTGGTGATAGTTTTTGCGCAGCTTTTGTATATAATTACATAAAAAAACAGCCTGCGGAAATTTGTCTCCGCGAGGCTGTTAATCTCAGTAGTCGTGTCGTTTCGTACGCTGAGGCCGTACCTGAATTTTAATTGCTGTTATTAAAACTGTTTAGCAAGGATCTCGTCGATCTTATCTTGCTTCTTGCCCTTAACATCAAATTTAGAGCCGGCATTTGCAACCATCTGTTTTAATTCCTTAACAGCTTCATCCTCTAACCATTCAATCTTGATTGTATCCTTGATGCTGTCTGCAGCGCCTTCTTCAGATTCCTTTGTATTATCAAAGTCTTCAATATTTTCTGCGCGTACTACATAGAATGCATCATCTGTATCAATAATCTCAAGTGCTGTCATAGGAGCTTCGATAACTAACTTATCCTCTTCAGTAGCGTTGTCTCCTTCAGTAGATTCCTCTCCTTCTGTTGACTCTTCGCCCTCTGCCTGAGCAGCAGCATCTTCGTTCTCTGTTGACTCATTCTCAGAAGATTCTTCTTTCTTATCTGACTCCTCTTCATCTTTCTTTTCTACCTTAATGATTTGCTTTCTCTCTTCATCCCACTGCATTGAGAGTGCGAATTCTTTGAGCGCTTCAGCAATAGTTGATTCGCTATTAACTTCAACTAAACCTGAATCTTTACTTGATGTGCTACTATCGGACTCTCCCTTTACCAGATCAGCAAATGTCTTGTATTCTGTTTCTTTATCACCATTCTTTACAGTATATGTCTTGCCTGCATTATAAGCAGCCACAACGTCTTCTGCGAATTTTTTCGCTTCTGCAAGAGAATCTTCGTACTTCTTATAATCCTTTAAATAATTATCATATTTTGCTTTATCATCAGCATTTGTTGTATCTGCTGTAATTTCCTTGCCGTTAGAATCCTTAGGCTTAGATGGCTCCTTCGGCTTATTTACTTGAAGATATCTAATAGATACTAATCTGTAGAAATCAGGATCTTTCTCATAAATCTCTCTCAGATCATCATCTGTTGCTTCATATTTCTCTTTTAATACTGTCTTATATTTCTCAATAGCAGACTGTTGAATAGCATAATCTTTATATTCTGAAAGCGACATACCAAAGAAGAAGTAATTAAGAATCATATCAGATGAATAACCATACTGCAGATACAGATTGTAGTATGTATCAATCTGATTCTTTAACTCTGCTCTCTCTGTTGAATTAAGCTTATGTCCGTTCTTAACAGCAAGTGAATACATTGCTTTGAATTCACGAGCTTCATCAAGAGCCTTCTGAGCACAATCTGCCTTACGCTTATCAGTCCAGAAATCATCATATAATTTATTGATTTCCTCATCAGTCATATCCTCATAGCCCTCTGGCTCTTCAAAATTCTCACTATATTCTTCTGAAAGCACATTCTGGAGGAAATAATTATATTCATAATCATAAATCTTGTATCCATCAACTTTACCAATAAAGCCTGTAGTAAGTGTCAGAATAAAATAAATACCAATAATGAGTGCTACAAAAGCAGCAAGTCCTACACTAAGCCAAATTATAAGCTTATTGTCGTAGGATCCTTTCTTCTTCTTTTTTTGAAATTTCGCATTTGCGGCCATGTTTTTCATACCTGCCTTTATCAATTGTATTTATATAATTTCTCAACAAATTAAAGATAATCAGTCGTACAGGCTATTATACTATCATTTAATCATTTTTACAATGCCGATTTTTTGACAGATTTGTCATAAAGTCCAGAATCTCCGCCAAAATATCCTTATCTTTTGAAGATAGCAAAGGTTTTACCAATTTATTGCCCCCTGCCATTGTAAATTGTACGTCAAAAGATCTTTGCATAATTGATTCAATAGAACATATCTGGCAAAGATATCTTATCCTTGATATTGTAATAAGATTCTCTACAACATCAGGCACATATCCATATCTATCAATTAACTCATCAGTCATCTCAAGTGCATCTTCTTCTGTCTCTACCCTTGCAATTTTCTGATATATATCAAGTCTTTCCTCCTGCGATGGAATATATTCTGCCTGAATATACGCATTTAATCTGAACTCAACATTAACAGCCGGCTTATTTTTCACAGGTTGTCCTTTTTCTTCACATACTACTTCGTCCAATAATCTACAATATGTGTCGTATCCTATTGCAGCAATCTGTCCATGCTGTTTCTCCCCCAAGACACTGCCTGCACCACGAAGCTCCAAATCTCTCAGTGCTATCTTAAAGCCTGAACCAAATTCTGTAAAATCACGTATAGTTTTCAGCCTTTTATCTGCAATTTCTGTTAAATTCTTGTCTTTTTTGTAAGTAACATAGGCATATGCTCGCGTTTTGGACCTGCCTACTCTTCCTCGTATCTGATAGAGCTGAGACAATCCGAATCTATCACTGTCTTCAACAATAACAGTATTAACGTTTGGCATATCAAGCCCGGACTCAATAATCGTAGTGCATAGCAACACATCATATTCCTTATTATAGAAGTCATTCATTATATTTTCCAGCACTGCCTCGCCCATTTGTCCATGAGCAATAGCTATCCTTGCCTCCGGCACAAGATTCGAAATAATAAATTTCTTTTCATCCATTGATTTTACCTTATTATACAGGTAAAAAACCTGACCTCCACGACCCATTTCACGATAAATGGCGTTTTTAATCAGTGATTCGTCCCACGGCGCTACATATGTTTGTACCGGCTGTCTATTTTTAGGCGGATCCTCAATAATACTTATATCTCTGATACCAGAAAGCGACATATGGAGTGTCCTGGGAATAGGGGTGGCTGACATAGAAAGCACATCCACCTGTGGATATTCTGCTTTGAGCTTTTCTTTATGCAGCACGCCAAAGCGCTGTTCTTCGTCAATAACAATCAAGCCCAGATCTTTGAAACGTATTTTATCCTGAATTATACTATGTGTACCTACCAGAACGTCAATTTTACCTGTTTTAAGATTTTCTATGATTTTTTTCTTGTCTGTCGCTGTCCTGAACCGGCACAAATAATCTACAGTTATTGGAAACTCAGCAAATCTTGACAAGAAATTAGTATAATGCTGCTGTGCCAGGACTGTTGTAGGTACCAGGAAAGCCACCTGCTTTCCGTCGCAAACAGCCTTAAATACAGCTCTTAACGCTACTTCTGTCTTTCCGTAACCTACATCTCCACATAATAAACGATCCATCGGCCTTGACAGTTCCATATCAGCTTTTATTTCACTGCTACAGCGTAACTGGTCGTCTGTTTCGTCATAAACAAAAGCTTCTTCAAATTCTCTTTGCCATACAGTGTCTTTACTAAAAGCGTGTCCCTTGATTTGAGATCTCTTTGCATACAATTCAACAAGTTCCTTTGCATACGTTCTAAGCGATGCTTTGACCTTTGCGGTAGTTTTGTTCCATTCCTCCGTACCCAATTTATTAAGCTTTGGTTCTCTTTCCTCTGGCCCAATATATTTCTCAAGACTGTCTAGTTGATGTGTGGGTACGTATAAGACTCCATCATCACGATAATTAATCTTTATAAAATCTTTTCTTACATTTTCAACGACAACGCACTCAATTTTCTCAAATCTGCCTATACCATGTACATTATGGACTACCAGATCTCCCGGTTCAATATCTGCAAAGCTTGTAATCGCCGCCCCTTTAAGCTTCTTCTTTGTCTTTGCTCTTTGAATTTTGAAAATGGAATTATCTGTGAAAATAGCCAGCTTAATGTCGTCACATATGAATCCGGAAGAAATTTCCTGTTTTGCAAGCAAATTCTCAACCAATAGAGATAACTTGCCGTCCTCTTTTAGTTGCTTAAATCGTTTTATATTTCCTTCTGATTGAGAGAAAATGTATACTTTGTATTTTGAATCTACTAATTCATTACACTTATCAAGCATTAAATCAATATTTGTACAAAAAGAATCACTGCTTATATAGTTTAAATTAATATTTTCACAGGATAACCAATCATCTGTACCATAAAATTCATTTAAAAATGTGATACTGTAGTAAGAATTTTCTATTATTTCCTCCAGCTCCGGTACAGTCATGTACATATTGTAAGTTTTACTGAGGATACCGTTGCTTTCGTTGATTGTGTTACATATTTTGGTATGTTCCTTGACAGTATTTTCCAGAGTGTCGCATATACCGTTGTAGTTATCCACAATAACCGGAACTCTTCCCGTGTAATTAAATATAGTATATTTATTTTCAATTATATATGGAATATATCTATCATATCCCTCAAAAACCTTATATTTTTCTATTTTTTCTATGTCTTTTGATACTCTGGTATAAATGCTGCTTTTGTTATCATATTTTTCCAGATCCTTTTGGATAGCAGCTTTTACTCTTTGCGCGTGTTCGTCAGACCAGATGCAGCACTCATTATCAGGCAATATATATAGCTCATCAACTCTCGCTGTTGTACGCTGAGTAATAACATCAAATGTTCGGATTGTGTCTATTTCATCATCAAAAAATTCAATTCTATAAGGATTTTCTTCTCCATGAGGGAAAATATCAACTATATCTCCTCTGACAGCAAATTGTCCCATGCCATCTATTGTCGGTACTTTTCTGTAATTTCTTTCAACCAGTTTTCTAGTAAGCTGTCGTAACTCTACAACCTGCCCGCTTCTCAGAATAATTTCCTTATTTTGTAATTGTTCAGGAGCCGGTAACCATTGGCTTATTGCCGCCGGTGTGATAACAAGACCTTGCCATTTGCCACCTAAAATATCATACAAACACTTTACTCTCCTGCAATATATCTGTGTGCTTCTTGCAGAAACATCGTAAAGCATATATTCATTTTCCGGAAAATAGATAATGTTCTCTTCTCCATAAATAGCAGAAAAATCCTGAAAAGCCTTCTTTGCCTTATATTCATTTTGTGCTATAAATACAAATTTATTATTTTGATTAATACATTTATTAACATAACAATATGCACTTAAAGAAACATTATCCAGCCTGATTTTTGATCCTTCTGAACGATATTTACTACCATATTCCTGTATTTTTATTGAATTTTTAAGAATTTCAATTATTTTATTCATAACTTAGCCGTTATATTTTGACATTGCACGCTCAGTTCCATGATCAATAATACACAAAACCGCCTCAGCAGCTTTCTGAAATGTCTTATTTATTTCAGATTCCTCTTCTTTTGTAAAGTCACTCAAAACAAATTTAATGGTTTCTCTATTCTTATGTGTGCCACCGATGCCAACTCTTACTCTTGTGAAAATATTATTATCGGTATGTTCAATAACAGATTTCATACCATTATGCGTCCCTGCACTACCCTTTGCTCTGACTCTTATAGTACCAAATTCTATGTCAAGATCATCATAAATTACAATTAATCTTTCTTGTGTGAGTTTATACCAGTGCATTGCCTCCTGAATACTTTCTCCGCTATTATTCATATAAGTTTCAGGCTTTAACAAAACAAGTTTTTGATCCTTATATGGTATTTCCCAATATTTTCCCTTAAATTTACTTTTCGATACAGGATTATAACCGTCTTTTTCAAATAATTTTATAATCTCATCAATAACAAGATATCCACAATTATGTCTTGTAAAAGAATATTCAGGTCCGGGATTACCCAGACCTACAATTAACCATCTATTTTCTTCCTTTTTCTTGTTGAAAAATAACATGATACTTACTTCTTTCCCATTACATAATCTGCTTTATTTCTTCTGACTACAGATTTTTCCTCTTCCGACAATTCAATTTCAGGAACTCCTTCTTTTACTTGTTTATAATAAACTTGAAGTCCCTGTCTATAATGCAACCCTGTTATTATCAAGGCATCATCTACTTCATTTGTTAATCCTACAGAATAACTAAGCTTTGGTCCTATCTCACTTGAAGCCGGATATCTGACTATTTCTACCTTATCAAAGCAATGTTTTTGCTTTTCTTCAAGATTTTCTATATCAAACTTTATTTTGCTTATTTCTTGTAAAATATTTTCCTGTTTTGAGATACTTTTAATTAAAAGTTTTTCAATTGATTCATTTCCCATTTCATCTTCTAATTTTTTTTGTTCTTTTTTCATTTTATTCAGTTTACTACTAAGACTGAGAATAAAAACAAAGGCTACAATCAATCCCAAAGCAAGTATTCCACATATAACATAGAGCTTTTCCATATATTAATTCCTTATTTTAATCCTGTAATGAGTTCTATCAATCTTTCTCTTTCATCAGAAGAATAATATTCGATTACAATTTTTCCTTTATTATTCTTGTCTTCTAATGATACTTTAGTGCCAAGGGCAGATTGCAATCTTTGATTTACTTCTGCAATATCAGGATTAATTGTCTTTTCTTTCTTCTCTTCTTTTTTCTTTTCAGGCTTTTCAGACAGCAGCTCTTTTATATAATTTTCTGCCTGTCTTGCGCTAAAATCATTTTCAATTATGTATTTTGCTGCATTAATCTGTTTTTTATTATCCGGCAATGCTAATATTGGCCGCGCCTGTCCCGGAGTTAATTCGCCTGATATTATCATCTGGGCTATTTCATTATCAAAATTCAATAACCTTAATGTGTTTGCAATTGCGGAACGGCTCTTACCAACAACAGCAGATAACTTTTCCTGTGTCATATCATAGTCGTTTATAAGTTTGGCATAAGCTTGCGCTTCTTCTATAGGGTTCAAATCTTCGCGCTGTATATTTTCAATCAGCGCTACTTCCATATATTCTTTATCTGTTACTGTTTTCTCTATTACCGGTACTGTTTTAAGACCTGCCAAAGCAGCAGCACGCCATCTTCTTTCTCCGGCGATTATATAATATGTATTTCCTTCTTTACTAACTATAAGAGGCTGTATTATGCCGTGTTCTTTAATAGAAGCAGCTAATGCTTCTAATTTTTCCTTATCAAATGTTTTTCTCGGTTGTCCTTTTCCCGGTTTTATATCGGAGATACTTACATCGAGTACATTCTTATTATTGTCATTTTCTATATTATTTGCTAATAAGGCGCCAAGTCCCTTACCAAGTGCTTGTTTTTTCATAGCCATAGTTAACTTCTCCTCATTTTTATGTAGTGGCAATTAATTCATCTGCCAGATTAAGATATGCAACTGCTCCCTTGGATGATGCATCATACATTATTATTGGCAATCCGTAACTTGGGGCCTCACTTAATCGAACATTTCTCGGAATCAATGTTTGATATACTTTATTAGTAAAATGCTTGCGAACTTCTTCTGCAACCTCTACAGAAAGATTTGTTCTTGGATCAAACATTGTTAATACAACACCTTCTACCTGCAACTTCTTATTTAAGTGTTTCTGCACTAGTCTAACAGTATCCATTAACTGTGATAATCCTTCTAATGCAAAATATTCACACTGTATTGGTACTAAAACTGTATGTGCTGCGGTAAGAGCATTAAGAGTAAGCAAACCAAGAGATGGCGGACAATCAATAAAAACATAATCATACACATCATTTACTTCTTCTAATGCAGTTTTAAGTCTTGATTCTCTTGATATTAAGCTCACAAGCTCTATTTCTGCACCTGCAAGATTCATGCTTGCCGGACAAATAGATAAGTTTTCCTGAGGTGTTGCCATTACCACATTCTTTATCGATTCGTCATTAATCAGAACATCATATATAGAAAAATTTGTTGTTCTTTTATCAATTCCAAGTCCTGTTGAGGCATTTCCCTGTGGATCAAGGTCGATTAGTAATACCTTTTTACCTCTGTGAGCTACACAAGCACTTAAATTTATAGATGTTGTGGTTTTACCAACCCCACCCTTTTGATTCGCTACAGCAATAATTTTTGTCATAACAATCTTTGACCTTTCCGTACTTATTAGTACTCAATCAAAATTGTTTCACGTGAAACAATTTTATATATCAAGGTTTTCTGCAAATTTTGCATTTGCATATATAAAATCTTTTCTTGGCTCAACCTTTTCACCCATAAGATCTGAAAAAATTTCATTTGCCGCGGCAGCATCTTCTAAAGTAACTCTAAGCATTGTTCTTGTCTTTGGATTCATTGTTGTTATACCAAGTTCTCCCGGAGGCATCTCTCCAAGACCTTTGAATCTTTGAATATTAAGGTTCTTATCATTTCGACTCCAGCCTTTTTCTTCAATTTTCTTGCCGAGCTCTTCATCATTAAATGCATAACAAAATTCTTTACCCTTTTCAATCTTATAAAGCGGCGGCTGTGCTAAGTATAAATATCCATTTTCAATCAATGGTTTCATATATCTATAGAAGAATGTCATAAGAAGCATTCTGATATGTGATCCGTCTACATCCGCATCGGCCATAATAATTACTTTATGATATCTAAGCTTTGCAGGATCAAATTCCGGTCCTACACCTGCTCCTAATGCTAAAATTACAGGCAGAAGCTTTTCGTTTGTATACACTTTGTCAATTCTGGACTTTTCAACATTGAGCATCTTACCCCATAACGGAAGTATTGCCTGGAATTCTCTTTCTCTACCAACTTTTGCAGATCCTCCGGCTGAATCTCCCTCCACTATGAAAACTTCGCATAATGCTGGGTCTTTTTCTGAACAATCTGCAAGTTTACCAGGAAGAGAAGTCGATTCCAGAGCAGATTTTCTTGTGCTCTCACGTGCTCTCTTTGCAGCCTCTCTTGCTCTTGCGGCAGTGAGGCATTTATCAAATATTTCCTTAACAATTGCAGGATTTTCTTCAAAGAAAACTTCAAGTTTTTCATTAACAACTTTCTCAACTAGTGTTCTTATATCACTATTACCAAGTTTTTCCTTTGTTTGTCCTTCAAACTGTGGATTTTCCAGCTTTACTGATATAATTGCAGTCAAACCTTCTCTTACATCTTCGCCTGCAAGATTCTTATCTTTTTCTTTTAAGAATCCATGTGATTTGCCATAATCATTAAATACTTTTGTTAATGCAGATCTAAAACCTGTCAAGTGTGTACCACCATCTGGATTAATAATATTATTTGCATAACAATAAATATTTTCAACATAAGAGTCATTATACTGCATTGCAATCTCGACGATTGACTTATCTTTTGATCCGGTTATATAAATTGGCTCCGGATGTAGAACATTCTCTTTTCTATTAAGATATTCTACATATGATCTGATACCGCCCTCATAATGAAGAGTGACTTCATTAGCTTCTTCTGCTCTATTATCTACAAGTATAATTTTTACTCCGGCATTTAAAAATGCCATTTCTCTAAAACGAACTAATAAAGTATTATAATCAAATACTGTTTCTTCAAATATTGTTGCATCAGGTTTAAATGTGGTAATTGTACCTGTTTCACTTGTATCACCTATGATTTTTAGTGGAGATACAGTATGTCCACGTTCATATCTCTGATAATGTACATGACCCTCACGTTTTACTTCAACTTCAAGATATTCAGATAAAGCATTTACTACAGATGCACCTACACCATGTAAACCGCCCGATACCTGATATCCTCCGCCACCAAATTTACCTCCTGCATGCAGAACTGTATGAACAACTTCAACAGTAGGAATACCCATTTGTTTATGAATACCAACGGGAATACCAGCACCATTATCTTCAACAGTAATAGAATTATCACTATTAATAGTTACTCTTATTGTATCACATCTGCCAGCTAATGCCTCATCTATACTATTATCAACAATTTCATAAACAAGATGATGAAGTCCTCTTATGGAAGTAGTACCAATATACATACCCGGTCTTTTTCTTACTGCTTCAAGACCTTCCAATACCTGGATATCATTTTCATTATACGAATTGCTTGCATTTGTCATATTTTCGTCTGCCATAATGTACTCCTTAACAATCTTTCTTTTAATGTGGCAACAGATATAGGTGAAATGTAAATTTTCTCACTACCTTCTTCATTAACCACAATAAATGACTTTGGATCCTCTTCAGAAACATAAATTATTTCTTTTTCTATCCCATTAAGGTAATTTCTTGTTTCTTTTGTTGTAGTTGTCTTTTCCATATCGAATATACCTACAATATCTGACTTATATATAGTTACATCTTCACCAATATGTAAAAACATACTGACCCTCCAAAAAAATATACCTCAACTAGTTTATTGTATCATTTTAAGCTGTTTTTTTCAATTAGTTTTTCCAAAGAGACTGCCTTATATCCTGAATACTTTTCTAAAGTATTATCTATATGAGTGCATGTGATTAAAGTTTGAATATCTCTCAAGCTTTCTATCAGTGCCCTTTGTCTTTGTATATCGAGTTCTGATAAAACATCATCTAATAAAAATATTGGTTTTCTTCCTGATTTTTCACGCAAAATCTCTATTTCAGCCATTTTTAGAGCTAACACAGCAGTCCTTTTCTGCCCTTGAGATCCAAATCTTTTTATATCATTTTGGTTTAATTTGAAGATTATATCATCTCTATGTGGTCCAATATATGAAATTTCTCTTTCTATTTCTTTTTCTGATTTTGAACTCATTACATTAAACAATTTTTCTCTAACTTCTTTTATGTCTGTTAAGTTAGTTTCATAAATATATTCATCACCGAAACTTCCGGAATCATATTGTATATCCAATATCTCTTTACCTGATATTTTTTCATTATTTTTTGATGCTAACACGCTGATTTCATTAATAAATTCATTTCTTTTACATATTATTTTACTTCCAATATCTGACATCTGATCATTTAATACTTCAAGAAATACCTTATCTTCTTTAGCATTCTGATACTTTATTTTTTTTAATAAACTATTTTTTTGAGCTAATATTTTATTAAATTGTAATAAATCAAAATAATATGACGGACTCAGTTGTGATATTGCAATATCCATAAATTTTCTTCTTTCTGACGGTCCTTCTGTTATTAATTGCAAATCTTCCGGTGAAAAAATAACTGAAAGTAAATTTCCCATTAAGTGACCTAATTTTCTTAAATAAAAACCATTTACTTTTACGTATTTTTCCTTGTTTTTTTCATATTTTATCGATATATTTTCTGTAATATCGTCTGATACCTTAATTTCTGTAAAATAATCATTTTCACCATATTTTATAAGATCAACATCTTTACAATTACGAAAAGATTTACCAATGACAGACAAAAAAACAGCTTCGAGAATGTTAGTCTTCCCTAAGCCGTTTTTTCCGTAAAAAACAGTAACACCGTCTGAAAGTTCTAAATCAAACGATTTATAATTTCTGAAATTATTTAAATGAATACTACTGACATACATTTATTAAAATTTATCTTGCCTTGTTTAATTTTACCGGCATTGTTAAGAAAATAAATTCTTTATCATTCACACCATTTATTACACAAGGTCCTACCGCAGATGTAAGAGAAATAACAATTTCCTCATCATTTATTACTCTCAAACATTCTATAACATTCTTAATACTAAGACCAAGCTCAATTTCTTCTCCTGACACTTCTGCATTAATTACTTCTCTCAAAACTCCATTTTCAGCGTTTATGTAAACGATAACTTCATCATTTTTTGTAAATTTTACTGATAAAGGATATTTTCTTTCATCTTTCATAACAAGCTGAGCTCTCTCAAATGAATCAAGCAACTCTTTTGTTTTTATCTTACAAGTTGTTTTATATTCCTTAGGAAACATTTTCTTATAATCAACATAATCTCCTTTATATAGCTTAGATATCATTCTAAACTTATCATTATAAAACATAATCTGATTATCATTACAACAAAACTTAATTATTTCATCGTCGCCTTTTATTGATTTTGCAAGTTCATTAAGAATTTTAGTAGGAACAATCACACCAAATTCACGATTATCTTCTACTTCTGTATATCTCAAAGCAAGTCTATATCCGTCAATGGCAACAAAATTAAGCTTTTTATCCTTTTGCTCCATAAATACACCTTTTAATATAACTCGCTTATCTTCTAAACAAGCAGCAAAAGATGTTTGTTTTACCAGATTACAAAGTGTAGACTCATTTAATCTGAATTCGTTAGTATTATCAATAAATTCTACCGGTGGATATCCTTCATTATTGAAAACATTTATTTTATAATTCGCATTTCTACTTGTAATAGATATTGTATTATCATCAACAGATTCTATAGTCACATATATATCAGGAAGCTTTCTGATAATATCTCCAAAGGTTTTTGAATTAACAATAATACTTCCTATTTCTTCTATTATTCCCGGTATTTCATATACAATACCAAAATCCCCATCACTACCTGTGAAACGAAGTTCTTCCCCTACTTCAATAAGCATACATTCTAAAATATTAATTGATGACTTAGAAGGAATTGCTTTTTGTACTATGTTAATACATTCAATTAAGTTATCTTTATTACAAGTAAATTTCATTTTGTGCCTCCGCTAATGTGTATATAATTTTTATATATTATATCATATATTTATTTTTGATGATAGTGATAATATATGTTGTGGAAACTGTGGAAAAGTCATTTTTAGTCAGTATTTACGGGCTTTTTTCTTGTGTATAAGTTTGTGGATAACCTAAAAAAGTTATCCACATTATCCACAGGTAAAAAAAATTTTAAAGTTTTCCACATTTCATCCACATAGTTATCCACAGGGGTTTATCCACTTATCAACAGAAATCTGTGGATAAGTTAATATTAATACTTTTCTTAAGTTCTTCCATTGTTAACTTAAGATCTGGGTTAATCTCAACTTGTTTTGCGATTTGTTCACACGCATACATAACAGTTGTATGATCTCTTCCATTAAATGTTGCTCCAATATCAGGATATGACATATCAGTAAGAGTCCTGCAAAGATACATAGATATCTGCCTTGGATGAACAAGTTCTTTTGTTCTCTTTTTTGAAAGGATATCTTCAATACTTATGTTAAAAAATCTCGATACACAGTCAATAATTACACTTGCAGATATTTCATGTACTTCATTACATTGTAAATGTTTTAAAGCATTTTTTGCCAAAGAAAGAGATATTTCTCCTCCTTGTGTTAAGGACATTGTAAGACTATTAATAACGCTTTCTAGTTCTCTTATATTGTTTCCGGTAGAATATGCAATATAGTCAAGTATCTCATTATCAACTTCTAAGTTGTTTTCAGAAGCTTTTTTTCCAAGAATAGCTACTTTTGTTTCAAAGTCAGGAGCTTGGATATCAGTAATCAATCCCCATGCAAATCTTGTTCTTAATCTTTCAGCGAGTAATTGTATTTCATTAAGAGGACTGTCACTTGATATAACAATTTGTTTTTTATGTTCATATAAAGTGTTAAATATATGGAAAAACTCTACCTGTGTACTTTCCTTACCGGAAATAAATTGAATATCGTCAATAAGAAGAACGTCAATTTCAGTCAGACTCTTAATAAACTCTTCATTTGTATTGTTTCTGATAGAACTTATATATCCGTTTGTAAATTTTTCTGTAGGGATATATAAAACCTTTTTCCTTGGATCATTATAGAGAATCTTATTTCCTATAGCATGTAATAAGTGAGTTTTCCCAAGTCCGGATTGTCCATAAATAAACAAAGGATTATATGCATTTCCGGGATCATTTGATATAGCTATAGCTGCAGCATAAGCCATTCGATTACTATTACCTATAATGAAAGAATCAAAAGTATATTTTGGGTTAAGATTAGCTTTTTCTTGTTTATCTGCAAGTAGAGATTGTTTACCATCTGTATTTATATCTGTAGGTGTTTCTCTTTTATATGTGCCTTCTAAATGAAATTGTACTGTCACATACATTTTCATGGCTTCAATAAATTCATTTTTTATTATATTAAAATAATTATTTTCGATAGCAGAAATTAAAAATTCTGACGGTACACCAAAATGAGCTGTGGCATTTTCAACAGCAATAAGAGTAACCGGTTCAATATATGTATTGTATTGCAAGTCTGTCAGTTGTTTTTTTATAGAAAGCTTACAATCATTCCAAAGCTGACAAAGCTGATTTTCGGTGTAATCCATAATACTTCCTCCAAAAATAGTGCTTGTCTTTAGTAAAATAACAATAATTTATCTTTAGTATATCTGCTCGGTAAATCGTATAATTAAGATTAAACATTAAGCGCTAACCTAATATAACAGAAAATATATAAACATTGCAAGGGGGTAAATTTTTTTAATAAAGTGTGAAAAATCCTCTATTTTACTGAATTTTCACAAGTTTTTGTATAAACAAAAAAATGAAAATACAACATCTTGTGATTTCATAAAATAAAAAAAAAATAAAAATTTTTTCTATTGTGAAAAATTCATTTTCATTGACAATAAAAGACTTTAGGGATATAATAACGAGTACTTTTGTCTAAAACAAAAGGCCCGATTTTATTGGTTTATTTATGTTTTACTTAAGAAGGAGGTGTCGGTGATGATTAGACCTTATCAGCCGAAAAAAAGACAGAGAAGCAAGGTTCACGGTTTCAGAGCAAGAATGGCTACTGCAAATGGTAGAAAAGTATTAAAGAGAAGACGTATGAAGGGCAGAAAAGTATTATCTGCTTAATTTCATCATAAGTGAGGAAGAGTATGCCTGAATCTATAAAAAAGAATTCAGAATTCAGAAAGGCATATAAGAGCGGCAAATATAAATCCGGAAAGTATGTTACGGTTTATGTTCTTGCCAATAAAAGTGATGATAATAGAATTGGTATTGTGACTGCTAAGAAAGTTGGCAATGCTGTACAGCGCAACAGGATGAGAAGAGTAATACGAGAGATATTTCGTCTCAGTATTGATGAAAATTTTCAAGGTTATGATTTTGTTTTTTATGTCAAACCGTCTCATCGTGTTGCAGTAAATTCTAATCGCAAGTTAAGGGCAGAGTATATTCCGTCGTTTCAAGAGCTTCAAGATGATATTTTATATATTGTACAAGCAATGAAAATACAGTAGGACTTTATATTGGAGGAAAATTAATTGAAAAAGGTACTTTTAGCTATTATTAATTTCTACAGAAAAAATATTTCTCCGATGAAAGCTCCTTGTTGTCGGTTTTATCCAACGTGTTCAGTATATGCAATTCAGGCAATTGAAAAATATGGCGCACTTAAAGGTGGCGCTATGGCTATATACAGGATATTAAGGTGCAATCCATTTTGTAAAGGTGGATATGATCCTGTAAAGTGACGGAGATAGTATGGATTTTATAGCTAAACCATTTGGTGTATTAATGAATTTTATATACAATTTCCTAGCGTTTGACAATTACGGTCTGGCGTTGGTTTTGTTTACATTCATTACAAAGCTTCTTTTATTTCCACTTACCTACAATCAACAAAAGAGTCTTGAAAAACAGCAAGAGCTGACACCAAAATTAGAAGAAATAAAGAACAGTTATCCTAACGATAAACAGAAACAGCAAGAAGAACAGCAAAAATTATATCAAAAGTATAACGTAAACCCATTAAGCGGTTGTTTACCTTTATTATTGCAGCTTCCGTTAATCATGGCGTTATACAGAATTATCAGAGAACCTATTAAGTATATAAGTGCTGAAGCGATTAATATGAATTTCCTGGGACTTTTTCAACTTGATGTGGTCCCTGCATGGAATCCTAAAGTAATAGCAGCTAATCCCAAATTATATGTTCCTCTATTGTTTATTCCGATTGTGACAATTGTGTCCACATATTTACAGCAATATTTGTCAACAAAGATGGCACAAGGTAATAAGAAAGGAAAAGAAGAGAAGAAGAATCCAATGAGTGGAATGATGAAAATTATGCCACTCATGACATTAGCCTTCTCGTTTATGGTTCCATCGGGATTGGGTTTGTATTGGGCTCTCGGAAATATTTTTGGCATAATACAGCTTATTCTTATTAAGAAAGTCTTTGTGAGCAAGAAGAAAGAAGGAAGTGTTATAAATGTCTAAATCAGTAATAAAAGAGGCAAAAACAGTTGATGAAGCAATTCAGATGGCTTTGGCAGAATTAGAAATAGAGCTTGAAGATGCAGATGTTGAGATATTAGAAGAAGGAAGTAAAGCAGTATTAGGTTTTATCGGAGGCAAAGGCGCTAAGGTAAAGGTAACTGCAAATATTTCTGACACAAAAATAGTTGCAGCATTTCTTGATGAGATTATTAATAGATCAAGATCAGAAGATGATTATCCGAAGTATGAATTTTTTGAAACAGTAAGAAATGATGAAAAAGTTATTGATGTAGCGATTACAGGAAATGATGTTGCACATTTAATAGGAAAGCATGGAGATACATTGCAAGCTATTAACTATATTGCAAATACTCTGGTAAATAAAGATAAAGAAAACTATGTTCGCGTTAATATTGATGTTATGGATTACAGAAAAAAGCGTGAACAGACATTAAAGAGTATTGCAAACAGAGCAGCAGAGAGAGTTATGAAATATAAAAGACCTGTTGCACTTGACGCTATGCCGGCTTGCGATAGAAGAATTATTCATATGGCACTCCAGACAAACAGAAATGTTGTTACAGAGAGCCAAGGTTACGAGCCAAATCGTTATGTTGTTGTAAAAGTAAAACCTTACGTTAAGAAGATATGAAGCAATATTTTGAAGATACTATTGCGGCAATTTCTACTATGTCCGGTGGTGGTAGCATCGGAATTATTAGAATCAGCGGTATAGATGCAATTACAATCGCTGATAAGATATTTGTAAATAAGAAGCGGGCGACAGGTACTGTTGCCCGCATGTCTACTCATACGGTAAAATATGGATTTATTATTGATAAAGATAAAGATCAAATAATCGACGAATGTTTGCTTACTCTAATGAAAGGTCCAAATTCATATACTACAGAAGACGTAGTAGAGATAAACTGTCATGGAGGATATGCCGTTATGCAATCTGTTCTGAAATTAGTATATAAGAATGGTGCACGACCGGCAGAACCAGGAGAATTTACAAAGAGAGCGTTCCTTAATGGAAGAATAGCTTTGTCCGGAGCTGAGGCAGTAATGGATTTGATTAATGCAAAGACCAGTCAGGCTCATAAGGCAGCAATAAACCAGTTATCCGGTCGCCTCGATAGAGAACTTAATGAGATTTGTGAAAAATTAGGATTGTGTCTTGCACAAATCGAAGTTGCAATAGATTATCCGGAATATGAAATGGAAGAAGACACAGCAAGACAAGCATTGGAAACATTGGAGAGTATTGAAACAAAGCTATGCTCCATGGCAGCAACATATTCCCGTGGAAAGATAATCAAAGATGGTTTTAAGATTGCTATTGCCGGAAAACCAAACGCAGGAAAATCTTCTTTGTTAAATGTTCTTTGCGGCAGTGACAGAGCAATTGTTACAGATATTCCCGGAACAACGAGAGATATTATAGATGTAACAATTGATGTTGATGGGATACCGATTATAATTACTGATACGGCGGGATTGCGTGAGACAGAAGATATTGTTGAGAAAATCGGTGTTGACAGATCATATAATGCAATTTCTGATTCGGATCTTATGCTTTATGTAATTGATGCTTCCTGCAATAGTAAAGATGAGAACGAATCACTTTCCAATCTTATAAAAGAATATAACATACCGGTAATGGTTATCATCAATAAAACTGACCTTGTAGATAATGAAACATTAGAAAATTATGTAAAAGAATTTTCACAATATGATCCTCTTACAGTATCTATATTATCTAATTCAGGAATAGAGAGTATCTATGACAGATTCAGGAAGATTTTCACAGAAAAAGGTGTTTACCTGAATAATGAAAATATCATTACAAGTGAGAGGCACAAACAGCTTCTTGATAATAGTATTGATGCAATTTCTAAAGCGAAAGAAAGTTATAAAAGTGGTATGCCAATTGATTGTATATCGTATGACATATGGGAATGTGGTAAATTCCTTGAAAAGATTACCGGAAAATCAATTGAAGCAGATGTTGTTGAGACTATTTTCAGTAAGTTTTGTCTTGGTAAATAAATACAGAGCTTTATAAAGAAAGCAGTGGTAGAAAATGGAAAAAAAATATTACGAATATTATGATAGTTATGATGTTGCGGTTATAGGTGCAGGTCATGCCGGATGTGAAGCCGCGCTGGCAGCAGCCAGACTTGGCTATAAAACGGTAATATTTGCAGTTAATATTGACAGTATTGCTAATATGGCGTGCAATCCCAGTATAGGTGGTACGGCTAAGGGCCAGCTTGTCAGAGAGATAGACGCGATGGGTGGCGAGATGGGAAGAGCGGCAGATATTAATGCTATTCAAACAAAATTGCTAAATAAAGCAAAAGGACCGGCAGTTTACTCTCCAAGAGCACAGATAGACAGGCGCAGATATCAGATGTATATGAAAAACGCTCTGGAAAGTCAGGAAAATCTTGATTTAAAACAAGCGGAGATAACAGATGTGCTTACAGAAAGAGATGAAAACGGAAAATTATACGTAACAGCTGTAAAGACTCATCTGGGAGGCATATATAAATGTAAATGTGCTATTGCATGCACCGGAACATATCTAAAAGGCAGGATTATTATCGGTGAATATAGTCGAAATAGTGGCCCTGATGGCCATTTCCCGGCAAATAAGCTATCAGATTGTTTAGCAGAACTAGGTCATACAATTGTAAGATTTAAAACAGGAACACCACCAAGAATTAACAGAAGATCAGTTAATTTTGATAAAATGGAGCCTCAATATGGAGATGATCAACCATTTTCTTTCTCTTTTGATGAGTATAAGAGTGATTTGGAGCAGGTGCCTTGCTATTTGTCCCATACAACAGAAGAAACTCATAATATTATTAAGGCTAATCTTGATAGATCACCTCTTTTTAACGGAGATATTGAGGGTGTAGGCCCTAGATATTGCCCGTCAATAGAGGATAAAGTTGTTAGATTTGCTGATAAGGAAAGACATCAGATGTTTCTGGAGCCTATGGGAAGCGATACCCAGGAAATGTATATGCAGGGAATTTCTTCCAGTTTGCCTGAAGATGTACAGCTTGCTTTCATACATACAATAATTGGAATGGAAAATGCCAGTGTTATGCGTCCTGCATATGCTATTGAGTACGACGCAATAGACGCAAGAGAATTAAAACTGTCATTAGAAAGCCGCCTGGTAAGCGGTTTATTCTGTGCAGGACAGATCAATGGTTCTTCAGGCTACGAAGAAGCTGCCGGACAGGGACTGGTGGCAGGCATTAATGCAACCCGCAAATTAGCAGGTAAAGAGCCGATTATTATTGATCGTGCCACAGCATATATTGGTGTTTTGATAGATGATCTTGTTACAAGGGGAACGAAAGAACCTTACAGAATGATGACTGCAAGATCAGAATACAGATTGATTCTCAGACAGGATAATGCTGATGCAAGATTGACAAAGATTGGATATGATGTTGGCCTTATTTCAAAGGAAAGATACGACAAATTCTGTGAAAAGATGGAAAATATTTCACGTGAAACAGAGCGTCTTGCCCAAACACATATCGCTCCGTCTGCACAGATTAATGAGTATATTGAAAATTTGGGTACTACAGCAATAAAGAGTGGCAACACATCTTTGCTGGAATTACTCAGAAGACCGGAAATTAAGTATAGCGATGTTTGTACAATTGAGGATATAGCACATCCAAAAAATGACAGGAAAAAGTTGTCATTCCGTGAGATTGAACAGATTGAGATTACTGTAAAATACGAAGGATATATAAAACGCCAGCTTTCTCAAATTGAACAATTCAAAAAAACAGAGGGCAGGGCGCTGCCTATTGACTTTGACTATGGCAAAATAATCAATATCAGCTTAGAAGCAAGAGAGAAGCTTACAAAAATTCAACCTGAGACAATTGGTCAGGCAGGTAGAATTACGGGAGTATCTCCGGCAGATATTACTGCTCTGCTGATATATTTTAACCAGAATCCTACAGGAGAAATAAAAAATGACTGAAGAAAATAAAAGACTGCTTATCGAAGGCTTTTCACAGTTTGATATTGAAGTAACTGAAGAACAGATTCTACAGCTGGAAAAATACATGAATTTCCTGTTAGAAAAGAATAAAGTTATGAATCTTACCGCAATTACTGATGAGGCAGAGTTTATTGTGAAACATTTTGTTGACAGCGTTAGCATAATTCCGGCACTGCGTGAATATAATGTTTCTTCGTTGATAGATGTGGGCACCGGCGCAGGCTTTCCGGGGATTCCTGTGAAAATTATGTGTCCGGATATTAATATTTGTCTCATTGATTCAACCGGCAAGAGAATAAGATTCCTTGATGAGGTTATTTCGTTGCTGTCGCTGACAGGTATCAAAACGATACAGACAAGAGCAGAAGAACTTGGTCGCAATCCTGAACACCGAGAGCAGTACGATGCTGCAACAGCAAGAGCCGTAGCTCCGTTAAATAGCTTGCTTGAATATTGTATGCCGTTTGTTAAGGTTGGTGGCATCTTTATAAGTATGAAAGGTCTGGGCGATGAACCGTCGTACAGTTATGCTCTAAAAGCACTTTGTGGATACTTGATCGGAGAAGAAAAATATGACCTAAAAGTGGAAAATCAGGTAATAACTCACCGTAACATTTTGGTGAAAAAGACCAACATTTTACCGACTCGTTATCCCCGAAACACCGCTATTATTACTAAAAAACCCTTATAACGAGTCGAATTTTGTCGAAAAAGTGGCGTGCAAGTCGGTCGAAAGTATTTCCCGGAAAGGGTGAAAGTATTTATTTTTCATAAAAAGTATCGTATAAACCTCCTGTGTCAATCAAATATTGAACGGGAGGTTTTAAAATGACTGACGGAAATAACGCAAAGAAATTATATTCATACTCAATGAGAGATGAGCTGATTGTTGAGATTCCAATAGAGAGAATCAGAGCAAATCCGCTACAACCAAGAAAAGAGTTTGCCAAAACAAGTCTGTATGATCTGGCAAACTCAATTAAGCAACATGGCGTGCTCCAACCTATTACTGTAAGATGTATGGGCGAGATGATCCCTACATATGAGCTTGTATCCGGAGAACGTAGGCTGAGAGCTGCAAAGATCGCAGGGCTAACAACAATTCCCGCTATCATTTATAACATTTCTGAAAATGATAGCGCTATATTTGCTCTTGTTGAGAATCTTCAACGAGAGAATCTGAGTTTTATTGAAGAAGCAGAAGGTTATCTTTGCCTCATTATGGAATATGGTCTGACTCAGGAGGAAATAGCGCGCAAGGTTGGCAAGAGTCAATCTGCAATTGCAAATAAAATAAGATTATTAAAGCTTCCTCCGATGATTAAGAAAATAATATGTTCATATGGCTTATCAGAGAGACATGCAAGAGCTCTTCTTAAGGTGCAGGATGAAAAGCTTCAGCTAAAAATTATTAAGACTGTATGTGATATGAGATACAGTGTGCAGGAAACAGAAAAATACATAAATGAGATGTTAATAAAGAACGCAATTGACTTAGAAAATCAGGCAGAATCTCAAAACAACCAGAAAACAGTGATAAGCGAGAAGAAATCAAAACAAAGTATTTTAAAAGATATAAAACTCTTTGTAGGAAAGATTCGTGAACTCATAACCGATGTAAAGAAGGATGGTGTAGAGATAAAAGCTGCACAGTTTGACAGAGGGGAATTTTTTGAATTTGTTGTGAGAATTCCAAAGAAAGAAAATGGACTTACAAAATAAAACGAAGAAATCTCAGAAGGACTTTTATGTGGACTTTTAATCAGTTTTAGTATATAATATTCGAGTTAGAGTAGAAGTATTTAACTAATAGTTTATATAAAGGGGAAAAGCAGAAATGAACGAGAATGAGAATGAAATTCTTGACCAGGAAGTGATTGACAGGATTGTACCTGTTGACATAGAACGTGAGATGAAAAGATCCTTCATCGAGTACGCAATGAGCGTAATCGTTGATAGAGCACTTCCTGATGTAAGAGATGGACTCAAGCCTGTACATAGAAGAATTATTTATTCATTATATGAGCTTGGTTATACCCCGGAAAAAGCATACAGAAAGTGTGCTACAACAACCGGTTATGTAATGGGTCACTATCATCCTCATGGAGATGCTGCAATTTATGACAGTTTAGTACGTTTGGCACAAGACTTTTCAATGAGATATACATTGGTTGACGGTAATGGTAACTTCGGTTCACGAGACGGAGATCCACCGGCGGCTCAGCGATATACAGAAGCAAAGATGACAAAGATCTCATTGGAAATGGTATCAGATATAAACAAGAATACTGTTGATTTTCGTCCAAATTACGATGAGCATGAGGTGGAGCCATGCGTTTTACCATCAAGATTTCCCAACTTACTCGTAAACGGATCTTCAGGTATTGCTGTAGGTATGGCAACAAATATTCCTCCGCATAACTTACGAGAGGTTATTGACGGCGTTGTTGCATTAATTGATAATCCTGAGTTGTCTATAGATGAGCTCATGCAATATATCAAAGGTCCTGACTTTCCGACAGCAGCAAATATTCTGGGAATTCAGGGTATCCGCGAAGCCTACAGAACAGGACGAGGCAGGATCGTTGTTAGAGCAGAGGCAACAATTGAGGAGATGCCTAATAATAGACAACGTATTATAATCAGCGAACTGCCATATATGGTTAATAACGCACGCCTTGTAGAGAAAATAGCGGAGCTTGTTAAGGACAAGCGAGTTGATTCAATTAGTGGCCTTAGAGATGAATACAGCAAAGAAGGTATTCGTATTGTTATTGAGCTCAAGAGAGATGCGAATGCTAATGTACTGCTCAATCAACTTTATAAATATACACAGTTAGAAGATGCATTTAATGTTAATATGCTGGCAATTGTTCCTGGTGAAAATGGTTCATACCAGCCAAAGATTCTGAATCTTAAAGAAGCATTGGAATATTATGTAGCACACCAGAAAGAAGTTGTTACAAGACGTACACAGTTTGATCTAGATAAAGCATTAGATAGAGCGCACATTTTAGAAGGTGCTCTAATCGCTATTGATAATATTGAAGAGGTTATCAAAATTATTCGTGGTTCTAAAACAGAACAACAAGCAAAAGAAGGCCTGATGGAACGTTTTGGTCTTACAGAGAGACAGGCTCAATACATTGTTGATATGAGATTAGGACGTTTGACAGGTATGGAGCGAGACAAAGTTGTTGAAGAACTGGAGCAAAAAAGAAGAGAGATTACATACTTCCAAGGCTTACTTGGCGATGAGAAATTACTTATGTCAGTTGTTAAAGATGAGCTTATTGAGATCAAGAATAAATATGGCGACGAGAGAAGAACCCGTATTCTGCCATATGAAGGTGAGATTGATATTGATGACCTGATTACAGAGCAAAATGTTGCAATCACACTCACACATTTTGGTTATGTAAAGAGAACACCGGCTGACACATACAGAGCTCAGCGTAGAGGAGGCCGTGGTATCATTGGACTTAGTGCCAGAGAAGAAGATTATGCAGAGAAGATACTGATTACCTCTTCACATAGTACATTGCTCTTTATATCAACAAAAGGAAAGATATATTCTCTTCGCGGATACGAAATACCTGATTCAGGTAGAACAGGCAGAGGTACAGCTATTGTTAATTTACTGCAACTGGATTCAGATGAAAAGGTTGCCACAATAATACCGATTAATACATTTGAAGATGGCGATTACATGGTAATGGCAACGAAGTCAGGTATTATTAAGAAAACGGAGTTATCACAATATTCAAATATCCGTAAGAGTGGTTTAATTGCAGTAGAACTTCGCGAAGATGATGCTCTGATCGGAGCTGCAATTATTAATAAAGACCAAGACATACTCCTTGCAACAAGAAAGGGAATGTCAATTCGTTTCTCGGAAAGTGATGTAAGACCTACAGGCAGATCTTCTATCGGTGTTAAGGGCATTACACTTAAAGAAGGTGACTATGTTATCGGTATGGGCATTTGTGATGCAGAAACAGAAGTTTTGATTGTTACTGAAAAAGGCTTCGGTAAGAGAACCCGTACAGAAGAATACGGTAAGCAGTCTAGAGGCGGTAAGGGTATAATGACATACCGTATTTCAGAAAAAACAGGCGAATTAGTTAGCTTGTTAATGGTAAAAGATGAAGATGACATTATGCTTATTACAAGTGAAGGTGTTGTTATCAGAATCCATGCTGATGGTATCAGTACAATAGGCAGAGCTACCAGCGGTGTTACTCTCATGAAAACAACAGAGAATAACTATATAGTTGCTGCAGCAAAGACTCACAGAGAAGAAGAGGTTGAGGAATCAACAGAAGAGAATATAGAAGAGGAACAAGAAGTGCCGGAAATAGCAGTTGAGGGAGAACAGACAGAATAACAGGGTTGTTTTGAAAGGAGAAAAAAGATGAAAAGCAAAAACGCTGTAATGATTACTATCATAGCTATAATAGCGGTTATGACGATTTTGCTTATAGCATGTGAAGGGCAAGAGGATACACAATCTCCAACGTTGTCTCAGCCAACGCACACATCAAAGGTTACTCCTGAAGGCTCTACAAGTTCTACTCAGACCAAGGAACCGGATCCGACAGCGACTCCTATAGATAATATAGAAGAACTGCTTGAAGATATCAAGCCGATCTTTTCACAGGCAGGGGGCTTTTATAGTGGTACTCAATCCCTTGCAATAACCCTGTCTGATACGGACAAAGCACTTTTACAATCAGCCGGTATTACAGAGTATTCAATACATATATCATATAACCAAGAGGAGCCAACACCCGGTTCCAGAAAGTATTCATCAGAAATAATCCTGCCCCATGGCTATAGTATAACAGATGGGTCTGCCAAATTGACTACATCAATAGTACGCGCGGCTGTTTATGATAAAAAAGGAAACAGTATAGGTAAGATTGCTACTGCTACTTATATAAAGTCTACGAGGGATGAAACAATTACTTTGCCTGTAATTTCTCTTGTTACAGCACAAGCAAATCTTACAGGAAGTGACACGGGCATTATTGACAACTATAGTGAGAGAGGTTTTGCATGGGAAAGACCGGTCCATTTTGAGTTTTTAGAGACAAATGGTGCTCTTGCTGTATCGCAAGATGCCGGAATCAGAATCTTTGGTGGCAGCAGTCGTGCACAGGTACAGAAATCGTTCCGCATTTCCGCAAGAAAGTCTTCTTATTTTGACACTACTAAATACGACGGAGACGGGAAGTTTAAGTATGCCTTTTTCCCGGGTCGTCTCAAAGAAGATGGCACAGAGTTGGCTATATATGACAGTATCGTTCTACGAAATGGTGGCAATGATGCTATGGTCAATGCGTCACAAAACATAAGAGCTTCTTTCCTGAGAGACGGCCTGGCAGCAATTATTACTCAGGAAGCCAGCGACAATGTTGACTCTATGGCATACAGACCTGTCATTGTCATATTGAACGGTGAGTATTATGGTATACTCAATATGCGAGAACATGAGACTGAAAATTATGTAGCTAACGTATATGATATAGTAGATAAAGATACTATTACTATTATTTCATCAGAACTTGATACTTCTAATGGATCAAGATATGACGGTACATGGTTCTACTATAAACAGGATGAAGGCCTCCCCGGGGAGTTAACAAGATATAAACAGATTATGCAGGATATAGGAGATGGTAAATATACATATGAGCAGGCCGCTCAATATGTGGATATGGATAATTTCCTTGAGTATTGCGCTATTAATATTTTCTTATGTAATACGGATTGGCCTCATAACAATGTTAGACTCTGGAGAGCACCTGACGGAAAATACAAGTTTATGATGAGAGATGCAGATCTTGGTATGGCTCGATACACACTTGCCACAAAAGAAACAGCTCCTTCCGAACTATATACAAAAGCAGATGCATTTAATTTCAGATATATGATGTGGTCAGAATTGACAGAAACACAAAGATCAAAACTGGTATATTTTGGATATCCTTCAATAGAATATGGTATGTATCCTGATCCGTTGCTACTTAAAGGGGTATTACATTTTTGCTTACAAAACCAGTCTTTCAGAACAAAATTTGTCAACTACTGTGAAAAGCTGGTAACAGAGATATGGACAGCAGAGAAGCTCAAAGCTATGGTAATAGAACAAAGAGATAATATTGCAATTGAGATGGGATATCATTTTTCCAGATGGGGTTCTAATATAAGCGACGCTTATTATCAATATTGGTCTAAGAATACCATCGAAGAATCAATCGGGCAGTGGATAAATCAACGTACCGGAAAAAATGGCTATTTTATTAAGGAAATATATGCAGTTTGCGATACATATGGTAAATATTAATGGTATAATGTTACTGGTCAGTTAATATAAGGTCCATACATAAGACAAAGGAGTACATATGAAAAAAGAAAAAATATTACAGCTCATCATTTTAGTTTCAATGATTTTAGTGTTTTTTGTGGGCACCGGAGGAGAAGCTTTGGCAGCTACTCTCAGTGGCATACAAGATCAGATTAATGATGCAAACAAAGAGCATGATGCAATTCAAGAAGAGTTAAAAGATCTTTTACAGGACATCAAAGATAAGAAACAGGAATTAGAAGAGCAATCATCTATTCAGGCTGGTATAAATCAACAAATCAAAGATCAGATTAGTGAAAAGGAACAGCAGATATCTATATTAGAAGAATTAGCGGAAACAATTCTTAATTTCCAGGGAGAAGTAGATGAACTGACAGAAGAATATAATACTAAGATGGATATGCTTATGACCAGAATGAATGTGTTATATAAGTATTCACAATTTGACTACCTTAAATTATACGCAGAGGCAGAGAGCATATTCGATTATGCCTCTCGAGCAAGACTTTTCTCAAAGTTATTAGAGCAGGACAAGCTGGCCTTAGAGGAATTGATACTATTAAGAGAAGATATTGATATCAAGAAAGCAAAAGCGGAGATACTTGCTCTTAATGCTCAGGATACTTTAGCTGCAATACAATCAGCTATCAGTCAGCTACAGCAAGACAAAGAGATTATTGATGAAGACCTGGAGAAGATTCAGAATACGTTAGATAAACTTAAAGACGAAGAAGATCTTATGGAAGAAGAATCAAAACGAATCGAACAGGAAATAAAAGAGTTAGAGGAACAGTATGAAGACTTAAAGCTTCAATATGAAAATGCAAAGGGAGCTTTATTGTGGCCATCTGACAACACATACAGAGTTTCTTCTTATTATGGCATGAGACTGCATCCGGTTTACAAAATATGGAAATTACATAAAGGTATTGATATTGCAGCATCAAAGAACACTAATATACTTGCTTCTGCAGATGGTACAGTAACATACGTTGGTAATGATACAGACGGATATGGAAAGTATTTTATAATTTATCATGGAAAAGATGAAAATGGTGATAAGATATCTACTTTATATGCTCACTGCAATAAGATTCTGGTAAAGAAAGGTGATACAGTGAAGAGAGGCGATATTGTAGGTCTTGTTGGAAAGACGGGTACAGCAACAGGATATCATATTCATTTTGAAGTGCGTGTAAACAATACGCCTGTAGATCCTTTTGATGGTTATTTCACGAAGAGGTAAAGAATGACAGTTTCAAATTTGTTTTACATTGGTCATCGTTACACAAACAGTAAGATGATTATAAAAAACAGTTCAATATTAACCCTCTTTGAAGATATCGCCGGAATGCATTCCAATGCCGCCGGCGAAGATTATCGGATCTCAAATTCCAGATGGTTACTTACTTCTTATAAAATAAAGATATTACAAAAGCCTCGATACGGAGATGAGGTTGATATTATCACATGGGCAACTGAGACAAAGAACATTACAGCAAGTAGAGAATTTGAGGTAAGGGATAAAAATGGACAGTTGCTTATATGTGCTTTATCTAACTGGGTACATTATAATATTGTAGAAAAGAAATTTGATAAGGTATCTGATACGCTTATAGCGGCCTATACATCACATCCTGAAAAAACAAATTTTGGTGAGTTCAGGCTTCGCAAGTTAAGTGAGCCTGCTACATATTATTATAATGTAGAGAAACAGATCAATCCGGCATGGATAGATGTAAATATGCATTTGAATAATGCTCATTATCTTGATCTGGCTAACGAAATTGTACCGGCAGAGATAGATCTTGAACAAGACATTGACTGCATTGATATTATGTATAAGCACGAGATTCCTGCAGGTGCAACTGTAAGCTGTTTTTATACAGAAACAGATGATGAATATATTATTACATATAAGAGTATCGATGGTGCAGAACTGCATGCGATTATAATTTTTCACAAAACAAATGATGTTATATGATGTGCCTTTGTATAGGGGTTGTGCGAGCACGAACTTTATTATATAATGAATTGTTAACAAAATCATAAAAAATAAGCGGGAAAGTGTTATGACAGAGACGGAAATAAAGATAAATACAAATAAAAAAGCAACTATATACGATGTGGCAAACGCACTGGGCGTTTCCGTCAGAACAGTACACCGAGCGCTATATAATCAACCAAGAATAGCACCTGACACAAAGAAAAAGGTACTTGAGATGGCGGAGAGAATGAATTTTAAGGTTAATAGAGCTGCGCAAAGCCTCAAGAAGAAAACGACATACCTATCATTTATTATCAACTGTCCGGTAGAGGAACACTGGAAGGAAATAAAAAGAGGCATTGATGTTACGTTGGAGGAGCTGGAGACATATAACTTAAGTAGCCAATTTTTCTTTCCCAAGGCTGATGAGCAAAATGATTTTGAGAAACAAGTATTAGATCAAATAGATGCGTGTATGGAATATACAAGCGGTCTGGTTATACTGATCCCCGGAAAGAGCGAGAAGATCACCAATAAATTAAAAGAAGCTCAGCAAAAGGGAATCTGTGTTGCATCAATGATCAGTGAGATTTGGGACATTGATAATATAATATCAGTTAATGCAGATGGTCGCTGCGCGGGTAGTTTGGCAGCAGAATTATTACATATGATCTGTAAAAAGAAAAATATCGGCATATTAATTGGTAGTATGGGAACAAAAATTCACAACGATAATATACAGGGATTTAATACTTTCGCACAGAACGATAGCTTTAATTGTGTTAATATATACGAACATCACGATGATCCGCGACTGGTTGTCAGAGAAGCCAGACGAATGATGGAGGAAATGCCGGATATTGATGGTGTATACATGGCTACATCTTCAGCGCCGATTGCCTGCGGTGAGATAGAAAAATACGGTAAACAAATTAATATTGTAACAACTGACTTGACCGAAGAAATAAGACTATTACTTAAAAAAAGAAAAATTACAGCAACTATATTTCAGGATCCGTATATGCAGGGAAGGAAAATAGTTATAGAACTTTATAAAATGATATATGAACAAAAGAAGGCAGAGAGGTATTTAGTAACACCACAGCTTATTTTTTATTCGAATTCAAACATGTACAGTAAAGATAATGATTAAAAATTTCCATAAATTTTCGTATTGACAAACATAAGGAAAGAAATTATTATATAGGAGTGTGCCATCGGTTGCGCAAAAATGCCATAAATTTTGAGTACTAACATATTTACAGGATATATTATATGAGAAAGGTTTTTGAAGGGGGAGTTTTATAATGGAGAAGAAGAAATTATTTTATATCATTCTTGGATTAGCTTTGGCTGTTGTATTTACATGCATTGCTATTCCGAATGAGGCAAGTGCAAATGCAGATAAGGTATATCTTAGTGACATGGAAGATAAGATAACCTCCAGCGCTACACTGGATAACAGAATCGGTTTTGATGTAGTGTATGTTGATGATAGAACAGAGTTGAGCGTGGCAAATAGAGTATTTGATAAAGGATTAAATATTCACTGTCTGCCATCAGAGAATGCTTATGTAGAGTTTGACATTTCAGGCTGTAATTATACTCAGTTTGTAACATATGTGGGCCTCTTGGATTATTGCCCCGGCGTTTCTTTGGGACATGGTACTGTTAACTTTATTGTTAAGGCAGACGGACAGATAGTCGCAGAGAGCGGAGAGGTTAAATACGGCGAAGAAGCAAAGTTCCTTGCTGCGGATATTACAGGCGCTTCCACTTTGAGACTTGAGCTGGATAACTGCGGAAGTCATGCATATGACATGGCAGTTTGGGGTGATACATATGTGTCTAACAGTACAGACCCACTACCCACAGCTCCTCCGGTAACAGAGAAGCCTCCGGTAACAGAGAAGCCTGTTGTTACTCAGAGACCTGAATTGTTAGAAGAGGATCCTCTCTATATAAGTGACATGGAATGGAGCGATTGGGAGGCTTATCAGGATACTAGTATGACAGAATCGGTTTTCCGCGATTCAGATGTATTATACAACGAGATAACATTAGATTACGAATACTACGACAAAGGCCTTGGTATGCATGCCATGGCAAGTGGATCTAACAAGGTTGCATTCTTAGAATTAAATGTAAAAGATTTAGGATACACAACATTTGTATCATATGTAGGAGTACCGCAAAGTCCTGCAATGCTCGATTTCGCTACAATCGAATTTATAGTATATGTTGACGGTGTTGAGAAATGGCGCAGCGGAATTATGAAATATGACTCGACTGCAAGCTTGTGCTTGGTAGACATTACAGATGCTTCTACTTTGAGACTTGAGATGACTGACGGCGGAGACGGTATCACATGTGACTGGGGTGTATGGGCTGATGCTGCATTATCCAGAAAAAGTAGTGTAGAAGATATTTTTGCGACTCCTGTACCTACTGCAACACCGGAAGCTACAGCAACACCGGTACCCACAGCGACACCTAATGCTACAGAGGCACCGAAGGCAACAGAAGAACCCGATAGCAAGGGTGGCTGTGGCTCATCAAGCGCTATTGCACAAGTGTTGCTTATCTTAGGTGTAGCATTAGTAATTAAAAAGAAAAAATAAGGTGAAAATAATGAAATCAGATATTAAACGCATTTTATTGCTTTGTCTTGTTTTTGTGCTTTTCTGCGGCTTCCTATACGGTTGTCAAGGCGAGCCAAAGGGTAGTAATACAAATGTAAACATTGAAGGGGTGACACCGGTGAAGACAGCAAATATACAGAGAGCAGCTCAGGAATATAGCAAATATATAAACACTTTAAGTTCTTTTCCTATAACATTCAGTTATGATACAAAGAAGTATAACGGATTTGATTCTGACTTCAAAGAAGTATCAAGAACAACGAAAGAACAGGAAGACAGAAGTGCTACAGAGATTGTTTTATCACATAAAGATGGACTTCTCGGTGTTAGAATACAGACAGTATTTTATCCTGCGTACGGTGCATACGATTGGACTGTGTATTTTGAGAACCTGAGTGACTCTCAAAATACAGCTCAGCTCGTGAAGCCAACGGCAAATATAACCTTTGCAGGAGAAGATCCGATTGTAAAGGGTATAAATGGAGATTCCGGCGCGCTGTATGCTCCGTATGAAGCATACCTATGCGATGGCGCCTTAGAGAAAGTAAGTGCTAACGGAAGACCTACTCACGGAGTATTTCCATACTTCAACTTAGAGCACGGCGAAGGCGGTACATTCATCGCGATAGGTTGGTCCGGCAGATGGGAAGCAAAATTCAAACAGACCGGCGATACTGAAGCTGTTTTTACAGGTGGATTATATACACTGGATACATATCTGAAGCCTGGTGAGACAGTTCGTACTCCTCTGATGGCCTTTGTTTGCTATGAGGGACGCGATGAGTATGAGGCAATGAACCTCTGGCGTCAGTGGTTTATTAACTGTAATATGAGACAGATTGACGGTGAGCTCTTTGACCCTGTATTGTCAGGATCTACCAGTATGATATATTCTGAGATGACTCAGGCAACAGATACCAATCAGATTCGTGCAATTGAAAAATATGTAAAGAATGATATTCCGATTACATATTGGTGGATGGATGCCGGTTGGTATACCGGTCCTGCAGGCAGCGCTCTGACTCAGGGATGGGCTACTACGGGAGCATGGACCGTAGACACGGAGAGATTCCCGTCTAAGTTCAAAGATATCAGTGATTACGCAAATGCAAACGGTGTCAAGACTATGCTTTGGTTTGAGCCGGAGATAGTAAGAGGCGACTTGGAGCTTATGAAACAAGAAGGCGTTAAGGACGAATGGTATCTTGGAGAGGCAACAGGATTAACCGGTCAGCTCTTTGATTTGGGTAATAGCGAGGCCCGTGCATGGCTTGTTGAGAGAGTTGCCGGTGTACTTCGTGACGGTGGCATATCGCTTTACAGACAGGACTATAATGCGGATCCGGCAAATGCATGGAATTTATCTGATGAAGAAGGCCGCACAGGATATATTGAAAATAGATATGTACAAGGATATTTGGCATATTGGGATGCTTTAATCGAATTATTCCCTGATATGATGCTTGACTCTTGTGCTTCAGGCGGTGGACGTAACGATTTGGAAACAATGAGAAGATCTATACCTGTTCATAAATCCGACTATGAATACAGCGCATATGACATCAAGCAGTCAATGCATATGTCATTGTTCCAGTGGCTTCCTTACTTTGGCACACCAATTGTAGGTTGGACAAGTACTTTGGATGTTGATATGTATGGCGCCCGTTCCGGATACTGTGCTTGGCTTGGTCTCTTCTATAATGTTACAAATGTAAAGTTAGATTGGGCAGCTATTAAACAAATTGCGAACGAGTGGACATATGTTAAGGACTTCTATTACGCTGATTATTATCCACTGACAAAGTGGAGCAATACTGAAAAGGATTGGAGAGGTTGGGAATTCTTTGATGAAGATCTCAATAAAGGCTATCTGCAATTCTTCCGTCCGGCAGGTAATAAAGATGCAGAGGGAACATATAAATTATATGGATTAGATCCTAACGTAACATATAAATTGACTGATGTAGACGGTAGATGTTCTACACAAGCAACAGGAAAAGATCTTATGGAAACAGGCTTCAAGGTATTGCTTCCGGAAGCTAGAACTTCCGCTCTGATTTATATTGAAGCGATAAATTAAAAATCTGTTAATAATATATTGACATAACAAGATGATTAGTTTAAAATCAGAAAAAGGCCATCGGTTGCGCACAAGCAGCGTTGCTACATTGATATGGCGTGATGCGCAACTGATAATTGTGGTAAGTTTTTATTTCATATTGATTTAATAAAATAAAAATATAAGGAGATGTTTAGTTATGAAAACTAAAAGAATTATAGGCTTATTGTTGGTTGTAATGATGATCGCAAGTCTCTTTACAATTCCTGTAATGGCTGCAGAGGGAGATACTATATCACTTACTGAGCTTCCGTTTTATACATTCCATTGGTATTATGGAAGTAAGGCTGCTGATGGTACAACAGCAAACGGAGGCGGTGGATTCAAAGAGCCAAACACAGCTGCAACAGATAAGAATGCGGTTGTAGATACTTCAATACCACTTTCTCTTGCAGGTGTTACTTATCCGGTAGGAATTAACTTACATCCGGATGTTGATGGATATGCAGAAGTATCATATAACATAGAGGGTATGGGTTACAAGAGATTCAATGCTGTTATCGGTCCTGACATGCAAAAGAATGGTAGAGGCGGCGGCGTACTTGCCTTTGAAGTATATGTTGATGGTAATAAGGTAATAGATACCGGTGTTATGCAGTTAAATCAGGATTATTTTGTTGATCTTGATGTAACAGGTGCAAAGGTAATATTAATTCGTCTTACTGACGGTGGAGATGGTATTGGTGCAGACTACGGAACAATTGCAGCTCCTGTACTTAGCAAGAATGAAAATGCAGTTAGCTATTCTTACTCCGGAAAAGTTTTATATGTGAAGGGCGAGACTATTACCGCTGCAGAAGGCTCTTGGATGCGTTCGTATGAAGGCGGTATAGCTAAGGCTGTAGCAACAGCAGGCGAACTGACCGTTAGCGGATATGATGCAAATAAGCTTGGCGCGCAAGAAGTCACAATCACTTCAGCTGAAGGTTGGACAGCAAAGCATAGTGTATATGTTGTAGAAGAAGTGACATACCTTAGCGATATGCAAGAAGTAAGCTATGTCACACATCCCGAGCCTACTCCCGGTGCTTACTTTGGTAAAGACTTGAGCCATGAACAAAAAGCCCCTATCACTATTAACGGAGTAGTATATAACAAAGGAATAGGATTGCATTTCACACCCGAAGGACTTTGTGAAGTTAAGTATGATCTTTCAGGACAAGGATATAAATTCTTTAGTGTAGTTATTGGTAAAGACGATTATAATCTTTCAGCAGGCACAGTTGAAGCTTTAGCAGGCTTTGTATGTCAATTTGAGATCATAGCAGATGGTCAGGCTGTTTGGACCAGTCCGGTGACAAGACAGGGAGAAAGTTTCTTAGTAAATCTCGATATCACAGGTGTCAACGAGTTAATACTCAGAGCTAAAGTTGCAGAAGGTGGAGCATATAATTTCGGTTCTATTTCTTTTGCTGACGCAAAAGTTGCAAAAGAAGTTGTTGTGGAGACTCCTGAAGATCCGGGCACAACACCAAGCGATCCTGTTCCACCTACAGAGACAGGCGACTTCGGAGTTATCGCTCTCGCATTTGCAGCAGTTTCTGCTATCGTAGTTAAGAAAAAGAAGGAAATCTAATTTTACTTAAACTAACTATTACAAGCGGAGTTCATTTATGAGCTCCGCTTTTTCAATATAATCCATGATAAAAAGAGACAGTTATTGCTGATTGTTTGTTCATAGATTAGACAAAAATAAGCCCAAAAAAATAAATAAAAAAAGTTGAAAAAAAGTTGAAAAAAAGTGTTGACAAGCAAAACCCATAGTGGTATTATATGCAAGCTGTCGCGAAAACGACAGCGATGAACCTTGAAAAGTAAACAGTGTACAACAAACAAACATGTAAACTCGTTAGAATAATTTTTTTGAGTTTTTAAAAAACAAAACAAGCCAGAGCACCATGGACAAGGTGCAAAGCTTATCTAGAAGATAAGCTCGAAGTAATGAGCAAATCATACTTCAGATTAGAAAGTTATTAAGCCGCTTCTACGAAGGGCTGAGATATTAATCTGAGAGTTTGATCCTGGCTCAGGACGAACGCTGGCGGCGTGCCTAACACATGCAAGTCGAGCGGAGTTTGTTAATGGATTCCTTCGGGATGAAGCTAATAAACTTAGCGGCGGACGGGTGAGTAACGCGTGGGCAATCTGCCTCTTACAGGGGGATAACACAGGGAAACCTGTGCTAATACCGCATAAAACTGTTTTATGGCATCATAGAGCAGCCAAAGGAGCAATCCGGTAAGAGAGGAGCCCGCGTCTGATTAGCTAGTTGGTGGGGTAACGGCTCACCAAGGCGACGATCAGTAGCCGAACTGAGAGGTTGATCGGCCACATTGGGACTGAGACACGGCCCAGACTCCTACGGGAGGCAGCAGTGGGGAATATTGCACAATGGGGGAAACCCTGATGCAGCAACGCCGCGTGAAGGATGAAGGTTTTCGGATTGTAAACTTCTTTGACAGGGGACGAATAATGACGGTACCCTGAAAACAAGCCACGGCTAACTACGTGCCAGCAGCCGCGGTAATACGTAGGTGGCAAGCGTTGTCCGGATTTACTGGGTGTAAAGGGCGTGTAGGCGGGGTTGCAAGTCAGATGTGAAATCCCGGGGCTTAACCTCGGAACTGCATCTGAAACTGTAATTCTTGAGTGCTGGAGAGGAAAGTGGAATTCCTAGTGTAGCGGTGAAATGCGTAGAGATTAGGAGGAACACCAGTGGCGAAGGCGGCTTTCTGGACAGTAACTGACGCTGAGGCGCGAAAGCGTGGGGAGCAAACAGGATTAGATACCCTGGTAGTCCACGCCGTAAACGATGGATACT
>SVJB01000014.1 GCA_015069185.1 Oscillospiraceae bacterium
TCATTTTACAACGAACAACGTCCCGCGTATTCTTTGAACTATTTGACACCTAAACAGTATCGTGAATATTTTTCAAATTCTATGATGATTAATTAAAAAATGTGTCTACTTTTTGTTGACTAGTGCAGTTTTTTTAGCTTTTATATAGTTTTACTAAAAAACAGCTAGTGTAAAATAAAACCTGTGAAAATCAATAATTCTTCTCCAACTGATTCTATAAAAGGAAAAGGCCCCAATTAAGGGGCCTTTTTGGATGGATAGATTTTAGTCGTCTATTTCAACTTCTCTTTTTACGATCTCGCCGGTTTTAGCATCAATGTCGTATTCATATTCGATTTTGTAACCGTCTGCGTATATTTCAAAGTCGATTTCGTAAATAACTACGCCTCTTTTGTTGTCTAATTCAATTTCGTAGCCTCTGATAACATCGGCCGACACTTTTGCGTTGTCCAATGCAATTTGCTTTGCTGCCTCTTTTGTAATTGTATCAGCAGGCGCCACAGGTGCCTCGGGAACAGCAGGTGCCTCGGGAACAGCAGGTGCCTCGGGAACAGCAGGTGCCTCGGGAACAGCAGGTGCCTCAGGAACTGCAGGTGCCTCGGGTACCACCGGGACATCTACCTTCTTATCGTTCTTAACTTTCTTGTCAACAATCTCGCCTGTAACAGCATTGATGTCATATTCATAATCAACTTCATGTCCGTCTACTACAACCTCAAAATCGACTTCGTAAATAAGAACGCCTTTTTCTCTATCGAGTTCAGCTTCGCGATCTCTTGCGTTAGCTTCAACAACACCTGCATCCTGATATGCAATTTGCTTTGCTTCTTCAACAGTGATTTTCGCTTCTTCGATAACAGTTATCTGAGAGGTAGATGATACATTTGCTACGACATCAGCGTTCTTATTATCGGTACTCTTTTGCTTGTTATTGTCATTCTTGGATTTGCTATGGATAATCTCGCCTGTTGATTCAACGATATGATATTCATAATCCTTGTCAACCGTTTCAAACTCTATCTCAACTACTTTAGTGCCTCTTTTTCTCTCAATTTCTATCTCAACATCAAAGATTTCATCGCGGCTTACGCCTGCATCTGCTACAGCGATATCAAGAGCTTCGTCCTTTACGTTATTTATTGCAGTGCCTGCGGAAATTGCGATTCCGGACATACTTAATATAACAACCACCATTAATGCTATGAATAATATTTTTCTTTTCGCGTTTTTCATATTTACGCCTCCTTTATTTTGGTTTACGTCTTGAATTATATAGGCGCAACATTAAAGGAACATTAAAATGAAAAAATATTTTTCAGGCTTGTTACACTTTTTTTTCGGCGGTTATAGGTTGTTTAGAATTATGGGTTTTGGTAGAAATCCGCTTTTCTATTAAAACTCCAAAAATCCACCTTACCTGCACCGATTTTGCTATAATAAGAAGCTGTAACATATGATTGACAAACCTAAATCTTTACGCTATCTTGCATATCATTTCCTCTTCACGAATTATAAAAAAAGTGTTATACTAAACTGTGTTTCTATATTTTTGCACGCACGAAAGGAAATAGAATGACAAAGAGAGTTTTCGTATACACATTCCTCGTTATTTTTGTAGTAGTATTTATTTTAGTTTCACTATACTACTCTATTTTCCTGTGCAATAAATTTTATATTGGAGATGCAAATGATACAAGTGAACTTTCTGCAGCGCCGGACGGTATGAATGTTCTTCCGGGTGGCGATTTGATTTTATACGGCTCGTATGATTACGGAACAAAGAAAGATAAAAGTTTCTATAAAGTATATAACGAAGAGGGGAAATTACTGACATATACAACTCTTGGTACAGATGGCAGGAGTGTTATCATGACCGGCATAAATGCCACGGAGAACAGAATTATTTTCACATGTATAGACACAAGTCTTACAGATTATCTTGATACGAAATGTGAACTGTATATAGTGGACAGCGAATATAATGTTACGCAAAAGATTTTGTTAGAGACGAAACAGGAACAAGACGCTTACTATCATGTGATGCCTGTTGATGGTACAACAGATATGTTTGCATGTGTTTCTACTGCATACGTGGATATTTTCTCTGATGATGGACAGCTCATTTATCAACTGCCTATTGAGAAGGTAGCAAAGGTAATGTGCGTTTCGTACACAGATAACATGTTTGTTATAGGCGGCAGTCTGGCTCCGGATGAACTTCTGGACTCTTTTACAGATGCGTTTGTTGCTGCATATGATGTAAATGGTACCAAAATCTGGCAGAATGTATATTGTGAAAATAACAATCAGGTATCCACGATTGTGTCTGTCAAACATACAGGAAATGGCAATGTTATAGCATACGGCAGATATATTGATTATTCCATGAATCTTGAAGAGGGTAGCTCAGTGTCAGAGTTGTCCGTTGATGAATTCTACCGGATGACATATTATGGTAATAATACAGAGTTTGAGGTTATCACACCGGATGGAGTTAAGGACTATACATTGAAGGCTTCTGTTTTCCTGCAGACTATCAATAAAGACGGTGAGAATATCAAGAATATTGACTATAATGTATTTGAGAATTACGCTGTGCCTATGCCGGTTGATGTAATGTTCAGCGGAAATACAGAATTTGTTGTCATGACATCATATAGCCTCATCGCATATAAAACACAGACATACAATATTGATATAAGTATTCTGGATAGCCAACTTAACATGGTAAACGAGTATACAATAGTGCCAAATGACAAGACAGAGATGATCTTTACTATGGATGAGGAACAAAATATATATGGCTATTATTCTCTTGGAGGCACACAAAAATATGTTGCGCGTAATCTTGGTACAGCCGAGTCCCTTATTGAGGAATTTAAGATTATAAATATTGCAATGCTGGTACGTGATGTTTTTGTTCGTGTACAAGAAATTATTGACTTGATCTTTATTGGCGTGCTGGTATTTTTCACCCAGAGTATCAAGGCTTGCAGAAGGAGATAGCAGATGAAGAAAGCTCTTATAACATTTACAGTTATATGTTTAGTTTTGATATGTGCTCTTGCTGTCTTGCAGATCACTTCTGTCGATGCATATTTGACACAGTTGATTAATGGACCTGAAAAGGCGGAAAAAAACTATATTATTCATTCTGATAACCCGGGAGAGTTGTATTCTATAGATGATCCGGCTCTCCCATTTATATATGTAGAGAACCGTATGCTATATATGAGCTATAAGGGAGAGGCTATTAATATAACGCCGGATGGTATTAACGTATCTTATTATGATAAGAAAGAGGATATTAATTATTCACTTCGACACAAGAAGAACTGTATGATAAGCGATGATGGCAGGTACGTGGTATATGTGTTGGAGTTTAACGGAATGCCATATTTGTACTATTGCGACTTTCACAATATGACATGCGGCTTTGTATCAGATAAGGTTAATTCATTTGAAATTGTGTCTATTCCTGATACTGAGGGACCTAGTGTAATGTATGCAACAGGATACGAAGCGAGCAACCGACTGATGCTTTTCTATAATGGGGAGAGCAGATTGCTTAAAGAAGATGTTAAGGCAGACTACAGCAAAGACCACAATATGGCAGTGATCCTTGATTACCGTCATATATTGTATACATACGATTTTGACACGCTTGCGACTACAGTTGTTGATCACAAGGTTACTGATGTGTATTTTTCCGGAAATCAATACAATTACCTTGACTCCAATGATAACTTTACCGTTTATTATGCCAAGGAAGACGGCGATTATGTTTGCCGGGATGGTGCTGCTGTCAAATTAAACAGCAATTACATAGATGAAATACCAAATACAATTTATCCATGCGAAGACGGCTATTATGGATTTGATAATGGTGTGCTCACACAATATATCGGTGAAAATAAGATCGTTATTGCTTCTGATATTGGTTATATAAACAGTGTCATGCAATACGACAAAGAAGAAAGCCGGTTTGTCGTTGCAACAAGCGATAGTATATATTCCATCGTAGATAATATACCTGTAAAGCTTATGAAGCTTGACTATAAATATAGATATTGTTCTGATGCCGTATCGAAGCATATGAGTGTGTACACCAGTGACTATAAACACTTTTATTTTGGTATGTTAACAAGTGGTACAGTACTGTTTAATATAAGAAACACAGATAGCTGGCTCAATAAAGCATCAAATTTGCTATATGGATTATATTACGTTGATATAGAGAACCTGGCTGCAGACTATGCCCCTGTTGCTCTTGATTTGCCGGAGTCGCGCAAGCTGCCTGAGTTAAGGAGTTTTGACACAACAGAGGGACGTCGCGTGATATATACTGCACAGTATAATAATGGGTCGGTGCGCAGTCTGTCTCTGCTTACCGAAGATGGACAAGTCCTGAGCCGTGATGTATTGGATACAGCAGGAGACGGTGTCTCTAAGAATGATATTACATTGTACTTTGCCAATGATGGTGTGTATATTATGTATGAGACAAAAACAATAAAGATGTTATATAAATTTTCACCGGATGGACATACCCTCGAGACGGAGATGAGTAAGATAGCAGGTGATAATAAACAGGATTTTATTGTGGCAACGTCTTTTGGTGAGATGATTATTTTCGTTCTGGAGTAAGAAGCTCAAAATAAATATTTATATCAGATTGTTTTATGCTTTGTTCTGTTCTTTACCTGGTTCTTACTGGAATCGCTAAGCTCATCTGAACTTTGGCTGAACCCCGATACGGCTATTACAGATTTATCAGTTTGCTTATTCTGATAACTATTAAACTGCACACAAGGTAGCCCACTAAGTGACGCATTCAGGAATACGTCGATTAACTTATCTCTGTTTATATCATAAAGTAAATTATCTTCTATATCAATTGTAACAGAGAACATTCCGGGAGCTTTCTCAAAAGGATAAGAGGCAAGGGATAAAAGTAGTGCATACAATCCATTAAAATCTTGTCCCGGCACAGGAGACATGCCACATGCAAGGGGATCTGACTTATATCGTCCGTCGGGAGTAGCTGCTGTTTGCTTACCGAAATCCACATTCCACAAATATGTATAGAACTGAGCGTGAAATTGTTGCCCAATATTGTTTGAATTTGCAGTGATTATATCGCATATCTTGTTGAAAAGCGGTAGGGCTAATTTCTTTATTACAGGTAAATTATTTCCGTATTTTGGCACTTTATCTGTAAGAGCACCATATAACTTCTTATCAGGGAAATTCATATACATTTGTTTTCTTATGTAATCAAGTGTGTACTCATGTCTCTCAAAGACTAATGTGTTAATAGCAGCCAGAGAATCAACAAGATTTGGGAAACCAAACAGCATAACCTGATAATAATTATACAAAGGCCCGCCTGAGTTATAATCCTTTCCTGTAAGAACACAATTGTCTGTGAGCAATGATTTAAAAGGCACAGGAGAATTAACCATAGCAAAAGGAATGTTATAATCTATTAGCCGGCAGGAAAGCGTAATAATATATTCTAATTGCTCTGTTACAGCATTCATAAATGATGAAAAAGAGGAGAAAGCACCGCTACTACCGGTGTTGGACGCACAGATTTTATCTGCATGAAAGAGACTCTTTCCGCCATTTATAGCGTATTCCAAAGCCTTGAGAAGGTTAATTTGTCCTGACGCAGGATGATGATTAGTTTTGCCGGGGATGGTAATACCGCTGCAACCTGCAAGGGCATAATCATATGCATCAACAGTAGCGATTCCGTGAGTTATTAATGCAGGAATAACAACATCGTCATTAAGAAAAATAGGAGTTGTGTTTTTTTTCTGCGAGATTACTTCAAAAACCTTCTCTATAAATTTTCGGTTAGTTATTTTAGGGCTGTAACGGATAGCGAGCGGGCAAGCGATATCGAGTATTTGTATAGCATCCAAAAACATATAGGATAGCTCATTTACAACACAACTACCATCTTGGTTACTACCGCCGATAACAATTTGTTGTGGTTCATTATTAGAACCGTATATCTTTATTAAAAAAGCACACAAAAGTTCTAATGCTTCCTTGTGATTAATACGTCCTGATGCAAGATCGTAACAGTAATATGGATATAGTAACTGATCCAATCTGCCAAAGGAGTTTTCGTTAATTCCATCTTCCCATGTGTTTAAAATATTAACGAAATAAATGCACTGTAATGCCTGAGCAAAGGTTTGGGCGGGGAAGGCAGGAACTTGTTTGCAATTCTCAATTATCTGCATATAATCCATGCGCTTTTTTTCATCTGTTTCAGTTTCTAACAATCTTTGTGCTTCTTGAGCATACTTGTTTCCTATCTCTGCTGCTGCAACACAAATTTTAAGTAGGTTGTTGTAAAAAGGTCTATGTTCTTTGTTTTTTCGTAAAATGTCAGTTATCCAATCCTTAATTCCTCTGAAACCCATTTGCAGTACTTTTTCATAACTAATTATTGAATGATGATTTACACTGCAACAACCAACCACGGCAGCATCTTCAATGGCATTTTTTTCTGAACTTTTGAGATCCGGAGGTCGGCGGAAGCCGGATAAATACAAGTTGTTCGTATAATGTGAACGAAAACGATCCGATGATTCTGTAGTCAAATATATAAGCTCATTTATCTGTGCTTCTGTTAATTGAGATGGCTTCAGATATTCTGTGATGAGTTGTTTATGAATTTGTTTGTTTAATTTCTCTATACCGTATACTTCGTGAAAATATTGATCATAATTGTATCCGACAATTAGCTCATAGGGTTTTATAATCGGAATGGAATTTTTTATTACAGAAATTAATGATGCGCACATAAGATTTTCAGCTGTTCTCTTTCTTGGTGATACATCATAATAGCCTTTGACAAACCAGTATAAACGCTGTCCCCGCATACGGTGTCTATAAAGCTCTTCTGTTTCTTTATTTAATAAGTGAAATAATCGACTGTTTGCACCAATACTATCCTCAGGTCTGCTTTTATGTTCAATCAATTCTTTGCGATAAGAATTGCGGAATTGCGTGGGCGTAACACCAAATTCACGTATGAAGCTTCTTGTAAAACCCCATCTGCTGTTATATCCCATTTCGGCAGCTATTTCTATTGTACTCTTACCGGCAAGGATATCATCAACTGCAATTTGCATTTGCCTTTTTTGAATGTAGTCTTTGAAGTTTTCGTTTGTATATTGTTTGAATTTCCTGCAAAAATGATAAGTAGAATATCCGGCCATCGCAGCCATCTCATCTAATGATATCTTACTCTTGATATTATTATTTATATATTTTAATACTTCTACCATGATATCCTACCTCTTTTATATAAAATGATTCTACTTATGATACACGCATTTTGTCAATAGAAATGAAAAAATACAGCAAAAAATGTTGCACATTGCAGAAATTATAGTGAGATAATGTGAAAAAAAGAAAGGATAATATCATGAAAAAGAGAAGTAAGTTTATTGTTATTTTTTTGGTCCTAATATTAGGAGTAATTGTTGCTTTGTCAGCTTGTGGAGATGACAACAGTAATCCTAAACCTACCGCAAATCCCACTGCGAATCCTACTGCTGCTTTAGACCCGACAATTGAGCCTACTGCTGTGATTACCCCGACACCGAGTCCTACTCAAGAGCCTACACCTCGTCCGGAACCTACCCCCAAGGGCGATCATTCAGGAGGCATTATATCAGAGGATCCGGTTGAGGCTCTATTATTTGAGACAGGAGATCATCTGGCTTATTCCCTTACTGATTATCCTATGGCTATTCAATTCTATGCAACAACATCCTTTGACGGATTAAAATTATCATGCCACAATGGAAATAATAATATCGGAACAGTTGTATTTAGTTTATATGAATGGCAGTATACATATGAAGAAACAATAGAACAATCTGAACCGATCGAGACGGTTACTTTTGAGAATTATGGTGATAATCACAGCTTACATATGCAATTTAGTCAAGTAAGAGAAGATGGTGAGTATCTTTTAGTTGTCACAACACCTGATCCGTCAGAGGGCGTAGGTGTTTGGTATTTACCTTCTACTCCTCATGATGCACAGCATGTATTTTTTGAAGATTTATATAATGACTATGCCTCTGTAGAGTATTTTATTCTTTGCTATACAAAGACACCGCAGAATCTGTATGGACCACTGACTGAGGTCTGGTAATTATTTAAGGGGGGGCTTCTATGCGTAGATATTTAGTATATATTTTAATCGTTTTAGTATGTAGTAGTTTTCTGTGTAGTTTATCATCTTGTGATAACTCAGAAGTTCCTCCTGTTTCAAGTCCTGACACCATTACTGAAGTGTTAAGGTCGGAACAAAACCGTCAAATGGATATGATCATGTGGTATGACTGTGATGGTTGGGTTAGTTCTATGAAGCTTGGTGAAAATCGTGTTGAGAGACCCACTGTTGCTTGTCGTGTAAGTGATACATATATGGGAAGCTATTCTACTTTATCAGAAAAAATAGCCTTGCAGCATGCATATTGGATATCTTCCTTGGGATGTAATGTCATTTGCTGTGATTGGACGAATTACATTAGTTATAGACAACCGGGTGTTGATTTCTCATACAATAAGCGTTTGTTTTCAAATACAACAAAGCTTTTGAAAGCAATGAAAGAAACAGATTTATTTACTCCGCCATCACTTTACGTAGCAATACGTCTTTCTGATTACAAGTATGAAGAATTGCAGATGAAATTAGATGATGTTTACAAACTATATGAGGAATACAAAGATCAATGGTATTATTTTGATGATGGAACAGAAAATGCCACAAAACCATTTATTGTAATTTTCACAGATGTGTTTTTCACCGGTGAGAAATGGTATGACAGATTACATAATACCTGGCATGAAGCAGATGAGATTTCTTTTTACGAGGATTCTCGGTTTAATATAAGATGGAGTAACGGATATTTAGGTGTTACTGCCAAGGAAGATAAAAATGGGTGGTACGAGATACCGGGAACCAACCCTTATTGGACATTTGTTGAGCCATACATAGACGAAAAAGCCGGTAACGGATATTATGATGTCATGTACAGTGTTGGTGCTAATGGGCAAGTAGAGCAGATGTCATGTTGGGCTTCTATGTTCACAGAAAACCAATATTGGGATTCGCTTAACAATATTATTGATGGCAAGACTACATTTGAACGCACTATTCGCGGAGTGGCAGAGTTAAAGCCCAAGGCGTTATTAATAAATAGATTTAATTATCCTCTTGCATGGCCTGAGCAGCCTCAAGAAGGCTTGTCCCTGTATGAGAGTACACATATAGAGCCGAATCATGATTTTGGTTTTCTGGTGTTCGATAATGTACAGAAGAATCTATATGCTCTGAACAATTGGATAAAAGAAGCGCCGCCTGTTCCTGAATTTACTGTGCCTGACGGAAATGCAAGTATTTTGGAAACACTAAAAAATGATGAGCTTAAGGTATTTCTTAAATTAAAAGGCGAGCCGCAAATGTACAGAATATCCTCTACATCAGATATGGCAAATGCAGAATATGTTTATTATGACTTGTCAAAAGGAATTTTACTGCCGGAAGAGTTGAAGAATCATGATGGCCCGATATATATACAGACTAAAAATGCTTTTGGCGAGAGTGAGATTGTATCTGTTAACTAAAAGAACAAGGTGAGAATATGAATTATTTGGATCTGGATAAACAATTAGAAGAAAAATTGCGTGCTGCAGGCGTTATTTATCGTCTTGCGCAGGACGGACTCTCTATACAGACGACGATCGGCAATCGGTATCCCGTGTCTGATATCATCAGGATTGATAATGTTGACTTAGAATATACTGTTCCGAATGCAGTATACATGAATAAAGGTATACGTTTTGAGGATACAATGCTATTCGCGGGCAATCTTCCGTGCTTTGCCATGGGAACGGTCAATAAAGATGCAAAGGGACATATGCCACCTATTATTGCTATGGGAGAATTTCATTTTTCTGTACTACACAATGACAAGGAGTTGTTTTTTGATAGTGCTGACAAAATTGACGTAACATTTATTCCAAATGGCACTAAATGGAATATTTATTTTGACTCTTTGCCTGAAGCTTGTTTTCACCTGTATGTCTCTTTGGCCGGGGACTATGGTATTGTTGCAACATTAGACGTAACCGGTGTTACTGCCTGTGAAAATATTCAGTTGGTATGTAACATAAAAGAGGCGCGCATTGGTGACCATGTGCCTACATATTTTTCTGAAAATTGCAGAAAAATTGATACAAAGTATACAATAGAATGCAACGAAAAGAATGTTTTGATACAATCAGAGAGTGATGACTTTGAATACAGAAGAAAGGCAGCTTATTTATTATGTTGCGCGTCTGTGCCGGAAGTGGATACTTCGGATTTTATAAGAATTAAATGTGATATCAAATCATGTGGTAACGTACTTACAATCTCAGGAACACATTCTCCGCTATGTGAGAATCCGGATTTGCACAAATTAAATGAAGATGTGTATAAGGTTATTGATGATTCTGAAAAACAGTTTAAGCGGCTTTTGGATCGTGCATCTCAGCACACATGTGATTCATTGCTTGATGCAGGCTTTAGTTGGTCTGTTCTGAATCTTGAATATGTGCATGTGAGTCCAGCTTGGTTGGAGGGCGGCCAATGGTGGAATAGCAGGTTTACCAATAATTACCAAATATCTGCTGCTATTTCTATTGGTCAATACGAATATGCAGCGAAAGCATTCCATTACTTTGCTGGCTTACCGGGCGGCTATTCGATTATCGCACTTGATGGCGAATCATTAGATAGATGGACCAAGAAAGATGGTACAAAAGCTCTGGGATTTGACGGTATTCCATATTATATTTATCAACTCATACAGTATACGAATCACACAGGCGATTTCAGTGTTCTTACGGAAACTGCTCCTCAAATATACGCTATGTGCAGGGATATGATGGAAGTCTGTGACCCTGATAATGATGGTCTGCTTAGTTGGAAAGAAGGCTGTAACGCTTTTCTGTATCAGGCTGACCACTTATCTGTGCCCGGCGCAGGATTCTCGCCCTCTGCTATGATGGCCGGCAATTATGAGAAATATGCTGAACTTTTGGACTTTGTAGGTGAAAAAAATCTCGCAAAAGAATATTTTGATTATGCACAGAAAATATATAGTGCGCTTGATAGATTGTGGGACGAGGAACGTGGATATTTCTACTCCTGCATTGATCTTACAGGAACGCCTTGCACTACTCATTTCTATACAGATCTTGTATTTCCTGTGTTATATGCACCAAAGCTTGATGATTACAGGAAAATATTACCTTTGATGCATCTGAAAGATTCTCTCTTATATCGTAGTGAGCAGACAGATGGATTACTTATGCGCATGGGTGAACATAAACCTAATTTGTTTGGTAATAATTATGTTCAGCCGGTACAAATGTCAGAGGCTGCCAGGGCTTTCTTTGCTATTGGTGATTATAAAACAGGTTATGAACTGCTTTGTTCTTGTGGATATGCTATGTCTATATTTACAGAAAATCCCGGTAGCGCTCCGGAAAAATTAAACTGGCATGGTAAAGGTGAAGCAGATTATATGTTTGGTAATCCTGCCGCTTCGTTTGCCTATGCTGTTGTGTCAGGCCTGATGGGTGTTACCCTGGAAAATTCCGGTAAAACAATGGTTGTAGCACCTGGTTATCCGCTTGATATGCCACATTGGCAGTACAATACACCATATGTATCTGTTTCATTCGTGAATATTATGTGTGAGAGTGGCACCCTGCGATATAATATAACACTTCCTCGTGAAACACATGATGAGCAGAGGAGTGTTGTGGAGGAAGTTGTATTTTCACTTTTCATTCCTCACACAGATGGTATACAGCTTGCAGAAGATCTTCACATTACAATTTTTGACAAGCCTGTAGAGTTTTCAATAGCCCCCGGATTACATTCACATAAAATTACTGTTTCAATCCCAGTCGTGGACATAAGTGATTTTCAGATAGCGTTAAAATTTGACAAACCATTCTGTTTGGTCAAGTTACCGGCAGATCAAGTTTTCACAAATAAAACAGTAAATGTTAAGAAGGGTGATAAATATGTATTGCCTTGTGAAAATAATCAGCAGCTATTAGGCGACAGTCCGGATACATTCTCTGGCACTGGTACTTTTTATAGAATGTACTATGATAAAGATGCCAAGGTATATGGCCTGATACAAATTAATGTTGCAGATAGCCGGCGGGCGAGGACTATTGCAGGAAAATTACCTATTGCACTTACAGAATCATTAGATATAAAGGAAATTCTAAATGCAAATGGTATCAGAGCCGTTAATGCTTGGCGTTATGGCGGAGAATTTAGGATGTTTCCCAGTGAACAGAATATTGATGGTGAGTATGCTGTCATCTCTACTCATGATTCTATCTATAAATGTATTTGCAATCAAGATGGCAGTGTGCGAGTTTGCAGACTCAGTTATGGAATCAGTGACATTGTGAACGGCTGTATAGTAAGATCTGAACAACCAAACTCCGTATCCATACAAGTACATAAGGCAGTAAGCGCCGTATCGCTACTTTATTTGTCTGAGGTATGCGTATGGCTGAGTGGCGAGAATCAACAATTGGGAAAGATTCAGCTCTGCTATGAAGATGGATATGTTGATACGATCCCTCTTGTTTCAGGCGATAATATGGGATCTATTTTAGGTAATTATAGTGAAAATACATATAAAGTTCCGCTACGGTCTCATTTGAAGGATAGTGCAAGTCACTACTGTATTTCTTGTGATAATAATAAGATTTTGAAATGTATTCAAATTAGTATTGATAAGGAAGATGTAGAGTTTGGCCTTGCTGGCGTGAGTTATTTGCTATGATTTGTTTTCACTATGTTAGGTAGTGATTAAGCATATAAATATTTAATTAATGGAGGAAAAAGTATGAAAAAAATTATTACAGTGTGTTTAGTAATGGCGTTTGTGTTTGCTATGTTTGCTGTACCTGTATCTGCTGCTGATACGGTAGAGGATATTCAGTGGATAAATGAAGCATACTGGTGGCATCAGACAGAAGAGTATTTCGGAGTAAATAACGCAAACGGAGAAATAAAGCCGGCTTATTCACAACAGGTGTTTGATGGAACAAAATCTTTCCGCGTGGATCTGACATTTACAGCTGATGTTTTAGATGCTAATGTACAGTCATATGGTTGGGATATCATGGATATATATCTTGCCTTGAATGGGCAACCTGATACTAACCTTGCGTTTGGTTTTACATATCCTGGCTCGGGCACTGCAGAGGCACAAGTTTGGTATGATCAACTGATTCTAAGAATGAAGCGTTGGCCTGCAGATGCTGATAGTTATGCAACAGTGATACAAGTAAAAGATAATGTTGCTACAGAGCTTTGTAAGGTACAATTAACAAGCGACCAGAAGGCTAATGGTCATGTTTTTGATTTAGTATACACATATGATTATACAAGTGATACAGATAACAAAATCACAGTTACTCTTGATGGCGTTGCTATCTACGAGGCTGAAAACTGTAAAGATATGGTGATTGGTTCATTTGGGCTTGGTAATGTCCATTCATGGGTAAAGGCAACAAATGCAACTATCACATATCCCGAGAAAGCTGCACCTCCGGCACCTGATACAGGCGACTTCGGTGTCATCGCTCTTGTTTTTGCTGCTATCTCTTCAGTTGCTATTAAGAAGAAAAAAGAAAATTAATCATTTCAAAGAGTATTTTATGCGGGACTGTTTAGTCCCGCCTTTTTTGCTTGAACATTTATGTTTACTTGGACTTCGTTCTACTTACCAACAATCTTTTTAGTAGAACTATGTGAAAATCAAAAACAATGTCGCTTTTTAGCGGAACTATGTGGGAAATTAAAACAACTGAATGGTTTATGAACATAGAAAAAAGTGCTTTTTTAAGTAATTGTATAGCTGTACTAAAAAACTGATAGTGTTTTTTAAGTAATCGCAAAATTGAACTGCATAAGTTTTTCACAAAAGTAATTATAAATTTTTGTTGGTTGCAAAACTAAACGCAACTTAGAAGTTGCATTTAATTTTACAAATAAGAGTAGACGTAAATTTTTTACATGCCTATTGCAATATAAGAAAAATAGTGCTATAATGCCACTCGTGTTTAGAAGCTGATTGTTCAGCTTAGCACATTCTATTGCGGAATTGTGTAAAGGTAGCACGAATGACTCTGACTCATTTTGTCTGGGTTCGAATCCTAGTTCCGCAGTTTCGATCGGCCCGCAAAGATGCAGCCGGGACATACGCAACAAAAATTTGTGAACCCCGTCAGGTCCGGAAGGAAGCAGCGGTAAGCGAACCCTTTTGTGTGCCGTATCGCAACCCGGCTGCTTCTTTACGGGCTGAATTTATTTTCAGGAGGATTTTGTTATGGCATATATGGCGTTATACAGAGCCTGGAGACCTATGACATTTGAGGATGTTGTAGAGCAGGATACTGTCATTACCATTCTTAAGAATGCGGTTATGAATAACCGTATTGCTCATGCTTATCTGTTTTGCGGCACACGTGGTACAGGTAAGACTACGATGGCAAAGATTTTCTCACGTGCCATTAACTGTCTCAATCCTCAAAATGGCAGTCCCTGCAATCAATGTGATATATGTAAAGGCGTACTAAATGGATCTATCCTTGATGTGACAGAGATAGACGCAGCATCTAATAATGGTGTTGATAATATAAGAGATATTATAGAAGAAACAGCCTATGCTACTTCTGTTGCTAAATACAAAGTATATATTATAGACGAGGTACACATGCTGTCTACCGGTGCATTTAATGCCCTGCTCAAGACCTTAGAAGAGCCACCGGAGGGAGTTGTGTTTATTCTGGCCACTACAGAGCCTCAGAAGCTTCCCTCTACTATTATCTCACGTTGTCAGCGTTATGATTTTAAGAGAATCTCTCATCAGGGTATTATTGAGCGCCTTGAGACTATTTGTCAGAGTCAGGGAACGGAGTATGATAAGGCTGCGCTGGCGTTTATCGCACAGAAGGCAGACGGTGCTTTGCGTGACGCAATTAGCATGTTGGATCAGACAATGTCTTCCTCGGGCAGTGTGACGCTTTCTGGCGCCAGACAAATGACAGGTTCTGTTAATAAAGATGTTGTTGAAAATTTTGTTGAATATATTTTGAAAAGCGATACGGCAGGCGTTATTCGTGTTATTGATGAAATGTTTACAGACGGTAGGGATCCTGCTACTTTTATCGCGGAACTTATGAACATTTTCCGTAATATAGCTATTATGCTCATCACAAGAGATACATCAGGCCTTATCTATGAGGACGAGGCAGGTATGGCGAAGCTTAAGGAATTTACAAGGCTGACTACAAGCCGTGAGATTACAATGATAATTATGGAACTATCCCGCTTGGAGAATAGTCTCAAATGGGCTGTACAGCGCAAGATTGTATTTGAAGCAGGCATGATAGCCTTGTGTGATCGTCGATATAGTAGTGAGGCAAATGAACTTACAAATAGAATTTCATATCTAGAGGATAAAGTTGATGAGCTGTCAAAGAAAATACTACAGCTCAAAGTGGGTACTGTGTCACCAAGTAATATGATGCAAAGTGATCCTGAACCAACAGTTACAAAAGAACCTGTATCTGCACCCGCTCCAAGTGAACCGGAGCTAAACAAACAAACTCAGGCTCCGTCACCATTATCTACAAGTAAACCGGTTCCACCTCCACCTCCACCTCCACCACCAAGACAACACCTGTCTGAACCAACAAGAACGCAAGGAGTACGTCGCACACCAAATACAACCAATCAAGCTGCAGATAGCCTGGATTGGCGTGATTTCCTGTCAAATTTAAGCAGAGAGGGCTTTGCTTCCATGACAGGGATCATAAGCAGTTGCAGCAAAGGCATAATTATAGATGATAATACACTTGGTGTGCTGTTCAACTCCAAAATGACAAAAGCTATGATAGAGAAGCAGAACCATCTTGATGTGCTCACTACGTGTGCCACAGCTGCTTACGGCAAACAAATGAATGTAGTATTACTGGACCCGTCAGATCCGATTCCTACTGTAACATCTAAAGCTTCATCAGTTCCCCAAACAGCATCTGTGCCCATCCCGACGCAACCTGCTGACGCTAATCCTGCTCAAATAGAATCATCTGAAAAGGAAAGTTCATTTGATGACTCGCTGGATGTGTTGAAGCAACTTGCTGCTGATGGGGACTTTACTATTAGCGAGCAGTAAGAGCTTTCGTTATCAGTGGCTCATTTGCGGCATATATTGAATCAAATTGTGATAGCGGCAGAGGATTTATTCCGATGCCGCATTCTATTGTATACCCTGGACGATTATACGTTTGTATGAACCAATCCTTATAGCCGGCATAGGCAGATTCCGGTGGTGTTAGTTCTAAGGTGTATCCGCTGGCTTCTGACAATTGGGTGCCTATCTCAAAGCTTCTCGGAGGATTATAATCAGAAAACTTCCAATATATCACATTACCCTGAGTATGGTAAGAAAGTGTAATATCGAACAAATTTGCACCTGTATACCGCACCATGGCATTTGTCTCAGGCTCTGTCAAAGGTGCAGATCCTACATAATCTCTGGGGCCCGGTTGAGTAAAGCCCTGTGAAAATTTTATTTCTCGCGCAGTCTCCCAACCTGCCGGGTAGTTAAGATTCAGGTCCACACCTCGTATATTTGCTTTCCAACCTGAGGGAAATGGAATCTGTGGATATGTGGATGCTAGCTCAGCTGCCTGATTATATAGGGAAGAACCACTTTCTTGCAGATAACCATTTACCAGATCAACTCCATCGGGATTTACAAGCGGAACAATATGCAACATAGTATTGTTATATATGGAAATTGATGAAACAGATTCATTATTTCCTTCATTCATAAAGCCACCGAAAGAATAGCTTTTTGCCAGATTTTCACAGTATTTCATAACTACCGTTGTGGTTAGGGATTCATTTGCATGATGAGAAGCATTGATCATAACATGGTAATTGCCTCTACCCAAAACCAGCTCCGGAATACTGCGACCTGATACAGAATTGCCTATGGAACTAGTTCGTATAAAAGGATAACGAGCTACTAATCCTTCGATCCACAGTAGTAGTAATTCGTATGTCACAGGTACGTTGCTGCTAACCACATCAAACATGGTATAGGGGATTATCAGGCGCTGACCAACTTGCAAATTGGCAGGATTTACTTCAGGATTTGCAATAAGTATAGCATCAACTGTTGAGAAGTAGCGGCGTGCAAGTTTGAAGATAGTGTCTGAGTAGGTCAACGTGTACAAAGCATATCCGGTTAGGAATGGTGTTAATTTTCTCCATGTACGAGGACCTGCAATACCATCAGGAAAGAGATTATTATCCCTTTGAAAATCCTGTAGTCCTTTTAGAGTCTTTTGTCCGAATACACCATCTATAGTACCGATGCGATAGCCACTGCGCGCCAAAGCCAGTTGCAGGTAAAATACACTTGGTCCGACGGAATTAGGTGTTACTGTATTCATTATTTACCACCGTTTATTACATTCAATATAAAATATGCAGCCAGGAGAAAAAAGTATGCATTTTTATGTAAACTATGCAAAAAAATATATATAGTGTGCAAAAACAACAAAAATTGGTTGCGACTTGTTTTTGATACAAAATATATAGTAAAATTATTAAAAATATTTATTATTCACGGAGGTTTATTATGACACGTAAATTGTTAGCCATGTTAATTGCATGCATAATGATAATTAGTCTTTTTAGTATTAATGCATTTGCCAGTGATGAAGGAACAAGCGAAGCAGACAAAGCCGGCGGATATTTCTTCTTTGCTGATGCAGAGTATGATACACACTATAAGTCAGGTAATACTTTGGATTACGCTGAGACTATAGACGAAGGCGTTGCGATTGGTGTTAAGGCTGGTAAGACAGATGTAAAGTGTACTTTTACTTTTAGTGATTATGATACAACTGTTTATGGCACGGATTTGGTTAAGTATCCGATTCTTGTTGCTCGTATAAAAATTTCCAGAGAGCTTACTGATTCTGATACAGGTTCTCCGGCATTTCTTATCTCAGATTCAACACAGACTTTGAAGGATAAAACATTTTCATTTACATTAGAGAATACAACAGAATGGCAGACTATAGTTCTGGATTTAGCTGCTATGCAGGCAGATAAATTTTCCGGTGCAGAGAGTCTTCCTTTCTATAAGCTGAGATTCGATCCTCTTAATAAATCTGTAGACGGCGAACTTGAATATATAATTCAATACATTGCATTCTTTGAGAATACAGAAGTTATTGCTGATTTCGATGGAGATTTAGAGAAGTTCTTAGGTCTTGCTCCTGTTGCGACAGAAGAGCCTACAGAAGCACCTACAGAAGCACCTACAGAAGAGCCTACAGAAGCACCGGCAACAGAGGTTCCCAGTACAGAAGCTCCCAAGAAAGACGACAAGGGTGGTTGTGGTTCTTCCAGCGCAATCGCACAGGTAATGTTAGTACTTGGCGCAGCCCTTATTATTAAGAAGAAAAAATAATAATATTTTGCCGTAAATTTAATATGATAATAAAACAAAGCTGTCATTTGATAGCTTTGTTTTTTTTATAAGCATAAATGTAAATATGCATAAGATATAATAAAATATGCAAAAATAATCAAAGTGAATACAACGTATTGTAATATATTTTATAAAATAGTATATTTAATAATATAATGTTATATTACATTTGGAGGTGTTTATATGACACGAAAAATAATATCTTTATTAGTTGCTTGTATTATGGTAATTAGTGTATTTGGTTTGAGTGTTTTTGCCGAGGGAGAGGAGAATGTAGAGGATCCCAAGATAGTAAACTTCTCAGGTACAGACCTTAATAACGCACGTATCTTTGATGAAGAAGACATGTCTGTATGTGTTGCTTCTTTTTCAGCAGCAGTACGTAATATTTCAGTTCGCCTAGCTAAGATGGGTACAGATCCCGGTGCTCTTGAGTGGGCTTTGTATGCTTTTGAAAAAGATTATGAGACATCTATTCTCCGTGATGCAATTAAGCAAGGATCATTTGAAGTTAATTCAGATGGTTATTATGATATTACATGGGAAGAAGAGCCTCTGGCTGCAGGTGTATATGTAATACTATTTTACAATGCCGTTGGCAGAACAGGCTTGAGATATAACGGCGCATATGAGGGTCAGTATGTTATAGAAAATGATATATATACTCCTGATAACTCTGTAAAAATGATTGTTACATATGATACTGTACCGGAAACTCCGTACGGTGCTATTGAGAAACCTATAATAGATGAAGAAAATGATATTTATCCCGGTGGAGTTATGTTCTTTGATGAAGATGGTGCTGACTCGTGGTTCAAGGCTATGTCCAACTTTACGGAAAACTCTATTGTTGACGGTTATCTTCAAATAAAGATTGCTGCCGAAGCAAAAGATCCGTATCTTCCTATTTATGCAAGAGCAGATGTATCAGAACTTGATGCCAGAGAGTATCCTGTGTTATTAATGAAAGTACGCAAATCAGCAGGTACTCCTGCAACAGGACAATTCTTTTTCAACACAAGTGAATTCAAAGGTTGGAGTGCAAAGGGCTCAGTATCTTTTTCATATGCTGATACTACAGATTGGCAACTGGTTGTAGTTAACTTTGGCAGCAATACTAATTTTACGGGTCGCATGGTAAGTTTCAGATTTGACCCTTTTAGCACTGTTGAGTTGGAGAGTACAGTTGATATTGCATGGATGGCATTCTTTGATAGTGTTGCTTCCGCAACAGCCTTTGACGGAGACTTTGATAAGTTATATGCAACGCCTACTCCTGATCCAAATGCAACACCAACACCTACCCCGGTACCTACAGAGACACCAAAGGCAACTACAGCACCTACACAGGTTCCGTTAGATGCAACAAGAGTACCTGCCACAACTAATGGTGACAAGGGATGTGGCTCATCCTCTGCAATAGCTCAGGTAATGTTAGTGCTTGGCGCAGCACTTATTATCAAGAAGAAAAAATAATAGGCTATAGGTGAGAATCAACTAAAAATTAACGTCGCTTTAAGGGTATAAGTCTCTTGGAGCGACGTTTTTGTGATTTTCACAACTTGACATCTTGAAGCCGATATTATAACATTACCAAGGTAATTATATAAAAGGAAGTTATCTATAAACAATGAAGAAGACACCATCAGTTTTGATTATTTTAGGCAGTGATTCAGACCTTCCCGTTATGGAAGATTGTCTTAAAACACTGACAAAGTTTGATATTAATTATTCAGTAACTGTATGCTCTGCTCACCGTACACCGGACAGAGCTCATAAGATTGCAAAATCAGCACGCAAAGATGGATATGAATGCATTATTGCAGCTGCTGGTATGGCTGCACATCTTCCGGGTGTAGTTGCTGCGTTTACTACTTTGCCTGTTATTGGCGTGCCGATTAAGGGATCTGTTTTAGACGGTATGGATGCAATGCTATCTATGACTCAGATGCCTCCGGGAATACCGGTTGCTACAGTTGCTGTAAATGGGGCTACCAACTCGGCAGTACTGGCAGCACAGATACTCTCTGTTAAGTACAAAGATATTGCTAAAAAAATGATTGAATACAAAGCAGAACTTGCTGCAAAGGTTGATGCAAAGGATGCCGCGCTTCAGAAAAAACTGAGCCGTGCTGATATATAATATGACAGATACACAAATAGGAGGTATTTTATGATTAGTTATAAAGATTCAGGCGTAGATGTTGAGGCTGGTTACGAAGCTGTGCGTCTTATGAAAGAACACGTAAATAAAACATTCCGTCCGGAAGTTCTCACAGGACTTGGTGGCTTTGGCGGAGCTTTTCAACTTGATTTATCAAAGTTTGAGAATCCTGTACTTGTTTCAGGTACAGACGGTGTTGGTACTAAGCTCAAGATTGCTTTTATTTTAGATAAATGCGATACAGTAGGTATTGACTGTGTAGCAATGTGCGTTAATGATATTGTTTGTTCAGGTGCAGAGCCACTTTTCTTCTTGGACTACATAGCAGTAGGTAAGAATGTCCCCAGCAAAGTAGCTACAATCGTTAAAGGCGTTGCAGAGGGTTGCTTGCAGGCAGGTTGCTCACTTACAGGTGGCGAGACAGCTGAGATGCCGGGATTCTATAGCATTGATGAATACGATATCGCAGGCTTTGCAGTAGGTGCAGTATCCAAGAATAAGATTATAAATGGTTCAAATATTATGCCGGGAGATGTTCTTGTAGGACTTCCTTCATCAGGCGTACACAGTAACGGCTACTCACTTGTTAGAAAGATTCTCAATCCTACAAAAGAGCGTCTTGGTGAGTATGTAAACTCGCTTGGCTGCACAGTAGGTGAAGAACTTATCAAACCTACAAGAATCTACGTTAAGACAGTGCTTGATCTTATTTCCAAATACAATATCAAGGGTATCAGCCATGTTACAGGTGGTGGATTCTTTGAGAATATACCACGTATGGGCGACAAGAGCCTCAACTACGTAATTCACAAAGGCACATGGCCTATTCTTCCGATATTCCCGCTGCTCCAGAATGCAGGCGGCGTACCAGAAGAGAACATGTTCAATACATTTAACATGGGTATAGGTATGGTTCTTGCAGTATCAAAGTCAGATGCCAGATCAATTATTGACTATCTTGCATCAAAGGGCGAGAACGCATATCTCATCGGTGAAGTGACAGACAAGCTTCCTGAAGAGAGCAATGCTATGATCAAAGAAAACTTAGCTATTATCTAATGAAGGAGTAATTGACATGATAAAAACAGCATTAATCAGTGTTTCAGATAAGACAGGTATTATAGAGTTTGCACAAGAGCTTGTGAAAAGAGGCGTGAAAATTATTTCAACAGGCGGTACTCACAAGGCTTTAGAGGGTGCAGGTATCGAAGTTATTGGTATTTCTGACGTAACAGGTTTTCCTGAGTGCCTGGACGGCAGAGTAAAGACTCTCCATCCAAAGATTCATGCAGGACTCCTTAGTGTGAGATCTAATCCTGAACATATGGCACAAATAAAAGAACTTGGTGTTGATACAATTGATATGGTTGTTGTAAATCTGTATCCTTTTAAGAAAACAATCAGCAAGCCAGGCGTAGAGCTCGAAGAAGCAATTGAGAACATCGATATCGGTGGTCCGTCCATGCTTCGTTCTGCAGCAAAGAACTACGCAGGTGTTGTTGTACTTACAGATCCCGGCGATTACGAGACAGTTCTTAAAGAATGGGACGAAACAGGTGACGTAACATACGATACAAGATTCTACCTTGCAAATAAAGTATTTGAACACACAAGCTACTATGACACAATGATTGCAGCTTATATGAACAAGCAAAGAAATGATTATTCTCTTAAGAATACTCTCACACTTACCTTTGAGAAGGTGCAGGATATGCGTTATGGTGAGAATCCTCACCAAAAGGCTGCTTTCTATCGTGAGATCAGCGATATTCCATGCTCACTTGTTGCTGCAAAACAGCTTCACGGCAAAGAACTGTCATATAACAATATAAATGATGCTAATGCAGCATTAGAGATTCTTCGTGAGTTTAATGACACGGGCAAGGCTGCAGTTGTAGCTATCAAACACGCTAACCCCTGTGGCGTAGCTGTTGCGGATACAATTTTTGAAGCTTATACAAGAGCATATGAAGCAGACCCTGTATCTATATTCGGTGGTATTGTGGCAGCCAACCGTGAGATCGATGCAGATACAGCAAAAGCAATCAGCTCAATTTTCCTTGAGATAGTTATTGCTCCTTCCTACACACAAGAGGCACTTGATATTATTCAGGCAAAGAAGAATATCAGAATCCTTGAACTGCCTGAGATCGCAACAGATGCTCCGGCAAATGTGCTTGAGATGAAGAAGGTCCTTGGCGGCTTACTTGTTCAGGATGCAGACCGTCAGCTTGTTGCAGATGGAGATATGGCAAATGTAAAGACTGTTACAAAGGCGGCTCCTACAGATGCACAGATGGAGACAATGCTGTTTGGTATGAAGATTGCAAAGCATACTAAATCAAATGCTATCGTATTAGTAAAAGACAACTGCACAGTTGGTATTGGCCCCGGACAGACAAACCGTGTTGGCGCATTAGAGATTGCTATTCGTATGGCAGGCGACAAAGCTAAGGGAAGCATACTTGCTTCTGATGCTTTCTTCCCATTCTCTGATTGTGTTGAGGCAGCTCATGCAGCAGGTATTGAAGCAATCGTACAGCCCGGTGGCTCTATCCGTGATCAGGATTCAATTGACGCTTGTGATAAATACGGTATTCCAATGGTATTTACAGGCGCAAGACATTTTAAACACTAATAATCATTACAGTCAGCGCATTAAATGTATATCTGATGCGCTGATTTTTATTTTCACAGAAAATGAGGTATGAAAAATGAAAATTCTCGTAGTTGGTAGTGGCGGACGTGAACACGCTATTATATGGAAATTAAGTCAAAGTGAAAAGAAACCGGAGCTTTACTGCGCACCCGGTAATGGCGGTATATCGCAACTTGCCACATGTGTACCTATAAAAGCTATGGACAAGGAAGGTATCTGTAACTTTGCATTAGAAAATAAAATTGATATGGTTATGGTAGCTCCTGACGATCCCCTCAGTATTGGTATGGTTGATTATCTTGAAGAGCATGGTGTGCGGGCGTTTGGTCCATATCAGGCAGCTGCAAAGATTGAAGCCAGTAAAGTATTTTCAAAGTCTCTTATGAAAAAATATGGCATACCTACTGCTGAATACGAGACCTTCTCAGATAGCAAATCTGCCTTGGAATATATAAGACGAGACGCCCAGACTTTCCCTGCTGTTATAAAGGCAGACGGACTTGCTCTTGGCAAAGGAGTAATCATAGCTGCAAATCTTGAAGAAGCAGAAGCGGCTATCATTGATATGATGGAAAACAGTAAATTTGGTGCTTCCGGCAGTAATGTTGTTATTGAAGAGTTTATGACAGGGCCCGAGGTTACTGTTCTGGCGTTTACAGACGGCAAAGTACTTTGTCCGATGCCTTCTTCACAAGATCACAAGAGAGCTTTTGATAATGATGAAGGACTCAATACCGGCGGCATGGGCGCCTTCTCACCTAGCAAGAATTATACACCTGATATAGCTTATACATGTATGAAAACAATTTTCAGACCGACAATTGATGCACTCAGAAGTGAAGGAATTAAATATAAAGGAGTTATCTATTTTGGTCTTATGTTAACTCCAAGCGGACCTAGAGTGGTGGAATATAATTCCAGATTCGGTGATCCGGAGACTCAATGTATACTGCCTCGCTTAGAAACTGATCTAGTTGATATTTTTGATGCAGTTATTGATGAACGTCTTGAGGAAATTGACATTAAATGGAAAAAAGAAGCGGCCTGCTGCGTTGTTATGGCGTCAGGTGGATATCCAGTAAGTTATAAGTCGGGATATCCTATTTCAGGCCTTGAGGAAGCTGCCGCAGAAGGAACTATTGTTTTTCATGCCGGTACACGCATTGAGGATGGTAAATTCTGTAATAGCGGTGGTAGAGTGCTTGGTATCACTGCGATGGGTGAAAATGTGGATGAAGCTGCAAAAAATGCGTATAAGGGAGTTGTGAAGATTTCCTGGCAGGATATGTTTTATCGCAAAGATATCGGTAAAAAATAAAAACGTAACAAGACTTGCTTTGTTTATTAAGGCAAGTCTTTTTTTATAACCAAGCAAGAACCACATAAAATACTTTTTGCATATATTTCACAGGCTTAGTACAATAATTGCATATTTAATTACGTTGTTTTGATTTGAAAAAAAGTATATAATTGTTTAATAAATATATTTTTCAATTAGGAGTGAACAATATGAAAAATAAGAAAAAGATATTGCTGACAGTGGGCGTGACTGTAGTAGGTCTGGCTTTGATTTGTGGCATATTTGTTCTTTATATGTTTGCTGAACCAAAGGTTAAGACCAAAGAGATTCCTGAATGGAAATGGGGAACAGAGATAAATCCTTCAGGAAAGAGCGTTGCTACCAGAGGTGAGATAACAACTTTTGCAGAAGATGGTTGCTATACATGGTGGACAAATGCTCTGGCCTTGCGATATGTTGGCGCCAAGGATCAGACATATTTATCATATGTAAACGAATTCGGCCAGATGTCACTTGCTTCATATAACCATGAGACAGGAACTTTTGCCTTTAATACGCTTGCTGATTTTGAAACTGATGATCATAATTCAGCGGCGATTACAGTACTTCCTAATGGTAAGATTCTTGCAGTATATGCAAGGCATAGTAAGGATAAAGTTATCAGATGGAGAATTTCTGATAATACAGAGGATATAACAAGTTTTGGATATGAACAGACAATCCCAAGCGAAGGCATGGTTACATACATACAGATTCATAGAATCAGTGATACAGAATATAGAATTTTCTATAGATATTCTATGAGTAGTTGGTCTACAAGAGTGTATAACTGGGTAGAGGATACGTGGACAGATGAAATTGTATGGCTCTATGAGCCCCAGGGTAAACAATATTATTTGTGGACACAAGAGGACAAACAGGAAGGTAAGATAAATGTATTTATGACCGCCCATCCTGTAAATGGTCCTGACCAGAATATTCGTTATGGATACTTTGACCAAAATGGTGATATATATACTACAGGTGATAAATTTGTAGGTACACTTAATAAAGAAGATGTTTTAGTTCCTAATCCGAGAAATTTTGACATCGTATATGAGGCAAAGGAGGGTGAACATACAAGATTGTATGATGTATCCTTTATGGGTGATGAGGTTGCTGTAATGTACGGTGTTGGTTATGATGGCTATGATAGCACATATTATTATGCTTATTATGACGATGCTAAGAGTGCATGGGTTAATAATGAAATATGTAAGTCCGGCGAAGCAGCTGTCACAGGTAATATGTATTTTGGAGGCGTTTCTTTTGATAAGAAAGATATGACAACAATATATGTAACCAGAAGAAATGATGAAGGTAAGTTCTGTATTGAAAAGTGGAAAACTAACGATTATGGCGCGACCTGGGAAGTTTTAAAAGTTATTGATACAGCGGAGAAACGTTTAGAGACAATAATGAGACCGATCATTCCATATAATACTCATGACGATATTGATGTAATATATATTAAGGGAGTATATCCTACATATTTAACATATGATACCGATATCGTATTTTATGCTGATAAATGATAAGGGAGGACATAACGATGAAAAAAACAAAGAGTCTATTAAGTATATTTGTTATTCTGAGTATTGTTGCTTGCAGCATTTTCACATATACAATTAATGTTAGCGCTGATAACACAATTACATACGACTGGCAGAAAATGGGAGTAAATAGAGCAAATAAAGAGGCTAAAGAGGAAGACTATTACGCAGAAGGAGTTGTAAATCTTCGTTGTAGTTATAGCTCATGGGATACAAAAAAACAATATTTATGGCTGATACCCAATTGGGAGTCTAATCATAATCCCTCATCTTTATACATGGGTTCTGATTATGATATGTCACAGATTACCTCTATTACTTTTGATTACGTGACAAATAAATCGGGTAGTCTGAATAATAATCGCGTATCTCTGACAAAAGACGCTGAAGGTACTCAAGTAGTTGCTGTTGCACAAATAACTGAGAATACAATATCAAATTTACAGGATCCTAAGAATTTACAGATGGAAATTATTGATTCATCATATAAAGGTGATGTTTATCTGTACATTGAATATCAGACAAAAATGTTTGTTGGCAACCTTAAGATCACAGGTACTGATAGCTTTGCGCCATCTCTCCCCGGTAAAGCAGGTTTGCCTGAAAAAACAATGGTGCCTACTGTAACGCAGGCACCGGATATAGAGTTTGCCGGCAATGATAGCGGCTACAAGCCTGAACTTGATGAGGTAAGCATTGTTCCTTACGTGATAGGAGCCGGCGCAGTACTTGTTGTCATGGCTGTTGTGCTTGTATTTATTTGGAAGAAAAAGCAATAAGAACTTTCTGGGTGGTACATGTGAAAAGTCGGTGGATTTTCTGCCGGCTTTTCTTTTTTTACAAATCTTTCACATTTTAACAGAAAAAACTATTGACAGTCCATAATAAAAGTACTATATTATGCATTGTTAGCACTCGATGAGTTTGAGTGCTAACAACAAAAACGAAAGGAAGCTACTTATTATGGGTCACGAAGAATTAGATAGTCGCAAAATGTTGATACTTAAAGCAATTATTGATGACTATATTACAGATAATGAACCTGTAGGTTCACGTACTATCGCAAAGAAGCATGATATCGGACTAAGCTCTGCTACGATCCGTAATGAGATGGCAGACTTAGAAGAGATGGGATATCTGTCACAGCCACACACATCAAGCGGCAGAGTTCCGTCAGATAAAGCTTATAGATTGTATGTTGATGAGCTTATTGGTCATGTTTCAGAGGACGGCGAGAAGAAGTCAGCTATTGCAGAGCTTGGCTTTGTACCTACTGCAGAGGAGTATGAGGCGCTTACAGGCTATATGCAAGGCAAAGTAAACGAACTGAGTCAGGCGCTCAAGGTTGCATCAGAGCTTGTTGCCAGACTCACACAGTATACATCGTTTGCTATGACAGGTAAAGCTCACCAAAGGTCAGTAAAGACTCTGCAACTGGTACCGGTGGGCACACGTCAGATTCTGGTAATCGTAGTACTTGATAATGATATGATCAAGAATTCTATGGTAAAGCTTGATAGTGAACTGACCGGAGATGATATCTCAAGACTCTCTGAGATTTGCAACTCAGTTATCGCAGGACACATGGCAAACAGCATATCGCTTGATATGATTAATAATATTGTTTTCATGTCTGGTATACAGAGAAGCAAATTGCTTCCGATTATCGATGGCATTGTTGACTGTATAAAACAATGTGATACTGCGGAAATATATACAGAGGGCACATCAAAGCTACTGGCTCATCCTGAGTTTTCGGACGTATCAAAGGCGCGTACACTGCTGGAAGTACTTGGTAATGAACAGAGTATGCAGACGTTGTTGGAAAGTTGCCAGGAAGCAGGCGGCTTAGTTGTTAAGATTGGCTCGGAGAACAGTATGAGCGAGATCAGTGATTGCTCAGTGGTTACAGCGACATACAGCGTAAACGGAGTGGATATCGGTACTATCGGAGTACTGGGACCAAAGAGAATGGATTATACAAAGGTTATCTCAGCGCTCGAATATGTGCGCAAGAAGCTTTTATCATAGAAGGAGGGTTATGTAAATGCCGGAGGAAAATGTAAACGAGCAGGCAGCAGAAGAACAGCAGGAAAATGTAGATGTTGAGGCTGGAAGCGAGGCTGGCGGTGAGACAGAGGTAAAGGAAAATAAGAAAGAGTCTAAGAAAGACAAGAAGAAAAAGGAAAGTCGTGAAGAGCAGAGACTTGCCGGAGAGCTTGCAGAATATAAAGACAGATATGCAAGACTCGCTGCTGAGTTTGATAACTACAAGAAACGTACTGCAAGAGAGTTAGACGGTAGATATCAGGACGCAAAGGCAAATGTATGGGCTGCAATACTTCCCGCAATAGACAATTTAGAGAGAGCAATCGCTACGGATGCTACTACAGATGCCAGCGCATATGCGCAAGGCGTGGAGCTTATATATAAGCAAATAAAGGAAATAATGAAAGCCGGAGGCATCGAAGAGATTGAGGCGCTGGGAACTGAATTTGATCCGGAATATCACAACGCAGTAATGCATATAGACTCAGAAGAGGCCGGTGAAAATCAAGTGGTAGAGGTTTTCTCAAAAGGGTACAAAACAGAGGCAAGGGTTATACGTCATAGCGTAGTAAAAGTTGCCAATTAACATATTAAATTTACAACAAAAAGAATTTTAGGAGGAAAACATTATGTCAAAGATTATAGGTATTGATTTAGGTACAACAAACTCATGTGTAGCAGTTATGGAAGGCGGAGAGCCTGTTGTTATAGCAAATGCAGAAGGATCAAGAACAACTCCTTCAGTAGTAGCCTTCACAAGAGCTACAGCAAATAAGCCTACAGAACGTTTAGTAGGTGATTTGGCAAAGCGTCAGGCGGTTACAAACCCTGACAGAACAATTATCTCAATTAAGAGAGATATGGGTACAGATAGAAAGATTGATATCGACGGCAAGAAATATACAGCGCCTGAGATCTCAGCAATGATACTTCAAAAGCTTAAGGCTGATGCAGAGAGCTATTTAGGAACAACAGTTTCACAGGCAGTTATTACAGTGCCTGCATACTTTAGTGATGCACAGAGACAGGCAACAAAAGATGCCGGTCGTATTGCAGGTCTCGAAGTACTTCGTATTGTAAACGAGCCTACATCAGCAGCTCTGGCTTACGGTTTGGACAAAGAAAATGATCAGAAAATCATGGTATTTGACTTAGGCGGTGGTACATTTGACGTATCCATCCTTGATATTTCAGATGGCGTATTTGAAGTTCTGGCAACAAATGGTAATACACGTCTTGGTGGTGACGATTTTGATAAGAAAATTATTGATTATCTCGTAGCTGAATTCAGGAAAGAGTCAGGAATTGATCTTAGCGGTGACAAGATGGCTATGCAGAGACTCAGAGAAGCAGCTGAAAAGGCAAAGATCGAGCTCTCCGGTGTTATGAGCACAAATATCATGCTGCCATACATTACAGCTGATGCAACAGGTGCAAAGAACCTCGACATCACACTCACACGTGCTAAGTTTGACGAGCTTACAGCTGACCTCGTTGAGCAGACAATGGTACCTACAAGACAGGCAATGAAAGATGCCGGACTTACAGTAGATCAGATCAACAGAATCCTCTTGGTTGGTGGCTCTACACGTATTCCTGCAGTTCAGGAAGCTGTTAGAAAGTACCTTGGTAAAGAGCCGTTTAAGGGCATCAACCCTGATGAGTGTGTTGCTATCGGTGCTTCTATCCAGGCAGGCGTTCTCTCAGGTGACGTGAAGGATCTTCTTCTCTTGGACGTAACACCACTGTCCCTTGGTATCGAGACAATGGGCGGCGTTTTCACAAAGCTTATCGAGAGAAACACAACAATTCCTACTAAGAAGAGCCAGATTTTCTCAACAGCTGCAGATAATCAGACAAGTGTTGATGTACACGTACTGCAGGGTGAGAGAGAGCTTGCTGCATATAACAAGACACTTGGTAGATTCCAGTTGTCAGGTATTGTTCCTGCTCCAAGAGGAGTACCGCAGATTGAAGTTACTTTCGATATCGATGCAAACGGTATTGTAAACGTATCTGCAAAGGATATGGGAACAGGTGCAGAACAGAAGATCACAATCACTGCTTCAAGTAATCTGTCAGAGGCTGATATTGAGAAGGCTGTTAAGGAAGCAGAGCAGTATGCAGCAGAAGACAAGAAGATTAAGGATCAGGTTGATACAAAGAACCAGGCTGAGGCTGCTGTATATCAGTCAGAGAAGACTCTTAAAGACTTAGAGGGTAAGATCGAAGACGGTGATAAATCCACTATCGAAGCTGCAATACAGAAAGTTAAGGATGCAATTGCTGCTAATAATTATGACGATATGAAGGCTTCTACAGAAGCGCTGCAGGTAGCATTTAACAATGTAGCTCAGAAGATTTACAGCCAGAATCCGGGTGCAGGTGCAGGTTTTGATCCAAACCAGCAGGCAGGCGGTGCCGGAAATGGTGGAGCTGACAATGTTTACGACGCTGATTACACAGTAGTTGACGACGATAAATAATAGGTTTACAACCGAAAGCTAATTAAATATAATGAACACGTCTTTTTTCACAAGGCGTGTTCATAATCTATATTATACAACAATTAAAATAGGTGGAGAATTATGGCAGATAAGCGAGACTATTACGAAGTCTTGGGCGTTTCAAAGAGCGCAACTGACGATGAAATAAAAAAAGCATACAGAAGCCTTGCTAAGAAATATCATCCGGATCTTAATCCCGGTGACAGCGAGGCGGAGGCAAAGTTCAAAGAGGCCGGAGAAGCGTACGGAGTACTTAGTGATAAAGAGTCCAGAGCGAAATATGATCAGTTTGGCCATGCGGCTTTTGACGGTACAGGTGGATACGGCAGCTATGGCGGCGGAGGAGGCGGCTTTGGCTTTGACGTAAATGATATATTTGAATCATTCTTTGGCGGCGGTTTTGGATCAAGAAGTTCATCTCGCGGACCTCAGAAAGGTGCTGACTTACGTACCTCTGTTGATCTTACTTTTGAAGAGGCTGCTTTTGGAGTGGAGAAGGATATTGTTATTAACAAGAATGTATCGTGTGATGCATGCGAAGGTACCGGCTCACAATCAAAGACAAATACACGGTGCTCTGTATGTAACGGTACAGGTCAGGTTCAGGTAAGACAGAACACACCTTTTGGTCAGTTTATGAATGTAAAGACATGTGACAAATGTGGTGGCTCAGGAAAGATAATTACAGATCCATGTACTACATGCCGCGGCAAAGGTCAGGTACGCAAAGCTGTAACAGTACATGTGAAAATACCGGGTGGTATTGATAATGGCCAGGCAGTATCTGTATCAGGTATGGGCGAGCCAGGTGTACGTGGAGGCCCTGCAGGCAACCTTATAGTGTCTGTAAAGATAAAACCACACAAGACTCTTTACCGTGATGGATACAATCTCCATTTAGATAAAACTATATCAATGACTCAGGCATGCCTTGGCGATACTATAAAGGTAGAGACAATTGACGGCCCTGTTGAGCTGACTATACCTGACGGCACACAAAATGGTGTATCATTTAAGCTGAAGGGTAAGGGTGTGACAAAGCTCCAGTCATCAGGACGTGGAGATCAGTATGTTCACATTACAGTTGAGATCCCCAAGAGACTTTCGGAAAAGGAAAGAGATATTTTAAGATCTTTTGACGAAGCTATTGGCGGCACATTAGAGGCTAATAAGGATAATAACGGAAAAAAATCAAAGTTTGGTAGAAGAAAATAATGAAATTAGGATGTTTTTTATCAAATTCAAAAGGCTATTGCCACATGCTTAAAGAAGCTGTATACGCTGAAGCAGATACATTTCAATTTTTCACTCGTAATCCCAGAGGCGGCAATGCAAAGCCCCTGGATATGGATGATATACAAAAGTATAATCAACAAGCAGCCGCGGCCGGAATAGGTCCGATAATGGCTCATAGTCCATATACACTTAATCCATGTGCGCTAAGACCGGAAATAAGAGAATTTACTAAGAATACTATGCGCGACGATCTGGAGCGCCTTAGCCATATCCCCGGGGTTTTATATAATTTTCACCCGGGTAGCCATGTGGGACAGGGTGTAGAGACCGGTATTGACCTTATAGCTCAGACGCTTAACGAAATTCTGACACCAGAGCTGCCGGTAAAGGTTCTACTGGAAACTATGGCCGGAAAAGGCAGTGAAGTGGGTAGTACTTTTCACGAACTGAGATGCATTATTGACAAGGTTGAGTTGTCAGACAAGATGGGCGTGTGCCTTGATACATGCCATATCTATGACGGAGGCTATGATATTGTAAATAACATAGACGATGTTTTAGAAGAATTTGATAAAATCATTGGTATAGACAGGCTATATGGCATTCACTTAAATGACAGTAAGAATCAGTATGCCAGTCATAAGGACAGACATGAGAAAATAGGAGATGGCAGTATAGGACTTGAAGGATTCAGAAAGATTCTCAACCATCCTCAGCTTAAAGATCTGCCTTTCTTCTTAGAGACGCCTAACGAATTAGATGGTTACAAAGCTGAGATTAAGCTTCTGAGGAGTCTTGTTGAAAATAAATAATATATGAAAAGGATTTTGCTGGGTATTTTAATTATACTGCTGCTGATTAATATGGGGTGCAGTAACTATTATGTAGGAAATGGAAATATACTTCCTACCCTTGACCCGGCGCTGTCTGATACAGAACATAATAATAGTGATAATAGCGGTGATAATAGTAGCAGTGTAACAGGACGTGATAGCGCTACTGTAGGTATTGTTGATATTGATACTTATTTTCCGTTAGATACGCAGAATTCTGCGTTAAGAACATTTTTTAGTTTGATATATGAGTCTCTTGTGACCCTGGATAATATGTATAATGTGTCTTACTGCCTTGCCAAGGATATTTACACAACTGATGGTGGCATCACATGGGAGATAATTTTAGATACTGACATTAAATGGCACAACAATACTTATCTCAATGCGGATGATGTTATATATACTATAGAATATATACGTAACAATCGGACTACAGATTATGTATTATTACAAGAGATAGAGCAAGTAATAAAAATATCTGATTCATGTATACAAATCAGACTTATGCAACCTAACTCTTTGTTTGTATCAAAGCTTACATTTCCAATTGTACCTGATGCAAGCAAACTGGCAGTATATCCATGTGGTAGTGGTATGTATCGATTTAAAGAGGTAACAAATACGGGCTCATATGTTTTTGAAATATACAAAGATTACCGTAAGCGCAAAGCAAGTATCGGCAAATTGATTTTTACATCATATACAGATGAAAATGCGCTGTTGCAATCAGACTCGGACTTTATGATAGTAAATAATGCCTTGTCGACAAACAGTATTGTTGGTGGTTCTAGTACTTATCTTTTACAGCAAAACATCTATTGCTGTCTCGTGCCGTCTTTGGAGATGTCCGGTTCGGATTTATATACTACTAATATCAGAAGAGCTGTTTTTAATTCTCTTAATCGAGAAGAGATAATCAAGCATGTTGTATCGGGATATGCCAAAGCCAGATATTTGCCTATCGAGGATAAAACTTTTTTTTGGCAAAATGACCTGACATATACAGAGCCAACGGACTTCTCTGTTACTCTGGAAAATCTCGGATATTCCTCCCCGGTTCGCATTGTATTGTGCGCCGATGCCCACGATAAGGAATTAATGTCAGTTGCCCAAATATGTGCTTCTCAACTGGAGGTACATGGGTTTGAGGTAGAGATTGTTACTTATGATAACGAAGAACAGCTACAGACAATAGAGTATTCATATTTGCTTACCAGAATACAAACGGAAAACAACTGGGAATTTTCACCAATATTTGCAGAAAATGAAATATTGTCATATAATATCTCGGCGATTAAGAATGCTTATATGAAGCCTAATGAAACCAACGTAGTAGATATTGATGCTTTTAAGGTGTATATGCAGGATCAGATTAAGATACTTGGTCGTAATTATTACGAAAACATGCCGTTTGTAGGACTGTATGCAAAATATGATGCATTGCTCATAAGCAACGATATACATGGCAGTCAAGGATTGATGCCTACATCATGGAATCCGCTTATGGGTTTTGAGAATCTGTACTGATAAGGAGAAAAATATGAAAATCGACAAAAAAGGATTAATTTGGTTTATAATCGGGATACTTATCAGCGTCGCTGTTGTGGCTGCGGATTTATATACAAAGTATTTAGCGACAGCATCTCTCAGGACAAAGAGTATTGTGGTGATAGAAAAGTTTTTTAGCCTTATATATGTGAAAAATACAGGAGCGGCATGGGGAATTTTTTCTGATGCAACACAGATGTTGTCTGTTGTGAGTATTATAACAGGACTTGTACTACTGTTTGCTGTATACTGTTCTAAGTCAAAGTTTTTTACAGTGTCTACTTGTTTGATTATAGGAGGCGCTGCAGGTAACTTATATGAGCGTATATCCCAGGGCTTTGTAACGGATTTCCTGGCTTTTAATATTTTTGGATATGAATTTCCAAGGTTTAATGTAGCAGATACATGTATTTGTATAGGGTGCGCTCTGCTTATTTTCTACGTACTTTTCCTACTTAAAGAAGATAAGAAAACTTTTCGCGAAGATTCGCCTGTAGGCAAGCTTATGAATATAAGCCTTTTTAAAAAGAAGGAGGATAAAGATCCTCAATGAACAATGAACTTTATGAGCTGAGTGTGGGTGCAGATTGTACGGGTATGCGACTTGATGCGTATATCTATGATGCGCTGTCAGATGTGTTTACAAGCAGAGCTCAGGTACAGAAAGTTATTCAGGATGGAAATGCTCATGTAAATGGACGAATAGTCCAGAAGGCAGGATATAAAGTATCACAAAATGATATGATATCCTGTGTTTGTTGTTTTCCGGAGGACTTTACAATAAAGGCCGAGAATATACCACTTGATATTGTTTATGAAGATGACGATATTATAGTTATAAATAAGCCGCGAGGAATGGTTGTCCATCCGGGCGCAGGAAATTTTTCCGGTACTCTTGCTAACGGACTTATGTATCATTGCAATTCTCTTTCTGATGTAAACGGAGATGTTCGTCCGGGAATTGTACATAGAATAGATAAAGATACAACAGGTTTGCTGGTTGCAGCAAAAAATAATGAAGCACATGTACATTTAGCAAGACAACTGGAAACACATTCCATGTCGCGAACATATTTTGCTGTGACAGAAGGTGTGATAGAATCTAACAAAGGAATTATTGACGCACCTATAGGAAGAAAGCCCAATGATCGGGTGAAAATGGCTGTAAACCTTAAAAACGGCAAGGATGCAATAACTCATTATGAAGTACTATCAAGGAGTAGTGGCTTTACATATGTGAAATGTAATCTGGAAACAGGTCGTACACACCAGATACGTGTACACATGGCATTTATAAAACATCCTGTTGTAGGAGATCCACTGTATGGCATCAAAGATATGCGACAAATGGCAGGCCAGGCGTTACATGCAGGAGAGTTAAAATTGATCCATCCTGCGACTGATCAAGAGATGGTATTTACAGCTCCCATACCTGATGATTTTTGTGATTTGCTAAAACGTACCGACTTGGTGTAAAATATATACCAGGCAGGTAAAAGTAACCGGAAGGAGATATATTATGGCTAATAAGTTATTATCAATAATTGTACCGTGCTATTCAGAAGAAGAGGCCTTGCCGGCTTTCTGGGAAGAAATAACAAAAGTTACAGATTTGATGTCAAATATAGATTTTGAATTTATTTTTATTGATGACGGTTCAAAGGATAATACAAAGTTAATATTAAGAGATATGGCAAAGGCTGATTCCAGAGTAAGATATGTTTCTTTTTCACGTAATTTTGGCAAAGAAGCAGCCATGTATGCCGGCCTTAAATATTCCAAAGGTGACTATGTTGCTATTATGGATGCAGATTTACAGGATCCACCTGCACTTCTTCCTGAAATGCTTAAAGCTATAGAAGAAGAGGGATATGATTCTGTAGCGACTCGCAGAGTAACACGTAAAGGCGAGCCCAAAATCCGTTCATGGTTTGCACGCAGATTTTATCAGGTAATGCGTATGATGTGCAAAACAGAAGTTGTAGATGGCGCACGCGATTATAGATTGATGAAAAGAAGAATGGTTGATTCGATTTTAGAAATGGGAGAATATAACCGATTTTTCAAGGGTATACTTGGTTGGGTAGGATTTAATACAAAATGGATAGAATTTGAGAATGTAGAGAGAGTAAAGGGCGAGACAAAATGGTCCTTCTGGAAACTTTTCAAATATTCACTTGAAGGTATTACTGCTTTTACCACAGCACCATTAGCTCTGGCTTCTATTATAGGATTGCTGTTTTGCATTATTTCTTTCCTTGCAATAATATTTGTTATTGTACGACAACTTATCTGGGGTGGTTCGGCATATGGCTGGCCATCTATGATATGTATTATATTGATGCTTAGTGGTATTCAACTCTTTACTATTGGTATTGTAGGTCAATATCTTGCGAAGACATATCTTGAAGTAAAGAAGCGCCCGATATATATTGTGGGTGAGACAGAGGAGGATTTATGAGCGGACTTGCTGTTTACTTTATGCGAATGAAAAAAAGACCATATATACCGTTGTTTATTCTGATATCAACGCTTATTATTACTGTGCTCGAACATAAGAGCCCGATTGTTGAGAAATATGGTTCTTTTAAACTTATTTTTTCAAAGGATATAATGGATTCTCTGGGAGAACTAAGTCATAAAGTTGAGACCTTTATTGCAGAACCCAAGAATGCTATAGTGCAAATCCTACTTTATCTGTTGTTTGCTCTTGCTGTTTCTGCCGTTATATCATTCTTTACATCAATTTATATAAGAAAATTTTATCTGGCAGTTTCAGATGCAGAAGTAATAAAAGGTGAGTTCCTTCATAATTCGCTGGGAACATTTGTGAAAACAATTTTCTACTTCTTTGCTATCTTTGTTTCTGCACCTATATTATTGTTATTACTTGTTTTCTCAATAGCGATTGTATACATAACTATTTTAGTATTTTTCAGTGGCAAAGCCAGCTGGATTGTAGCGCTAGTTGTACTTGCTTTGTTAACAATCGCCGTGGGTTTCTTTGCTTTTGTATTTTATGTTGTATATTTTTCATATACACAACCGGCTATCGCGGCATTCCGGAAAGGCGGTTTCCGTACAGCTCTTAGCATGACAGGCGGTTATTGTTGGTATTTGATGCCTAAAACAATATTATATCTTTTTGTGATGTTAGTGGTACGTGTGGTCTTGCTGGCTATTCATTATGGCTTGGCATCACCCACAATGGCGCTTATAGTAATTGGAATCACCTGGATAATAAGATTCATAGTTTATGTTATTTACACATATTTTATTTATACATCTTTTGTTGCAATAAAAGATGATATGTTTTCTGAAGAGTAAGGAGATCAAATGACAAGAAAGCGCTTAGCTATAGTTATTTTAATTCTGATTATAATATGTACTTTGCTTACCGCATGTAATGGTAAGTTAAAAGGTGACGTGGTTATTAAGGTGGAGGGGGAAAAAGTTCATGAAAACATGTTCAGGTTTTTCTGTAACCTTTTGCTGAACCAGGATGAAGGATTGGCTTCTTCTGTATATATTGAAGAGATGACTATAGATGAGGTGAAGGAAGCAGGGCTTAACTTTGCTAAGGAGTATTATTTCAGATTGAATGAAGCAAAAGCTGCCGGTATTAAGCTTACCGCAGAAGAAATAGATGATCTCGAGACTCAGTTTGAGAAAGATTACGAAAGTTATAAAGAGTCAGACGGCAAAGAAATGAGCAAGAAAGAGTTTTACGAGTATTACTATGGTCTTACTGAAGATCAATACAGAGAATTCTGGCTCAATTGGGCTATTGTTGAGAAATACACTGTAGCAATCGAAGAAGAGATTGTTGTCACAGAGGATATGCAGAAGTCGGCATATGATACATATTATGATTATATTTGTACATATAACTTAACCATGCTTACTCTTGATATTAAGGATATGACATCTGCCAAAGCAGAAGAAGAGTATCAATTGGCACTGGAAATTAAGAATGCCATTGATGCCGGTAACGATTTTGCTACTTATGTAGATAAATACTGTGACGATAAGACTTTAGTAGAATCGAAGGGAGATATTGATTATTACCCATATTTCCAATATAGCTATCCCGAAGTACATCAAAAGGTTATTGGCCTTATTCCAGGTGAGGTGGCGATAGCTAAGACAGATGACACTATCTATGTCTTCCGTCTGGAGTCAATAGATGAATATGATGAACTTGTGAATAGTGATACCCTTAAAGACTGGGCTATCGTATATCAATCTAATAAAATGATTGAGGAATTAGTAAAATCAGATAAATATTCTTTTGAAGTAAATGAAGATGTATACAAGGCTTGTGATATATCTTCTGTTGTGACAGATGCCATGATTTACTGGCAATCAATATGGGCGGGAGAAGCTTAATATATGAGTAAAAATACTAAGACATTCTTATCGTTATTATTATGTGTTGTGTTGGTAGTTCCTGTTTTTTTCTCTATGAAGAAACATGGTACCAATGCAGCTGAGTCTAAACTTTTGATACGTTTTGGTATTTTCTATTCTTCTACAGCTCGTGCGACTATAGAGGTTGCTTCTATGTCCGGTGGCAGTGCCGGCATAATTCAAAATAATATATATGTTCCTGTTGCTGATTTTACTTCATCACAAATTGTTACAGGTGAAAAGAAATCAGGGACATGTGTATACATTGGTGAGGAATACAGTTCTCTTGATTCCTGTAACAAGGCCTTGGATAAGCTAGAAGAGTTTGTGGCAAATGGCGGCGTGACACCCAGCCCTACGCCAAGCCCCAGTCCTACACCTACTTTAGAACCTACTCAGACACCTACCCAAGAGCCTGAGATAACACCTACTGAAGGTCCATCTCAAGAACCGGAGGTAACTCCTGAGGTAACGCCTGAGGTGACACCTACTGAAGGGCCATCCCAAGAACCGGAGGTAACGCCTGAGGCAACACCTACGGAAGGTCCTTCGCAAGAGCCTGATGTAACACCTGAGATGACTCCTGAGATGACACCTGAGGTAACTCCTGAGATGACGGCAACTTTTTCACCTGATCCTACAGAGCTTACATCTGATAATGGTAATGTACCTATGTTATTGAGTACTGTGACGATGCCGGATATTTTTTATGTTTATGATGGCACATCCTGGCTCATAGGTACTCAATCTGTAAGTGACGAATTACAAGAAATTTTAGATGGCACTTATGCCGTCAAGGAACATACTTTTGGCCGCAATTCTGTAGAGATATTCTTTGACGGTAAATCTCAATATGTTTTATCCACAGGAGACAAGTTGGCAAAGGTTCGTATAGAGCCGGCAGAGCCACAAACGGGATCGGAACATCCGGCGGTGCTGGAGAGCAAGACAGATTCATCAAATAGCTCTTATTATCGTGGCGCTTTTGAACTTCACAGGCAAAGTGGCGGTAATATCAATCTAATCAATGTTATAGACATAGAGCATTATTTGTATGGAGTAGTACCTTCTGAAATGTATGCAGGCAGTATATCTCAATATGATGAACGAAAAGAAGGTCTGAAATCCCAGGCAATACTTGCCAGATCAGTGGCATATAAGAATATTGTTTATGATGGGATGAATTCATATGATGTGAATATCACTACCAGTGACCAGGCATATCATGGTTACATGGTTGTAGGAAAATCAAGTAAACGTATATATGAAACAGCAAATACTACCAGGGCAGTAGATGAGACACGTGATCTTGTTCTTTTCTATAACGGGGAGCCCATTCGTTCAGTATTATATTCTGACAATAACGGAGGATATACAGAGGACATTTCAAAGGTATGGGGTGGATCTCCGGATGACTATTACAAAGTTGCTAAGGATAAATGGACTATAGCTTCTAACACAGATCATTGGACAGTTGAGTTTACCGGTAAGACCTATAACGAAAAGGTTGTCTCTGTTGTAGGCAGTAGTATAGGAAAAGTAAATTATATTCGTGTTATAGAACGCAGTGAGTCCGGTAGAATAACAAAAACTGAAATTGTTGGTACTGATAACACTACAACAGTCCTGCGTGGAAATAACAGAGGTCTTCTGGGACTCAAGAGCCAGCTGTATAATTATGCTGTATCAGATAGACTAGAGCCATTATATACTGAAACGGCAGTAGACAAAACACTGACTCCTATGGCAGAATATATATTTGAGGGTGGCTATTATACTATTTCTTATGTCGGAGACCAGTATGCTGTGATAGGGGATGACGGGTTACAGTATGAAAAGATTAAGGTATATCCTATGTCTGAAACACAAGCTATATCTGTAAGTGGTAGTGGATATGGCCACGGTGTGGGGATGAGCCAAGATGGAGCCGCCTATGCCAGTAAGAACGGAGTATCATGCGAAGAGATTCTTGCGTTCTATTATCCCGGTACAAAAATTCAGAATTTATATGGAGAGTAATATACATTGACAGTTCACGATTTTTATTATGATTTACCTGAAGAATTAATTGCGCAGACGCCCTTGCTTGACAGGTCGTCTTCTCGTTTGCTTACCCTGAATAAAGAGACAGGGAGAATAGAGCACAAACATTTCACAGATATAACTGATTACCTGAAGCCCGGCGATTGTCTGGTGCTTAACAATACACGCGTACTTCCTGCCAGATTATATGGCCGCAAGGAAGGGACAGGCTCTGCTATTGAGTTTGTTCTACTGCATCGTGTAGAGAACAGTGAAAACAAGTGTTTATGGGAAGTTATCTTACGCCCCGGAAGAAAAGCAAAACCAGGAAGTACATTTCTGTTTGGTGATAGAGATCAACTCAAATCTACTGTCAAAGAAATAGTAGAAGACGGAAACCGGATTGTAGAGTTTGAGTTTGACGGTGTGTTTGAAGAAATTCTTGATAAAATAGGTATTATGCCTTTGCCTCCTTACATAAAAGAAAAATTAAATGATCCTGAGAGATATCAGACTGTATATTCAAAAGAAAAAGGATCAGCCGCGGCTCCTACTGCAGGACTTCATTTCACTCCTGAACTTTTGAAAAAAATTGAATCAATGGGAGTAAAGATTGTGTATGTTACATTACATGTAGGACTTGGAACATTTCGCCCTGTTAAGGTAGAAAATGTAGAAGAACATATTATGCACAAAGAATACTATACCATTGGGCAGACAGAATGTGATATAATAAACCACGTGAAAAGATCCGGAGGCAGAATCTTTGCTGTGGGGACTACCTCATGCCGTGTGCTGGAGTCTGCAACAGATTGCAATGGTGCGATTAACCCTCACTCTGAGTTAACCGGTATCTTTATTTATCCTGGCTACAAGTTTAAAATGATAGATTGTCTTATAACTAATTTTCACCTGCCGGAATCAACTTTGATGATGCTGGTAAGTGCTCTTGCCGGCAAGGATAATATTATGCATGCGTACAAATGTGCTATAGAGGAAAAGTACAGATTCTTTAGCTTTGGTGACGCTATGCTTATATACGAGGAGAGAAAATAATGGCAGCAGTAACATATGAATTGATAAAGACTTGTAAACAATCGGGAGCCAGACTGGGACGCTTGCATACTCCGCATGGTGTGATTGATACACCTGTTTTTATGCCTGTAGGTACTAATGCGACCGTAAAGGGTATATCTCCCGATGAGTTACGTAATATGAACGCAGGTATCATACTTTCTAATACATATCACTTGTATTTACGCCCGGGCCATGAACTGGTGCGGGAAGCTGGTGGACTTCATAAATTTATGAACTGGGACAGAGCGATATTGACAGATAGTGGCGGATTCCAGGTGTTTTCTTTAAGTGATTTGCGTAAAATAACAGAAGACGGTGTTCATTTTCGTTCGCATATTGATGGCTCTAAACATTTTCTATCTCCTGAAAAAGCAATGGAAATAGAAAATGCGTTGGGTGCAGACATAATGATGGCCTTTGATGAGTGTGCCCCATATCCGTCAACATATGAATATACAAAAAAATCAATGTATATGACTACCAGATGGGCAGAACGTTGTCTTAAAGCTCACAAGAATAGCGATACACAGGCACTATTTGGTATAGTACAAGGTGGTACATACGATGACCTGAGAGTAATCTCGGCTCGTGATTTAGTAGCTATGGACTTTCCGGGATATGGTATCGGTGGCCTTAGTGTAGGAGAGCCGGGGGAGATAATGTACAGAGTATTAGAATCTACTATGCCTGAACTGCCTGCTAATAAGCCAAGGTACCTTATGGGTGTAGGTAGTCCCGATTATCTGATTGAGGGTGTTATCCGGGGCATTGATATGTTTGACTGCGTACTGCCGACACGTATTGGTCGCAACGGAACAGCAATGACATCTCAAGGCAAAGTAATAGTGCGGGATGCTAAGTATGCCCATGACTTTACACCTCTTGATCCCGAGTGTACATGTCCTGCTTGCCGTAATCATACAAGAGCGTATATTAGGCATCTTCTCAAAGCTGAGGAAATGTATGGACTCAGACTTGTTGCTATTCATAATTTGCATTTTTTAATTAATTTGATGAAATCAATACGATGTGCTATAATGGAGGACAGACTTCTTGATTTTAAAGAAGAATTCTTCGATAAATATTATAATGGAGGAAACAAATGAAATCTAACGTAAAAAAAATTATCTCATTCTTAGCAGTTGTTGTTAGTGTACTTATGGTTTTATCACTTACAGCATTTGCGTCAACAGCAGACCCTGATGCCACTCAGGCACCTACGCCCAAGGGCGGATGTACAGGTAGCCAGACAATTGTTCTGGTTGTTTACATTGCAGTATTCGCATTGATCATTTATTTTCTTATTATTCGTCCTAATAAGAAGCGTAAGAAGGAAGAGGAAGAGCTTCGCAATGGCCTTATGCTTGGTGATGAGGTTACAACAATCGGCGGTATTGTAGGTCACATTGTTAATATCAAAGATGACAATATCACTATTGAGACATCAATGGATAAAACCTTGATGGAATTCAAGAATTGGGCTATCAGAGAAGTTAAGAAAGTTCAAACTGCTGACGATGAATAATTAATTAGTCGTATATAAACAAGAAAAGAGAGCGGGCTCATTACTGTATAAAAGACGTATGATCCGCTCTCTTTCTTTAGTTAACGATTAGCAACCGCAACCGTTGTTAGAGGGACAGTTGTTATCACAACCACATCCGTTATTGCTGAGCAGAGCAAGAACTACTAAAATAAGAATGATCCAGAGTAAGCAGTCTCCGTCAAGGAAATTAAAGCAACCACAGCCCATATTTGTGACTCCTTGTTTTGACATTACAGTCATATCATATGTATTTTTTGAAAAGAATGTCACAAACTCTTGCAAAGGTTTTTTTTGTGATGTATTATAAGTGGTCATAAACAAAGAGTCTTTGTCGGCAACTTGTTGGTAAAGAAGAGAAGGGTTTATTACATGAGTGGAGATTGTACAGAAGAAAAGAAAATCGCAGAGCAACAAAATATAATAATTACATCAGATTCTCACAATCCATGGCACAATCTTGCTTTGGAGGAGTATTTGTTTGATAATATAGAAGAAAATACATGTATCTTATACTTGTGGCAGAATGATAATACAGTAGTTATCGGTAAGTCTCAAAATAGTTGGAAGGAGTGTAGGGTATCCCAATTAGAAGCAGACGGAGGATATCTGGCAAGACGATCTTCCGGCGGTGGCGCTGTATATCATGACTTGGGTAATCTATGCTATACATTCATAATGTCTTCCGGTTTGTATGACAAAGAGAGGCAATTAAATGTAATATTACAGGCTTTACTGAATATGGGTATTGATGCTCAGTTTACAGGACGTAATGATATTGCCCTGAGTGATGGACGGAAATTTTCCGGAAACGCCTTTCGTTTTGTTCGTGACAAGGGATTGATGCATGGAACTTTGTTGGTGAATACAGATTTTAACAAAATGAGTAAATATTTATCTGTGTCTAAGGCAAAAATAGCAGCAAAAGGTGTTGATTCGGTAAGGTCCCGTACTGTAAATCTTAGCAGTGTTAATCCTGATATTACTGTTGAAAATCTGGCAGAACAACTTAAAAAATCTTTTTTACGGGAATATGGGTATTGCAAAATTTTCACAGAATATGATATAATCGAGAGCGATAGTAGCGGGGATTTGCATAACATTGAGAAAAGATATGCCTCTTGGGATTGGAGACTGGGATTGACTCCTGTTTTCGATGCTTCTTTTGAGAAACGCTTTACTTGGGGCGGTATAGAGCTCCACTTAAATATTCGCGCAGGGACAATTGAGTCATTGCGTGTGTTTACAGATTCTATGGAGCCTGATTTAGGGATTTTGATAGAAAATGTACTGTTAAAATTAAAGATATCCAAGGACAACCTTATTATGAGTGTTAATAACATTACTGAAGCGTTGCCGTTAGATAGCTTGATAGATAAAAAAGAATTAGCAGCAGACCTGCTTGCATGGTTTGATGAGATATTTTAATTAGTTAATTTTCACTTAAGGAGTGTGATATATATGCCGTTAAAGAAAAAGCTTCGTGTAATACCGCTTGGTGGTTTATGCGAGATCGGCAAGAATTTAACCGTCTTTGAGACAGACAAGGATATGATCATGGTTGACTGCGGTATTGCTTTCCCGGAGGAGGATATGCCGGGTATTGATGCGGTAATACCGGATTTTACTTATGTTATGGAGAATATAAGCAAGTTAAGAGCTATATTCCTGACCCACGGACACGAGGACCACATCGGTGCGCTTCCGTATTTTCTTAAATCTGTAAATGTTCCGATATACGGTACTAAGCTTACTCTGGCACTTGTTAAGAAGAAGTTAGAGGAGACAGGCCTTGACGGTAGCTGTGACCTGCAAATTGTTAAGCATGGCGAGATGGTTATGAAAGGAGATTTCTGTATTGAGTTTATCAGAAGTAACCATAGTATTGCAGACTCATGTGCATTGGCTATTATAACTCCCTGCGGCATTATAATTCATACAGGTGACTTTAAGGTGGACTATACACCAATTGATGGCGAGCCTATGGATCTTATGCGCCTTGCAGAGCTGGGTGAGAAGGGTGTGCTGCTTCTGATGGCAGATAGTACTAATGCAGAGCGCAAAGGCTTTACAATGTCTGAGAGTACGGTAGGTACTACATTTGAGAATATTTTTGCACAGACAAAGGGTAGGATAATTGTTGCTACATTCTCATCTAATATTCACAGAGTGCAGCAGATTATTGACGTAGCAGTCAAATTCAATCGTAAATGCGTTGTTTGTGGTAGGAGTATGGCCAATGTTGTTGACGTTGCTCTTGAGATTGGATATATGAAGCACACAGAGGGCGTACTCATTGATATCGAAGATATTGATAACTATAAGCCGGAGGAGCTGGTAATTATTACCACCGGTAGCCAGGGCGAACCAATGTCCGCTCTGACACGTATGGCTGTTGCTACACATAGACAGATAGATATTATAGAAGGCGATACAGTAATCATATCTGCAAGTCCTATTCCCGGTAACGAGAAAGCTATCAGCAAGATGATAGACGAGCTGTTCAAGAGAGGCGCAAACGTACTTTATAAATCTCTTATTGATGTACACGTATCCGGACATGCTTGCGAAGAAGAACTCAAACTCATCCAGGCAATTGTAAGACCTAAATACTTTATGCCTGTACATGGTGAATACAGACACCTTATCAGACACAAGAACATAGCAGTTAAGATGGGCTTGCCCAGTGAAAATGTGTTTATCATGGATAATGGTTATGTGCTGGAGTTTGACGGTGATGAGGTTAATGTTGATGAGAGAGTTACCGCCGGTAATATTCTTATTGATGGCCTTGGAGTTGGTGACGTAGGTAATATTGTTCTCCGTGACAGAAGACATCTGGCAGAAGATGGTATTATTATTATCGTAATGTCAGTAGATGCCCAAACAGGCGAGATTTACTCCGGCCCTGAGGTTATTTCAAGAGGGTTTGTATACATGCGTGAAGCTGAAGCTATGATTAACAATATCATTGAGCAAACAAATCTTGCTATAGCAAAGATCAATTCTATCACGTATAAGATTAATGACTGGTCGCTTAAGAAGAGTACAATCAAAGACATGGTTCACGATTATGTATTTGAACAGACAAAGCGTAATCCTATGGTGCTTCCTATTGTTATGGAAGTTAATAAGCAGAGCTCGGGAGAATTATGGACAATCCAGGATGAGCAATGATACGGTAGGCGAGCAGTTGATTCTGATTGGGAATCCATCGCCTGTACCAAGTCCCTGACAAATGTAGTTATAACGCCCTTGGGAGACATGGAGCCCTTGGGCGTATTTTTCTGACGGTAATACACCGTGCCCCTTTACATATAGTGCTCCTAAAATCGGTAGACGTACAGTGCCGCCATGAGTATGACCGGATATTGACAGATCATAATCTACTTCATTATAAGTATTCTTGTTAATATCCTGTAATCGTCTGTTTACATCGTAAGTAATAGGCTTATGTGTCACACAGATTGTGAAATGCTTGTCTGTGTCAAAGTTGTATTCGTCAAACAATGTCTCATAATATTTTAATCCGGTAAGGAAAATAACGTCCTCGCCACGGCGAATTTCTGTAATAGGATATACAAATTGTGCACCGGCTTCTTCTATAGCAAGCATATAGGGCGTCTTTTCTGCAGGGTTGATGCACATATTCCAATCCTCTGTCAGCTTTCCGCTGTCTGCAGGTGAGTAATCCGATTCGCCAAGAATGTAATAAACAGGTACATTCTCACGCGATATAGCCTCAATCAGATCTACTGTAGCCCAAATATCATCCTCGTCATCAGGTTGGCTCAGCATATCCCCTGTAAGAAGAATCATATCAAAATCAAGGGAGTTAATAGTGTTAATCAGCTTGGAGTTGGATTCTCCAAATGTGTGACCGTGAATGTCGCTTATCTGGAGAATCGTATATCCGTCAAAGGCAGAGGGTAATTGCTCATGGGTGACTGTAACTTTATCTACGTTGATCTTTGCATTGCTGACTCCGATCATCACAGCGCAGATAGCAATAAGAGCAACAAGCACAAACGGAATAATCAGCCATTTGTACGACTTCTTCTTAAGCGGTACGAAACGGAACTTGTTAAGCTCACGTAGCTTAACCTCCTGCTTCTCTCGCTTTAATTCTGACCTCTTTTTCTTTTTTGGCTTTGTTGCAAACATATCACACATCCGAAAAATTAAAAGTATATTGATTATTATATACAGATTTGTCCAAGTTACAAGAAAAATAAAAAATGTTATAATATTTTTTATGCTGGGTGAAAAAATTATTGCCTTCATTCGTCATATATAATGCAAGGAGGATCATGTGTATGGATAATGAAAGCTTTATACAAATATATAACGAACTTAAAGTATCCGTATTTACGGTCAGCTACCGCATTGTTCAATCGCGGGAGCTTGCTGAGGATATTACGCAGGATGTGTTTGTTAAGCTGTTTACATTATCTCCTGACTCTTCTGTAAGAAATATCAGAGCATGGATATTTCGGATAGCGCGCAACCTATGTATTGATGCTCTTAGGAAGAAACAGAGTATAGACATTGATGAGCTACAGATAGCTGATTCACAAGATATACAAGATGTAGCATCGAGTCTCGACCTGGAAACGGCTATTGGCAGTTTACCGGTGGAGGAAAGAGAGATTCTATCCCTACATCTTAATTGTGATCTTGGTTTTAAGGAAATATCTGACATTTGTAACATGCCTATGACAACTGTTTATCGTAAATATCGCAAAGCATTGAATGCTTTGAAGAAGTTACTTTGTGAAATGGATGGAGGCTCAATATGAAAAGAATAATAATATTTTTAATTATAATACTGTGTGCTATACCCATGCCTGTAATGGCAGGAAATGGAATGTACACTACTGCAGGAGAACTTTATCAGGCGTGGTGTCATGATTTGCCCGACTATATCTGTGGAGTCTGGTCAACTGACGGTGGCATGGATAATGTTACCTTTGGTGTACAGAACAACGAAGCGGGGAATTTAGGAATGCAGGAAATACTAAGCTTGATAGAATATGATGACTCTGCCACATTTGTGTATCAGCAATATAGCAGAAATTATCTGTTGCAAATTTTAGATGATATGCAGGAATATTTTGCAATGGATCGAGGTGTTAAGGCAGCCGGCTTAGATGATATGCGCAATTGTGTTACAGTTGAGATATGCGGCTTATATAGGAGTAATAATGATACTGCGGATATCGTAGCAGAACTTGACACAAGATACAAAGATGCGGTGTGTATAATTTATACCGATTGTACAGGGAGCTTTATAGATGGTACTTATGTTGAGGATCATACATGTATATATGAGTTAACAACACGTACTGAAAGTAACACTTTTCACATGTTATATGTTGGGTTGGCTTGCTTCATGGTTGTTTTCACATTGACTCTTATATTAGTATTCAGAAAACGCATGCTTATTATGCAGACCAATACCGGTACACAGGTTCATTCTGTGCAAACTATAAAGGATGTTAAGGCTGTAGTAAGAGAACAGGTGCCGGAATATCCGTCTGGACTTGATAACATCATTTTGGAGATGTATAATTACAGGTGAGAAAAAGCAAAGTCCAGCGGTGATATGTCAAGTAAGGAGTGATTAAAAAAACACATATTTTTTAATATATTTCAAAAAAACAAAATAGTACCACCTAAGCCCCAAGGTGAT
>SVJB01000015.1 GCA_015069185.1 Oscillospiraceae bacterium
CCACTGACGTGTGGGGCTATATCGATACCAAAGGTCATGCGCATCTTTGTCTGATTGAGGGCTGTTACTACCTTGGAGAGATACTGTCCCATCGCTCCAGCGGTCCGGCCACAGAAACAGAGGATGAAATTTGTTTGGACTGTGGTTATGTAATTACGAAAGCAAAAAAACATGTTCACAAGCCCTTGTCCAGTTACCAATTCGATGACGATAACCATTGGAAGGTCTGCGGTTGCGGTGATATCCTGGGCAAGGAAGCACATACAGATGCAGATGAAGATGGAAAATGTGACCTCTGTAATAGTAAGACAAATTCTGGAAATACTGAACCCGGCACTACCCCCGGCACAGACAATCCCGGCACCGATAATCCAGGTCAGTCCGGCGGTGGCGATGAGAATATCAAGAATCTGACATGGCTGTGGATTCTGCTTGTGATCATTGTAGGTGTAGGCAGTGGTTTCGCAATCTTCTGGTTTGTGTTTAAGAAAAAAGAGAATAACAAGAACGCAAAGTGACTTTTTGACCAAAAACCCAGTGATATCAAGGGCTTTTTGAGTATAGGACAGTTAATGTCTGATAAATAAGAATTTAATAACATAACAGATGAACTTCCTGAATATATTTTATTAAATATGTTCGGGAGGTTTTTTATGAACATAAATATATTCAGAAATGAAATAGCGGACAGGTTAGGAGGTACGTCCTCAGAGGCTGTTTTGACTTTTTTTCAACAAAATCCGGAGATGCTACAAGGTGCAGGCGAGATAAGAATACGAACTGGTCTTCCTCTTTGTGTGAGCAGCAAGAATAATAATTATTTTATATCAGTTACCGGAAAGAAAGTATCTGCTGAAAATGCATATAAGCCGTCTAAATATGAGGTAAATAATATTTTCACTCGCGTATGTAGAAACTCATTGTACGCATTCAAAGAGGATATTAAAAGTGGCTTTGTGACATTACCAGGGGGACATAGAGTTGGTATTGCCGGAAAAATATTACCGGACGGTTCGATCTATGATGTATCGAGTCTTAATATTAGAATATCCAGGGAAATAAAAAATTGTTCACTGAAGATCTTACGACATATTATAAGAAATAAATATGATATATATAACACATTAATAATATCTCCACCTGTATGTGGCAAGACTACAATAATAAGAGATCTTGCCAGAATACTAGGTACTGGTTGTAGCGAACCTGAGTTTTCAGGTGTCAATGTGGGGCTTATAGATGAACGCTCGGAAATTGCGGCATGTTATCAGGGCATCCCTACAAATGATGTAGGTGTACTTACGGATGTATATGATTCCTGCCCTAAGGCTAAGGGCATTCTTATGATGATTCGTACTATGGCTCCTAAAATAATTATAACAGACGAGCTTGGTGGCAGTGGAGATGCAGCAGTTATAACATGTGCAATGAATGCGGGAGTCAGGATTATTGCGACTGCCCATGGATATAGTTATGATGATATGAGTGTACGTAAAGAAATACGCGAAATGATAGAAAATGGTATTTTTGAACGATATATTACATTAAGCAACAAGCATGGTCCGGGTACAGTAGAAGAAATACGAGGTGATATATAAGTGTTGATTCTTAAAGTAATTGGAGCAATCATGATACTGATATCCGGATATTTGTTCGGACGACATATTCGTGACAATATGCAAAATAGAACAAGTGCTATTAGTAGTATCCGAAAATCGTTAGAATACATTGATAATAAAATTATAATTGAAAATATGTATCTTGAAGATGTTGTGATGCAGTGCATAGAAGAGATATATGGTGATGAAAAGTTACCAGAGCCTTTTTCTGATTTTATAGCTAATATTCGAGAAAACAATATGGACACTCAAAATGCCTGGGACAGAGCCTGTGAAAAGTATTATACACAGTGCGATTACATAAAGGAAGACGAAAAAAAATACATATCACAAATAGGAAGTTTATTTACAATAGTAGACAAAGAGCGTCAATCTGAAAGTGCAAAGAGGATCATATCCGGTTTGAATGATATAGAAAAACAATCGTCAGATAAAGTAAAAAAAGATGGTAGCTTAGCTTTGAAAATATCTATGATCATTGCAGTTATGTTGATTGTACTGATTGTTTGATTTGTTGGAGAAGAAAAATGGATTTGAATTTAATATTTAAAATAGCGGGAATCGGCATTGTCGTTGCCATTCTAAACATACTTCTGAACAAAAGCGGGCGTGAAGAACAAGGAACAATGATAATAATTGCGGGTCTTATTGCCGTTATGCTGATATTAGCCGGTGAGATTTCAGAATTGTTTTCTGTTTTAGAAAAGCTTTTTAAAAAATAAACTATGGAAGAAATTATAAAAATATCAACTTTTTGTATAATAGTAGCAATGATAGTTGTTCTCATAAAATCAATCAGGCCTGACATGGGAATAGGTGTTCTGGTTGCTGCTTCTATAGTTATTTTTACGTATATTGCTATTTTATTAGGACAAGTATTTGATGTAGGACAAAATATAGTTAATTCTAGTGGGTTACAAAAGGATGATATAAGTCTTATTTTCAAAATAATTGCTGCAACATATGTTATTGAATTTGCCAGAGGAATATGTGTGGATGCAGGAGAGTTAGGGTTGGCTCAGAAAATCGAAATGTGTGGACGTATTTATCTGATTATGCTTGTGTTACCAACATGTATAACATTGATATCAACTATTACGTCATTCGTGGGGTGAAAATGGAAAATATTTTAAATCAGATTATACAAGGATTGACAGAAAGTTTCCCAAATGTTGTATTTGTTACAGCCGTGGCATATATCAGTGTACTTATGAATTCTGCTCATGGTGAGGGTGGAGACAGAATTGAGATTGCATCTTTGGCAGTATTATGTATTGGATCTGTACCTATGATCAATGAACTTTCCAAAGTAATAACACAAGCTCAAGAGGCTGTTGGAGGAGTACAAGCTGCTATGACCAGCATTGTACCTGGGCTTACAGCACTTAATTTAAGCGGTGATAACGTAAGTGGTATAGCTTTTTTTCTGCTTACAGAAGTAATAATTACCTTGTTAAATAAAGTATTTTTTCCTATGGTGCTGATATATGTTGCACTTAGTATTTGTAGTGCAATATCAAGTAAATTTAATGTGGTAGGTGTGAAAAATACTATACGTGGATTTTTCACCTGGGGCCTTGGTACGATGATGATCATTTTCTCCGTTGTATCTATGTTATGTGGCGCATTGGGCGGAGCAAAGCAAACAATGTTAGGAAGGACAATTAAATATACCGGTAGTATGGTCCCTGTGGTTGGCAGATATTTGTCGGAAAGTGCAGATATTACATTTGCCAGTATAAATGTAATGAAAAGTACAGCCGGCGTTAGTGCCACTACAGTGTTGATCGGTGTGGTGGCTACTCCGATACTAAAAATATTATCGTATGTACTTTTATATAGATTCTGTAGCACAATAATAAAACCAATAGATAATACCGGTTTGTCTAATGTTACAGATAGCATAGCTGACGCCTTTACTATGCTGGGCGGTATTGTGGTTTTGGTCGCTGTTATGTCATTGATGAATATTGCTATGCTTATTAAAATAACTGTAGGGTAGATAAAGGAGATTGATATGAATCAATGGATAATTAAACTCATTACAGCTTCCCTGTTACTTACTATATGTACATATTTACTGCCTACACAGAGCCTTAGAAAAACTGCAGTAATAATGTTTGGATTTATTTTTATTACAATTTTAATAGAACCTGCCGAGATGCTGGCTCAGAAGGATGTGATATATGAGGCAAAACAGTTTCTTTCCGGAAAGCTTGCTTCTCTTGATAATCAAAATGGTGATGCAGAGAACATGATCTTTGATGAGTACAAGGTACGTATACAAAATGCAGTGACGGACTATATAAATAACAGTAGCGCTGCGTATTGCAGTCACAGTATGGTGTATGTGAATCAAGATATTGAGTCTTTAGAATTCGGACAGGTCGAAACAGTGTATTGTTATGTAGCTCCTAGCAAAGAAAATGATCTGATACAAGAGGATGATAACGAAATACATCAGATCATTATAGATATTAATGGAGTTCATTTTGGCACAACAGAAGATATAGCGAATCAAGATAAAAAATATTTAAAAGAGTTACAGAAAAAGGTTGCGGAATATTTGGCAATTGATGAGAGTTTAGTACATATAATGGAAATTTCGGAGGAATAAAATGTCAAAGATTAATGTGAAAACACTACGAAAATACTTAAAAGAGATTGTTATATTAGCTTTGGGTATAGCTCTTATAATGATATCAAATATTGTTCCTACAGATAAAAACACTACTGATAAGAACGAGATGATATACAAAGAATCAAATAAAATAGATGATAACAATAAAATATCTTCTGAATATTTTACAGAATATTATACTTCGCAAATCAAACAATTTGTCAGTAGCATAGAGGGTGTGTCAAATGTAAATGTTATAGTTCATATAGATAGTACAGATAATATTATACTGGCTGAAAATGTAACAAGTGAGAGCGAGAAAATTACAGAAAAAGACAGTAACGGAGGAAGTCGTGATACTCTGACTGAGAGTAATAACAAAGAGTTCGTGATAATTAAAGATTCAAATGGAAATGAAGAGATTGTAGTACTTAGCAATCACATGCCTACTATTGTTGGCGTTGCGATACGGGCTGATGGCTGCCAATCATATGTAATACAGGAAAAGATTATTAATGCAATCAAAAATACATATGGCCTTAAGGCATCACAAATATATGTTTGTTGGTAAAATAATTTATTTAGTAATATTTTATATTACTAAAACATAATATTTATTATCATAAACGGAAGGTGTGAGATTATGAAGAAAATAAGTGATATCGTTAAAAAACTTGGTGAAAAAAAGAAGGCAATCTTTATCTTAGCTTGTTGTGTATTTTTATTGGTGTTTGCAGTAATACAAAGTGCTGTGTCTGATGATACTTTACCGGAAAAAGAAGTAGGGGAAGTAAATGGAGAGCAAAATGGCAACGAAGAAGACGTCACTGTAAATGGAAATGTTGATAAAGAAACCAATACAAATCCTGAGACAGACATTGTCCCTGTTGGCGTGGAGCCTGTATCTGATATTGACGAGTATTTTGCAAGACTACGTGTTGAAAATGCTGATATGGATGAAACACATCAGATAAAATGTGATGAAATAACTACTTCGATTTTAACAAGAGGTTATGAAGATGTATTTGTATGTGTGAATGAAAATAACGAGATGGAAATAACAGTGCTGTGTGTTAGTCTTACAGAAGATGAAGTTGCAGCTATTGCCTCAAGTGCTGTAAGCATTGCGGGTATTGAATATGATGCTCTGACAATCAAAGGAATTTGCGGAGTATGAATATTTCCCGGGAAATAAAAGATTTCTTGCAATAAACGATGATTAACTGTATCATAACGGCTACCTTCTGTCCCATTCACAGTCATTTATACAGCAGCCGCGGGAGAGATACATTAGTTATATTCAAAGGTGGTGTGCTGTACTATGGTCAGATTAAGAGATGTACTTAACAATAGAACAAATAAGGAATTATTCGAATTATATAGAATGGTAAATAATTACCTTGATCATAAAGTAGATATAGAATACAGTATTACGCAGGAAACAAGAAATATTTTATTGATTTATTTATGTGATACTCTGACAGAGCCCGCTATGTTTGAGGCTATTGCGTTGGCGTCTTTTTCACATGAATATTATAATCTTGTTGCATTGCTTGATAATTCAATACTAATATATGATGCTCAAAGCTATGTAGATAAATATGGCGCACATCCTGCAGAATATACAAATTGTGATGATGATTGTGTTATACCTGTATTATATGAGAAATGGCTTGATTGGGGCATTGTACATATTGGAATTAATAGCAGTAATGAGTATTTTTTATCTATTACTGAGGAGTTTAAAGAATATGTAAAGAACATATTTACTCCGGAATCAGAATCTTTATTTGACTCTGTTTCTTTCGTGTATAGTTGTTGTTGTGCCATGGCAAACATAAATGGAATAGTTCCTTTTGAGGTTGTCAGAAATGTATACAATATAAATGCTCAGAATAAAGAACTTGAACTTGATAATATGCTTAAAATTATAAAGCATTATAGTCTCTTTCGTACAACAAATTTTGTGATTTATAACGATAATTTAGTGTTAGATAATTTAGTTAGTAAACGTAAAGGTGTTGTAAAACCAAACGCTGAATATTTTAAATTGTTGGCAATTCAGGCAGATAAACCATTCTATATACCGACTACTGCAGAGACCATATTTGATTATGATGACAGCAGAGCAATATGGATGGATTTTGACTGCCTTGCGCTTGCCGCATATTTGGAAAATGCAATGGATATAGATAATGTATCTTCTCTGCGTATAACATCTCAAATAAAAGCCGCTTTTATGGAGAATAGAGGCATAAATGATGCATTTGATATTTTGAGACGTAATAAAATTAATCTTACGGTACAATGTGTGCACAAAGAGATTATAAAGTTAATTATGGAGATAAAAGACAATATAAGATTAAAAATAAATCGTGGGCATAGCATCAAAGAAATGAGAAAAATGAACTATGATAAAACAAAGATTTCTGAAACTTTCTAAAAATGCCCAATGTTGGATTATATTGTTTTGCATCCTGTGTTGTGTTATCGGTTGCAGTTCAGCATCTTTGTCTGTTACACAAAACGATTTTGTTGTACATTATATTGACGTAGGACAAGGTGATTGTTCTTTGATTAGCTGTGGCGGAAAATATATGCTAATTGATTCGGGTGAGGAGGAAGAAAGCAAAAACGTATTGGAATATCTTAAAGAACTGAGGATAAAAGAACTAGAATATGTTGTGAATACTCATCCTCATAGTGATCATATAGGTGGGATGCATAAAATTTTATCGGAAGTTGATGTTAACACAATAATTATGCCGGATATTTGTAATGAAATTACTGAATATAATAAGATGGTTGATGTGATTAATAAGAGAAAAATAACTACAATTGTTGCTTGTGCCGGAAATGTATACTCGCTTGGAGGTAGTATTTTCACTATATTAGCTCCAAATTCAAATGAATATGAAAACATAAATGATTACTCAGTTGTTATTAAATTCGACTATCAAGATACATCTTTTTTATTTACCGGTGATTGTGAAAATATATCCGAATATGAGATGGTAGCATCCGGATATGATCTTGGCAGCGATGTTTTGAAAGTAGCACATCATGGATCTTCAACGAGTACATGCGAATCTTTCCTAAAAGCAGTTAATCCCACGATTGCTGTTATCAGTGCAGGAGAAAATAATCAATATGGACATCCACATGCCAGTGTAATGTCATTACTGGACAGATATAATGTTGAATGTTTTTGTACAAAAGACTGTGGCACAATAATTATTATTAGTGATGGGACAGGCTATAGTGTAATAAAAGAGAAAGAAATATCCCGTGCTTGCGCTTGTTATAAAATACGGGTATAATTACATCTGTTTTAAAAAGAACTTTGGGTAGGGAAATAAATGAAAAAAAGCTTTTTTAACAAAGTAATAAATTCTCTTTATTATATTATGGTACCGGCACTGTCCTATGCTATATGGTATTTAATAAATTATTTTGTAACCACAGTTTCATCATACATTTCATTATTGTCTGTTGACAAGTCTCAGTTATCTGCGGACAACTTATATAATTTGGAGATTGAAATATATAATAAAAATGTAAGCCTGGTATATACTATAGCTTCTATAATTGCCATATTCATTTTCTTCCTGATATATAAGAGATTCAAAGTGAATGCTCTTGCTGCAATTTCATTTGCAAAGGTTAAATTTGGAGTACTTGCACTAGTGTTTGCTGCCGGAGTATTACTCAATGTTTTTTCAGTATCTTTTGTAGAGGAAATGAATAATATTATTCCTCAAAGCTGGATTGATGCCAATCAGGAAAGCGTAGAATCTTTTCAACAGGGGAGTCTTATATTCCAGTTTCTTACTGTAATGGTATTTGCCCCGATTGTGGAGGAGTTGCTTTTCCGTGGTATTTTGTATACTTCACTAAAAAATGCTGCTAAACAGTTTTGCAAAAATGCTGATACAAATAAGATTGTAATTATTGTATCATCAATTATTACTTCTTTCTTGTTTGGATTTATTCATGGAAATATATTACAAGGAATATATACGTTTATTTTATCCTTTGTAATGATTTATGCTGTAGAAAAAACGAAGTCGCTTATTGCATCTATTGTAATACATATGGGATTTAATATGTCAGCGTTATTTACATTTTTCTTATATGGAAATGTGTCATATCTGGTGCTTTGTATTGTCTCTATACTTCTATCAATCGGTGCTATGATATTAATGACATTAATTGTAGATAAGGGTGGAAAACAGTCAGTTATATCATGTGAAAACAAACGGGAGGATGTTAATGAAAGATAAAATCTTAGGGCTATTGAAGAAATACAAACAGTTTATATTGTTTTGTATTGTAGGCGTGATAAATACAATTGTTTCATATGTTGTATATAGACTGGTATTACTTATAAATGTTTCATTCATTGCTCCTTCGGTTATTCTTGTCTCTGCAAGTGTTATGGGTGACATAGCAGGAGCAATTAACAGCTATTTTCTTAATAGCAGATTAGTTTTTAATAATAAATCTGCACGGTCAATGCCAAAATTTGTCATAAACTTTATCATTTATTTAGCTCTTTCTGCACTCTTGGTATGGGTATTGGTTAATCCGATTGGCATACCGGAGAGCTGGGCGAAAATAATTGCAACACCAATTATGCTGATTTACAATTATATTACAAATAAGTTCTGGGTTTTTAAAAAAAAGCTTGCATGACATGAGATAGTTTGATATAATCCATGGGCTGCCAAAATACACACGGCTTTGGATTTACATGAGGTTGGACAGCAAAACAATGTTTCTCAGGTAAAGATGATAAAGTCGGAGGTTTATAAAACAAGGAGGATTTTAAAACATGGCTGTTATTTCAATGAAACAGTTACTTGAAGCAGGTGTTCACTTTGGACATCAGACAAGAAGATGGAACCCGAAAATGGCTGAGTACATTTTCACAGAGAGAAACGGTATTTATATTATCGATCTCCAGAAGACCGTTAAGAAAGTTGATGAGGCTTATTATTTCTTAGCTGACATCGCAAAGCAGGGCGGTACAGTATTATTTGTAGGTACTAAGAAGCAAGCTAAGGACTCTATTGTAGAAGAGGCTGAAAGATGCGGTATGTACTATGTAAACAACAGATGGCTCGGTGGTATGCTCACAAACTTCAAGACAATCGAGAAGAGAATTGAGAAATACAACAAGCTTATCGAAATGGAAGAAAATGGCGTATTTGATGTACTTCCCAAGAAAGAAGTTATCAAGCTTAAAGGTGAACGCGACAAGTTAGAGAAGAATATTGGCGGTATCAAGAACATGACAGCAATACCTCAAGCTCTTTTCGTGGTAGATCCTAAGGTTGAGCACAATGCAGTACTTGAAGCCAGAAAGCTTGGTATTCCGGTTGTTGCTATTGTAGATACTAACTGTGATCCTGATGAGGTTGATTATGTTATCCCAGGCAATGATGATGCTATCAGAGCTGTTAAGTTAATTGTTAGCAGAATGGCAGACGCTGTTATTGAGGGTCGTGAAGGCGAATCAGCAGATGTTGCTGAAGTGGCAGAAGAAGTAGAAGCTACAGAGGAGGCTTAATTATTATGGAAATTACAATTCAGATGATAAAAGAGTTAAGAGAGAGAACAATGGCAGGTATTAATGACTGTAAGAAAGCTCTCGCAGAGACAAACGGAGATATGGATAAGGCTGCTGATTTTCTTAGAGAAAAGGGTCTTGCTGCAGCTGCAAAGAAAGCTGGCAGAATCGCTAGTGAAGGTACAGTTCAGTCATACATTCATGCAGGTGGTAAGATTGGCGTACTCGTAGAAGTAAACTGTGAGACAGATTTCGTTGCTAAGAACCAGTTGTTCCTTAATTTTGTTAAGGATGTTGCTATGCAAATCGCTGCTGCTTCACCTCTTTACGTATCAAAAGAAGAAGTTCCTCAAGAAGATATTGATAAAGAGAAAGCTGTTCTTCGTGCACAAGCTCTTAATGAAGGCAAACCCGAGAAGATCGTTGATAAAATGGTTGAGGGTCGTATCGCTAAGTTCTATGATGAGTATTGCTTACTTGAGCAGTCATTCGTAAAAGAGCCTGATAAAAAAGTTATTGATATTCTCAATAGTCTGGTTGCTACAATCGGTGAGAAAATAACAGTAAGACGTTTCGTAAGATATGAAATGGGCGAAGGCTTACAGAAGAAGGAAGAGAACTTTGCTGAAGAAGTTATGAAGCAGGTTAAATAATTAATCCGCAATTTCAAAGAGGCTTTTGCAATAAAGGCCTCTTTTTTTATAATAATTTAAATCATGGAGGTCTGTAACATATGAAGCCAATTTACAAAAGAGTATTAATTAAGGTCAGCGGTGAAGCTTTGGCCGGAGAAAAGCACTTTGGACTTGATCCTGAAATGCTGGCAAGTGTGGCAAAAGAAATTAAAACTATTTCTGAGATGGGTGTTGAAGTGGCTATCGTTGTAGGCGGCGGCAATTTCTGGCGCGGTGCACATAATGGTCACATGGACAGAACAAGAGCAGACCACATGGGTATGCTGGCTACTGTTATGAATTCACTTGCATTGGCAGACGCTTTAGAAAGTGAAAAACTAACAGTTCGTGTTCAGACTGCAATTGAGATGCGTGAGATTGCAGAGCAGTATATCAGAAACAGGGCTACAAGACATTTAGAGAAAGGTCGTATCACAATATTTGGATGTGGTACAGGCAATCCTTTCTTTACTACAGATACAGCTGCTGCCCTCAGAGCTGTAGAGATAGATGCAGACGTTATACTGCTTGCGAAGAATGTTGATGCAGTATACGATAAGGATCCTAATAAGTATTCTGACGCAAAGAAGTATTCAGAATTAACACACAGTGAGGTTCTGGCAAAAGATCTCAAGGTTATTGATTCAACCGCTGCTTCTATGTGCAAAGATAATAACGTGAAAATTCATGTATTTGGTATCAAAGACCCACATAATATGGTTCGTGCTATTTGCGGGGAGAAGATTGGTACAATAATTTATTAAAAAATAAAACATATAAATTGGTTTGGAGGATAAAATGGAAAGAGTTTTTAACTTTTCAGCAGGACCTGCAGTGATGCCACTTGAAGTGCTTGAACAAGCTGCAGCCGAAATGACAAATTATAACGGAACAACTATGTCAGTAATGGAGATGAGCCATAGATCCAAAGCATATGAACCTATTATTAAGGATGCAGAAGCCCTTTTAAGAGAACTTATGGCTATTCCTGATAATTATAAAGTATTACTGCTTCAGGGTGGCGCATGGACTCAGTTTGCCGCTGTACCGCTTAATATTTCAACTCCTGAAGGCAAAGCCTGCTTTATTGATACAGGTGTATGGACAAATAAAGCGTCAAAAGAAGCATCTTTATATACAAATGTTGAGATAACCGCATCATCTGAGGCTGATGGATATACATACATTCCTCAGGTAAGTAAAGATATGTTCAGTGAAGATACAGATTATCTCCATATTTGTTATAATAATACAGTATATGGTACACGTTATACCAAGTTACCGGATTGTGGCGATATAACATTAGTAGGCGATTTGTCTTCATGTATATTATCTGAAAATATTGATGTGTCAAAATTTGGTGTTATCTTTGCCGGAGCACAGAAGAACTTAGGTCCGGCTGGAGTAACAGTTGTTATTGTCAGAGAAGATCTTCTTGGTAAGCACAGAAGCTTCACACCATCAATGCTCAGATATGATATTCAAGCAAAGAATGGTTCTATGTTCAATACACCTCCCACATATTCGATTTATATGTGCAAGCTTTGTATGGAATGGGTTAAGAGACAAGGTGGTGTCGATGCTATTCAGCAGCTTAATGAACGTAAATCATCGATGCTTTATAACTATCTTGACAATTCAAAACTGTTTTTCACCAAGGTTAGACCCGATTCAAGATCAATGATGAATGTTACATTTTTTACAGGTAATGAAGAGCTTGATAAGAAATTTGTAGCAGAGGCACAGACAGCGGGCTTGGTAAACCTAAAAGGATATCGTACTCTTGGCGGTATGCGTGCGTCTATTTATAATGCGATGCCAGTTGCCGGTGTTGAGAAGCTTGTAACATTTATGGAAGATTTTGAGAAGAATAATATGAATTAAAATTTATTGCCCAAATCAGGTCTTTATGGTATGATTGGAAATAACTTAGAATAATATTTAAAAGGAGCTGGACTCAGATGATTAACAAAGAAGAATATAAGCCTTATGCAGAGAAGATGGAGAAAGCAATTTCAGTTTTGAAATCTGACTTATCTACTATAAGAGCCGGCCGTGCAAATCCTGCAATTTTGGAAAAACTAACTATTGAATATTATGGTACTACAACACCTGTAACACAAGTGGGTAGTATCTCTGTTCCCGAAGCAAGAATGATTGTTTTTCAACCTTGGGATATGTCAATCCTCAAGAGTGTAGAAAAAGCTATACTTGCATCTGATATAGGTATCACACCACAAAGCGATGGAAAGACAATTAAACTTATTTTCCCACCGCTCACAGAGGAGAGACGTAAGAGTCTTGCTAAAGATGTAAAGAAAATGGCAGAGGAAACAAAGGTTGCTATCAGAAATATCAGACGTGATGCAATTGAGTACTTTAAGGGACAGAAAAAGAAGTCTACTATTACTGAAGACGATATGAAAGATGCTGAGAAGGAAGTTCAGAATATTACTGATAAGCATATCGCCGAGGTAGACAAGGTTGTTGCTGCTAAAGAAAAGGAAATAATGGAAATCTGATTAATATGGGTAAAGAAATTGATGTTACCGATATAAAAGTACCGCAGTCTATTGCCGTCATACCTGACGGCAATAGACGTTGGGCGAAGAAACGCGGGCTTATTGCATCCATGGGGCACAAAGCCGGTGTGGAGGCATATAGAAAGTTGCTTGAAAACGCAGCAGAACTTGGTATAAAATATGTTACATTTTATGCTTTTTCTACTGAAAATTGGAAACGATCAGAGGCTGAAGTACAGGCAATAATGAATCTTTTTGTCGGATACATTAAGAATTTTGATAAGCTTCTGGGCCCTAATAAATCAAAAATTCGTTTTGTTATTATTGGTAAGAGAGACAGATTTTCTAAGGAAATTAACGCTCAGATTGACAGAATAGAGCGTATTACAAAAGACAATAAAGATCTGATTGCATATATTTGCGTTGATTACGGCGGTCGTAGCGAGATAGTTGAGGCGGCCCGTAGTATCGCGCGCAAAGCGAAAGAAGGATTGATCGATCCGGATGAGATGACAGAGGAGAGTTTTGCTCAGCATTTGTATACATACGAAGCTCCTGATCCGGATTTGCTTATACGTACCAGTGGTGAGGAAAGAATAAGTAATTTCCTACTGTGGCAGCTTGCGTACACAGAGTTTTATTTTACAGATAAATATTGGCCTGATTTTAACAAAGAGGATTTGATTGAAGCTCTCAAAGTATATTCAGGCAGACAGCGTCGATATGGAGGGAAATAATTAGAATGAAACAACGTGTTATTTCTGCAATTATCATGGTTGCTATCGGAGTTACAGCGATTGTTCTGGGCGGATATGTGTTCGGGGCATTTATTTTTATTGTCGCAGCACTAGCTCTTCATGAATTTTATACAGCTTTTGAGAAAAAGGAATGCAGACCCGTAAAGTTTTGCGGAATATTTTTTCTTGTCATGTTAGCTATAATGATTATTTTTAAGACACCATCATATACAGAACTTATTATTAAGTTACCTTTTGGTATAGGCGAGAGGAATCTGTTTGAGCCTATATTCTACATAACACTTATGTGCATATTTACCACTATTGTTTTCAAACACGAAAAACACGGTTTTGCAGATGTTGGAGTTACTTTATTTGGTGGTTTTTATACAGTCTATCTTGTGAGCTATGCCGTTATATTGCGTAATATGAATCATGGAATATGGCTTGTGATACTGCCTCTTGTGACTGCTGTTGCGGCAGATACCTTTGCTTTGTTTGTAGGTGTTAAGTTTGGAAAACATAAGCTAATCCCCAAAGTTAGTCCTAAAAAAACTGTTGAAGGCGCTGTAGGTGGTTTGGTAGGTGCTATAGTGTGTACTGTAGTTTACTTTTTAATCATGAATGCTTTTGATGTTAGTATTGGTTTAAAATGGTTTGATTTTGTTATAATAGGAGCCATTGGTGGTGTGATTGCACAGATTGGAGACCTTACTGCTTCTTCAATCAAACGCTATCTTGGCATCAAAGATTTTGGTAAGCTTATACCAGGACACGGAGGAGTTATGGACCGTATCGATAGCTACCTTGTTGTATTTCCTATTGTTTTTCTGTACATGGTTCTTAGGGGAGTATGTTAATGCCGGAACAGTCAGTGTTACCTATAAAGAAAATAGTAATTATAGGATCTACCGGATCCGTTGGCCGGCAGGCACTTGAGGTTATTAAGAAGTTAGGATTTAAGGTGCTTGGCCTTGGTTGTGGTACGAATATACAGCTTTTAGTTCAGCAGATTAAAGAGTTTGATGTGAAAAATGTTGCTGTTGCAGGAGCAAAAGAGGCAGCACTATTAACAAAGTTGCTTGAAGAAGAAAAAATAAATGATGTGAACATATTGTACGGCGATGAAGGTCTTAACACTCTTGCATCAATAAAGTGCGATATTTTTTTCAATAGTATACTTGGCATAAAAGGATTGGAACCTACGCTTACTGCTATCAGAAACGGCAATGATGTTGCAATTGCAAACAAAGAGCCTATTGTAGCGGCAGGCAGACTCATAATGGAAGAAGCAAGAAAATATAATGTTAAGATATTACCTGTTGACAGTGAACACTCTGCAGTATTTCAATGCATCGCAGGTAAGATGGATACACAATTAAAAAATATAATTCTTACAGCATCCGGCGGGCCTTTTAGAAATAAAACAAAAGCAGAGTTAGAAAAAGTGACGCTTAAAGATGCGCTTATGCATCCGACTTGGAAAATGGGCAGTAAAATAACTGTTGATTGTGCTACTCTGATGAATAAAGGTCTGGAAGTTATAGAGGCGATGAATTTATATAATTTACCTGTCTCGCGTGTAAAGGTTGTAGTGCATCCACAGAGCATCATACATTCAATGGTAACATTTGAAGATGACAGTGTACTGGCTCAAATGGGCAATCCGGATATGAAGCTACCAATCCAATACGCGCTGACTTATCCGCTCAGATGTCACTCAGACACCAAACCACTTGATCTTATAGGCTTGGGTTCGCTTACTTTTGAAGCTCCTGATATGGATAGATTTCCATGTTTGTCTTTGGCGTACAGGGCAGCTGAGCTTGGTGGTACAATGCCGGCTGTAATGAACGCCGCTAACGAGCAGGCTGTGAATTATTTTTTACAAGGACAAATTAATTTCACACAAATACCGTATACTATACAAAAAGTTATGGATAATCACATTCGATCAACAGAATGTCCATTTGATACAACCATTTCTGCAGAATCTGTGGTAAACTGTAGTAGATGGTCAAAGAAAGAGGTTGACAAAGTTTTATGGATGTAGTTATAAGCATCATAATAATGATTTTTATTTTAGGTTTACTTGTCCTTTCTCATGAGTGGGGACATTTTATTGCTGCACGTATTTTCAAAGTAAGAGTTAATGAGTTTTCCATATTTATGGGCCCTAAGCTTTTCTCACGAAAAAGCAAGAAGACAGGTACGGTTTATTCTTTAAGAGCCATTCCGCTTGGCGGTTTCTGTGCTATGCAGGGTGAAGAGGAAAGCGATGATGGTGATGATGCTTTTTGTAACAAAGCATGGTATAAGAGAGCAGTGATCCTTGTTGCTGGCGCACTTATGAACTTTATTGTTGCTATTGTACTTATTACTGTTATTTTTATGTTTACAGGATATGATACAAGACAAGTAAGTACTGTTGGCACGACAGGTCCTATTGCTTTATCCGGTATGGAAGCAGGAGATAAGGTATATAAATACAATGGCGATGGTATCCTTAATCCGATTGACTATGACTTATATGTGACGGCTTACGGAAATGACCTTAAGAATATATCTTTTCACGTAAAGAAAGCTGATGGTTCAAAAGTAAAATATTCATTTGAACGTGATATTAAGATTGTTAATAGTGAGGTTGATGGAGAGACTGTTACTACTTCCATGACCGCGGATATAAACGTTTATGCAACTAAAGGCGATAATAAGCAATATATGGGTAATTATTCTTCTACATGGGAGAATAGTGATACATTGATAATTACCATGACTGCTCAGGACGGTTCTTATGAAGTATACAAGTATGGTAAGAATGAAACAGGTAGCTTCGGTACCACATATGAGAAATATTCAGTTGATAAACAGATGATTGACAGTAGCTATACTGAGGATACACAAGATGCTCCTGTTGCAGAGAGCACAATACTTTCATATAATCCATATAAATATGGTTTTAGCTTTACTTACAGTGAACAAGGAAATATCTTCCAGTGTTTGGGTAGATCTGTAACATACAATGTGTCTCTTGTCAAATCAGTAATTAATTCACTTAAGTGGTTGATTACAGGCCGTCTTGGCATGGATGCCTTGTCAGGACCCATAGGTCTTACATCTGTTGTTAGTGATGTTGTAGATGCTGATATCGGCATTGGATACCAGATATTAACACTTATAAATCTTATGGCATTAATTAGCGCTAACTTAGGTGCATTTAATTTACTTCCTATACCGGGACTTGATGGTGGCAAGTTAGTATTTGTCGTTGTTGAGCTAATTAGAGGTGGCAAGAAGGTACCTCCGGAAAAAGAAGCTATAGTATCATTGATATTTATGGCGTTGCTTGTAATACTGTCGCTGTTTGTGGCGGGAAGTGATATATTCAAACTGATAGGGTAATTACTATAAAAGGTGCTTAAAATGTTTCTGCGTGAAAAAACAAGAAAAGTTACAGTAGGCGATGTGACGATAGGAGGCTCTTGTCGTATCTCTGTGCAGTCTATGACAAATACAGATACCAGAAATGTGGCTGCTACAATAGCACAGATAAGGGAACTGGAAGAGGCAGGCTGTGATATTATACGTGTGGCTGTACCGGATATGGAGGCCGCTACATGTATAAAAGATATTAAGTCAGCGATAAAATTACCGCTGGTCGCTGATATTCATTTTGACTATAGATTAGCGATAGAGTCAATTAAAAATGGCGCTGATAAGATCCGTATCAATCCTGGAAATATGGCAGATGAGGATCATATAAAGGCAGTAGTAGACTGTGCCAAGGAATATCATATTCCAATTAGAGTGGGTGTGAATTCCGGATCATTACCTAAACTGTATAATGAGAAAACGGCGGAGAGTGTAGTGGCGGGAGCCTACTCGCAGATAGAAATATTAGAAAAATATGATTTTGAAGACATTGTTGTATCTCTTAAATGTTCGGATATTGAGACTTCGTATCTGTCATATAAATTATTTGCCGAAAAATATGATTATCCTTTGCATGTAGGTATTACAGAGGCAGGCACAGTATTTTCTGGTACGATCAAATCCTGTGCCGGGATAGGAAGTATCCTTAGTCTGGGGATTGGTGATACAATAAGAGTATCGCTTACAGGAAATCCGCTTGAGGAGGTCAAGGTGGGCAGAGAGTTGCTTCACTCTATGAATCTTGGAGGTAACAAGAAAGTTACTTTTGTTTCATGTCCTTCATGTGGTAGATGCCGTATTGATTTGATTAAAACGGCATGTGAGATAGAGGAGGCGTTGAATAGTCCAGGAGTATCCTCCCAAATCAGCAGGCCGATTACAGTTGCAGTGATGGGATGTGCTGTAAATGGACCGGGAGAGGCCAGACATGCCGATATAGGACTATGTGGCGGAAACGGAGAGGCTTTGCTTTTTAAAAAAGGACAGATTGTGTGTAAACTTCCATCTAAAACAATGGTTGAGACTTTTGTACAAAGTGTAATAGATTATGCAGCTGAATAATACAAGATTAGAACTTATATATAATATGATCAAAAACGAATGTAAGGTTTTTGATTGTTTTGGTGATGTAGGCACGGATCATGCACATTTACCTGTTTTTTTATTACAACAAGGACTCTTCCGCTCTGCCATTGCTTCTGATGTAAATGTTCTTCCGCTCAAAAGAGCAGAGGAAAATATACGTCGTTACGGGTATATTGATAAAGTGACTTTGTTACTGTCAGATGGGCTGAGTAAATACACAAAAGAATGTGATGTGGTATGCATAGCCGGCCTTAGCGGGACTACAATTATCTCAGTGCTTGAAAAATATATAGAGTCACCTTGGGAAAACAACCCTATATTCTTGTTGCAACCAAATACTGCAATAAGTGATACAAGAAAATTCTTGGCGAAACATGGATTTGTTTTTAAAGAAGAACAAGTATGTATTGATAAGAAGCATGAATATCCGGTTATAAAAGGGTATTTTACAGATAAAAATGATAATGACACAGATACTGTATTTTATCATCTCGGTTTGTTTAAAGATAAGAATGATGAAAACACAGAAAGGTATCTTAATATTTTATATAAAAAATATAACGATGTTATCAAGAAAATATCAAATATTGACCGCTCTCTGTCTGACAGAGAGGCAAGCTTGCTGAAGGAACTGCAAACAGTTACAGAATTTATTGAAAATAAAATAAGAATACAGAAATAAATCGACCGATTTCGACTGTTTATTATGTGTAAAATCTAAAAGCAACCGACTTAATCAAAGCGGATTGCTTTTTTTACTTAAGATAAACGGTGAATTTACGATGGATAACTTTAAGCTTGATAAGAAGACTGTATATATAACCATACTTACTTTTCTGGTGAGCCGCGCATCACTCTTTGGTATGTTGCCCTTTGGATATCCAGCATGCTGTGTGATGCTTATTTCAGATACATATAGCGTATATCCATACAATACAGTACTTTACATTGCAGCTTGTCTGTTGGGGACTATATCCAAAGGGATGGGACTTCAAACATATATAACATTACTGTCTCTGGCATTGACAGTATGTATATTTTATGCAGTGAAGAAATTTATTAATGTTTTATCAGTGAAAATGTTATATCTTAGCATTATTTCTGTTGGTATATATTCTGTCAGTGCACTGGCGGCATTATGTATAAGCCAGCCCACAGTTGGTGATATTGTAAAAATACTGATACAAGGAATATTTATTTTTATTTCATTTTATATTTACCGTATAGCAGAGCATCATATTAACTACACTAAAATGCTTACACCGGAAGAATTGTCAATGTTGGCTATTATTATAATGTTGGCAGTGTTGGGGATTCCGGACGTTGTTATATTTGGTTTATCATTAAGAAATATTTTATCTCTTTTACTTATAATGATTTTCAGCTGTAAAGGTGGTATGGGAGCTGGGGCGGCTGCAGGTATTGTTATAGGGCTGCTTACGCGATATGACGAACCTGTTACAATATGCCTGTATACTTTTTGTGGCTTTCTTTCAGGCCTTTTTAAAAGATATGGTAAATTTGCTGTGGTGCTGGCATTTTGTGCCGGAAACACTGTCTTAGCCTTCTTTATGGGTGGTCTGCCACAGATAATAAGCGGAATGTATGAAACAGGTATGGCGGTGATTGTTTTTATCTTGTTACCTCGCAATGTATCAGAACTGGTGCGGATTCCCGTGCTTGAAAATAATACAAAAGATAATACTATAGAATTAATTTACGAAAGAAGAATGTGTATGAATGCAATAAAAAAAATAAGTGAGTTTTCAAATTTATTTAAGAACTTATCAGGAAATGTTACTCTCTATCCAAATATGTCATGCAGCAAAAACAGAAACGAAGAAATGATACGTGTGTACAATAAGGTGTGCTGTGACTGTAACATGAGAAAAGTGTGCTGGGAACAGGAGCAGGATGTAACAAAGCAATATCTTTTATCTGCTATATCACGTATCAGCAGTGGTAGTTACTCAAAAGAAGAAATGAAGCGGAGTTTTTCTGATGTATGTATAAATGTTTCACAGATATCAGATGAATTAGAAAATGCATATGAAATAAAAAGAATGAATAAAATTTCTAATGATAAAATAAATGAATACAGGAGCTTTATATCAAAGCAGTTGTATGAAATAGGCAAGATGTCGGACGGTCTGATTGAAGATATAAAACATGGTATGGATTTTAATAAAGATAAAGAAAAGAAATTAATGTCAGCGCTTAAAGAAGAAGATATTCGTGTTCTTGACGTAATAATTATGAATGAAAGTCGTAATGAAGATTACATAACAGTATATGTCAAAGGTGTTTTTAAGAGAGAAATTCTGGAAAAGACCGTAAGTAAAATACTGGAAACCCAATATATTATCAGAAAAGTAAGTAAGAAAAGCAAAGGTGTATATGAGGTGCTTTGTATAACTAAACCTTTGATAGAAGCCAATGTATGTATAAAGCAATATACAGCAGATGGTAAGGTTTGCGGTGATTCTTATAAAATAATCAGTGAAACTCCCTGGGGGCAATGTGTAGCTATAAGTGATGGAATGGGTGTGGGCAAAGAAGCCGAACAACAAAGCGCTACTGTACTAAAAATAGTTGAAATGTATGCAAAGTCAGGTGTGAATGTACAAAACAGTATGGATTTGATTAATCTGATGCTGGATAATGGTACGGATGAAATCAAAACCGCAACATTAGATATATGTATGATAAACAGTTATGAAAAAAAGGCGGTTTTTTCGAAATCAGGCGCAATGGATTCTGTTATAGTCCATAAGGATTATAATATGGAAATAGCACAGGCCGGCATGTTACCAATTGGAACTAATATTACTTATCTGGGATCACAGGTAAGGAAGAGTGAGTTCTCTATTGATAAAGGTGATGTGATTATTATGTATACAGATGGTATTAGTGATTCCTTTGCCAAAGGTGGCATGAATGAAAAAGTTTTCACAGAATATTTAAGAGCTGTTTGTGAGAAATATATAAAAAAGAATCAACATGATTCTATATGTGGACAGATATTGGGGCAAGCAATAAAACACTGTAAAGATTGTGAGAAAGATGATATGACTATAGCTGTTATCTCTGTACTGTGATATAATTCGCCTTGATGAAGTATGGTAAAACGACTTATAATCCTTGACTGTAAGTGTTCTTTCATGGTATTATTTACAGTGATTTTGGTCATGCTAACGTGACCATAAAAAGGAGAACTATTCATGAACAGAGATGATATTTTTCTTGTGATAATCAGTTTGCTTCTTGTGTTTTCTGTGTTGGCAGGCATATCTATATTTGTCTACTTTATATCTGTAATGATCAGAAGTGCATCCAAGAAAGAGAAGACAGAAGAGATCCCGGCGCCGGCAGTACAGAATCCTATTGTAGCCTCCGCAAAAGCTGACACACTTCCTGCTGCACAGGTAGGAGATGATCCTGCGATTATTGCAGCTATTATTGCAGCTATTACAGCTTATCGAGCACATAGGTATGGTCCTGTTATGGCAAACAGATTCAGAGTTGTTTCTTTTAAGAGAACAAGTGGGAGATAAATATATATGGATAAGTTATTGACCACAATTTCAGATATAATCGGCAACTCAGGTTTTGCTGAGATTGCAAAAAATTTTTTAGATGGTGGATGGAAAACACTGGTAATGATTGCTATTTCCTGTGTGCTTATTTATCTTGCTATTGTTAAGAAGTACGAACCGTTGTTGTTGCTTCCTATTGCATTTGGTATGTTATTGGCGAATTTACCTTTGGCAGGTCTTAGCAGTGATGGTGGCGGACTTCTTTCTTACTTATATTATGGTGTCAAATACGGAATATATCCACCTCTGATATTCTTGGGCATCGGTGTTATGACAGACTTTGGTCCATTGATCGCTAATCCTAAGAGTTTGCTACTTGGCGCTGCTGCTCAATTTGGTATCTTCGCAGCCTTTATAGGTGCGCGTTTACTGGGATTCACACCTGCAGAAGCTGGCGCTATTGGTATTATTGGTGGTGCAGATGGTCCTACGGCTATATATACTGCAGGCAAACTTGCAGAGGACTTATTGCCGTCAATTGCTGTTGCAGCATATTCATACATGGCACTGGTACCGGTTATTCAACCACCAATAATGAAAGCACTCACTACCAAGAAAGAGCGTGCAATAAAAATGACTCAGCTTCGTGAAGTATCAAAGCGTGAGAAGATTTTATTTCCAATTATCGTTACGTTATTAGTTTCTTTATTACTTCCTGAAGCTGCCACATTAGTTGGTATGTTGATGTTGGGTAATCTAATGAGAGAAAGCGGTGTCGTTGACAGACTTGTTAAAACTGCTCAAAATGACATGATGAACATAATTACGATATTGCTTGGTTTGTCAGTTGGATCTACCGCAACAGCTGCGAGATTCCTCAGTACGAAAACACTTGGCATTATGCTTATGGGAATATTTGCCTTTGCAATGGGAACTGCAGGCGGTGTATTGTGTGGTAAATTGATGTGCTGGCTCACAAAGGGTAAAGTAAATCCGCTTATAGGTGCGGCGGGAGTATCGGCAGTTCCTATGGCAGCACGTGTTGCGCAGAAGGTAGGTCGTGAAGAAAATCCAGACAATTATTTATTAATGCACGCAATGGGGCCTAATGTGGCTGGTGTTATTGGTAGCGCGGTAGCGGCAGGTATAATGATTTCAATGCTTGGATAAAATTATCTACATTAAAAATGATAAAAAGCTGTTGGATTACTATAATCCAACAGCTTTTTGCTTGGGAAATATCAGTTGTTAATATGTGCTAATGCTTTTCCGGCGGTGGTCCCAATGAGTTCCAGACCTTTGGCGTTATAATGTCCGCCATAAATTAAAATGTCAATATTATCCATGTAAATTACCTTACCAATAATGTCTTGATATTATTTCCGCTCTTTGCATCGATAAATGCCTTGTTGATCTCATCAACAGTATATTTGCTAGCAAGCTGAGCAATAATAGGATGCAAATCAGGATTCTCGCATAAAAAGCTAAGATATTTTTCAACATCGCAGATAGAGTATTGTGAAGAACCGATAATGTGAAGCGCTTTAAATGTAATGAGCTGTGGCTGTATTTCAATACCACCAGAGCTCGAATATTGGCCCGGAACAAGATAGATACCACGATTACGCAGAATATTCATGCCTTGTACTACTGCTTGCGGTGCTCCGGAAGCTTCAAAACAAAGATCCACACCGAGACCACCATTTTCTTCCAATAATGCTTTTGTAACAGCTTCGGTACCTTCACGAGTTAAGTTGAATACCTTATCTGCACCGAGAGTCATAGCTAACTCTTCGCGCTTGCGATTATCACCGGCAGTAATTGCGTACACACGTTTGATACCGAGTTTCTTAAGATACATAACTGCAAATGTACCTACAGGACCTAATCCTTGTACTACAGCTACATTAATCTTGCTATAATCAACACCGGCCTGATGAGCCAGACGGAATGCGTGTATTGCAGTCGGTCCGGGGCATGCGAACGTGGCGGCAATAGTAGGATCAAGCTCTTCCGGAATTTTAATTAAATTAGTGAGTGGGGTGTAGTTAACCTCTGTATAACCGCCGTAAAGGTAGGGGGCTACTTCAATACTGCCTCCGTTTGTAACCTGCATATTTACGCAGTTAGCGTCATCTCCATGTTTACAAAGAATACATTCACCGCATGGAACAGCAATGTCTGCAATAACATTATCTCCGATTTTCAAACCGTATTTTGCGGCTTCATCAGTGTCTGCCTCAGTAATCTTACCAACAAACTCATGGCCGATAATTGTAGGTGGTGTCACAACAAGCTTTCCGTTGTGGAAATGCAGATCAGTACCACAAATACCACTAGCAATTAATTCCAACTGACCGTACCCTGCAGGCGGCGCGGTAACCTCAAATTCTCTGACTTCAAAGTCCTTATGCGGACCCATAAAAACAGCTGCTTTAGCATTCATTTTCTTTTCCTCCTTTATTTTTCAACCTTAACTATAAAATATTTTTCAAATATATTTTTTATTTTGTCGATTTCTTCAAGACTCAAAGGTTCTGTATCCTTATATTCATATGTCATATTTAATGCGTCGTATTTACCTGAACCAAGCCTGTGAAAGGGCAGCAAATCTATATATTTACAATGGATTTTAGCAAGCTTTACACAAAAATCATTAATTGTCTGCTCATCTGTATTGAATCCGGGTATCAACGGAATACGTATCCTTACTTTCTTACCGTCTTTGATAAGATTACTTATATTATTCTCAATCAGATGTATATTGCCGCCAATGATTTCAGAATATTTATCCTCGTAGGGAGTCTTATAATCAAACAAATATTCATCAACGTAATCATTCAGCTTTGCAAAAGAAGAGTAGAGCACATTGCCGGCAGTATCAATAACAATATTTATGTTTTCTTCTTTGAGTCGCATTGCAAGCGTCAATGCAGCATCTGCTTGCAATAATACTTCACCGCCGCTGAAAGTAACGCCGCCTCCACTTTCTTCGTAAAAGTCTTTGTCTACAAGTATTTCTGCTACAACATCGTTTACAGTCATTAACTTGCCGCATTCTTTTACAATATTATTGTTATAACATAATACTTGTGCATCAGAACTTCGGGTCTCAGGATTATGACACCAAGGACAATATAGATTACAGCCCTTGAAGAAGACAGTAGTACGTATGCCATCTCCGTCTCCTAAGGAAAAATGCTGTATATCTGAAATATTCAAAAGCATATCGTCACCTCGGTTTTATCCTAATTCTTGTTGCGTACGCGCAAGAATATCAAGTTGTACACTTCTAGCCAATGTAACATAATATGCAGAGAATCCTGATACACGTACCACCAGATTCTGGTAATTTTCAGGATGCTCCATTGCATCGCGTAATATGTCAGGTGATGTGGCATTGATTTGTATTTCCTGACCGCCTTTTTTGAAATATGTTTTTATCAAGGCAAGGAGTTTGGTTCGCTTAGCATCATCAAAGACAGAGGGCATGAATTTCTGATTAACAACGCTACCGCACGCTGCTTTTGTATAGTCAGGTTTGGCAACACTGGTAAGTGTTACAGTACATCCTTTGGTATCTCTTCCATATGTTGGAGACGCTGCATCAGACAGTGGTTCACCTCGCAGACGACCGTCAGGTGTAGCGTTAATAACATTACCGGCATGAATATTAGATATATTTGCCGCCATGGCACTATAAAATCCGCCTCCGTCACGTGTTTTAAATTGTGAAAAGATGCTATCAAGATAATCAAGAAACCATACTGCGTATTTATCTGCAAAATCATCATTGTTTCCATATTTTGGAGCTGCTAAAAGCTTCTCTCGTAAATCTTCATATCCCTCAAAATTACTGTTTAGGGCATCTTTGATTTGGGAAAGAGTAGCAGCTTTGTCGATAAAAACAACTTTCTCAATTGCAGCCAACGAATCTGTCACAGTACCGACGCCCATCAGTGCTACACCATGAACAGAAGGATATTTACTACCACCATTATTAATATCGAGACCTCTACCAATGCAATCTTGACAAAAACATGACAAAAATGGCTCTGTAAAGCGCTCTGGATTCAGCATATCGTTATAATTCATAAAACCGAAATAGTATTCTTTGGCACCGTTCTCAAGTTGTACTTCAAAAGAACGCATAAAATCGTCCATGGTTTTAATGTTGTCAAGATTACCGGTATTAACACCCGATGACTTATTGAATTCACTTACTCCGTTATTGAATACATAGTCAAAAAATCTTGGCGCATCAAAACGACCGTCCGACCATGGTGGCTGCATACCTGTTATAAAATTCTCAATACATCCAACCATAGAATAGTTATATACATCTTCATCTGCATAGCCATATTTTTTTAAAGCTGCGATATTTACTGTATCGTTCATAAGAGCAGGATAGCCAAGACCTGTACCAATGGTTTTAAGACATTCATCAAGAAATTGGTCCGGTGTGTTTGGTGCGATACGTGCAGATAAATTTGGACCTGGTACATTACAATTACCTACAGCTTTTAAAATAAGATAGCTGAGCTCGTTTATCCGACAGTTTTCATTCATATCCATGCCACCAATACAAATATTGACAACATCGCCGGAAGGGATCTTAATAAAGGTATTCTCAAGTAGCTCAAGCACCTGTTCGTCTGTAATGATATTATTCTCTATATCTTTTTTATAAAATGGATATAGATACTGATCCAGCCTGCCAAGGGCCATGGCACCTCTACCTTCCATCATAAATGCAGTATGGGAAAACCAGATAAGTTGCAAAGCTGCTGCAAAAGAAACAGGCGGTCCTGCCAACAATTCATTTGTGTTTTTTATTATAAAATCTAATCTTTCGTTGCTGTATTCAGGATCATCTTTGAGACTAAGAGCTTTCTTACCATAATTTGATATCATACAGGCAAATCCATCTAATGTACGATCCATTGCCTTGAGAAAATCAATTTTCTTGTAATCATCGAAATGTCTGTTAAGTGATTCTTGTATTTCTTGCTTTAGACCTGAGATACCTCCTCTAAGAAGTCTTTGATAATCAGGGGAGAAATGGTCTGCATTATGAGGGAAATCTCTGCCACTCATACTTGTGCACATATTAGCATAATGTTGCAGCATCATTGAATTTTCACTAATGTATAATGACTTTGTATTACCGGTGATCAAGTCGTTTTTATAGATGAAAGGTGTACTATTTGCAAATAAAGAATAAATACCATTACTTCTAATTGTTGACATAGATCCAGTTAAATTTTTCTTTATTCCAATGTATCTGTAGTAATACGGAGCATATATGCCCTCTGGATTATTATTTAATTCTGCTTTTAATTGGTTGAAAAGTTTCAATAAAACCACCTCACAAGGATTTTTCTTTAGTGATAATATAACAAGAAGTGATTTTGGCGTCTATGTATTTTTTTTAAGAAAGTGGACAAAATTAATATAAAAATATTGACACGAGGGAAAAACAAAAGTTATAATGAAAAAAAGGAGTCTGCTATGATTTACACATTGGTACAATTGCATAACTTTCCTGTAATTCTCTTTGCTCACTATTTTGGCCCGTCTGACTATAGTATTTCCAGAGTTGCAGAGTCAGAACATTATGAGATTACATTTATTTCCAATGGTGCTATTAATAAGCGGCAGGGAAACAAATGTATTACGATTCCTGAATATTCAGTACAAGTATCGTTGCCCGGTGAAAAGTATGAACAAAGCTCAAGTGAGAAGCATAGCCATAGTACATGTGGTATTGTTGTAAAGAGTAAGAAAAGAGTAATATCAAAAAACGAAGTAATTGATATTATACGTAAGAAGTCCCAGTCAACACCTTTGCATACTTTGGATAAAGGAGTTTTCCCGGAATTTATTTTACCTGATTGTGTACCACCCGGAAAAAATGCCGATAAAATCAGAAATATGTTATCTGATATAATACACTCTTATCAAACTTCAGATTCATTTTACAGACAAAATATTATAACTATAAAGATTCTTGACTTATTTGCTTTCCTTACTTCTATATGTATAGAAGATGCAGAGGATAGTCAAGCAAATAGTCTGATACCGATTCATCATCAATATGTCAGGAAGTTCAAACAATATGTACAAGAACATATTGATGAAGATATATCCTGTGAGAAAATCGCTGAATCATTAGCAATTACACCGGGATATTTATCAGCTGTGGTTAAGAAAACTACAGGCGAGACGATGATTCATTATATAAACAGGGTGAAACTTGAGAAGATTGTTGAATTGAGATTGTTATATAATATTTCTTTGAAGCAGGCAGGTGAAATGGTAGGAATAAATGATTCTCACTATTTGTCAAGACTGTTCAAAAAGTATTACGGTTTATCTTGGCGTGAGTATAAAGAAAGCCGAATATTACAATAAAAAAATCCACCTTTTCTGTTCTTGTCTATTTTTTTATGCTAAAAAAAACCTATACTGTAATTAAATAAAAAAATTATAGGAGGTTTTTATGAATCTTTTTAAGAAAAAGCAAGTTGGACATATTATAGTTTTATTGTTTGTAACAATAAGTATATTATGTAATATCTGTTATTGTTTCGCAGAAGAGAACGATGAATCAAGCATTATATATTCTGAAAATTTCGAATCATATGGTGACCCCGAAGCAGTAAAATCAGCTTTTCAAAAGTACTGGTATGTAGAAGATAATAATTCATGGGGCGCAGATTACGGATTTAATCTTATAGACAATAAGGGATCGAAAGTCCTGAATATGAGCTGGCTTGGAGGTCGTTTACTTCTTGGCGATTATATTTCACTTCCTGAATCATATGAAATACAATTTCAAGCCAACGGAGGATTATCGACCTCGGATAGCGGATTTATCTTTCTTAGAACCATAAGACAAGTTCATACTGTAACACAAATCTATGACAAAGCAATTCAAGGAATAAGAGACGCGCAACCGCAGGACAGTCCGTACATACATATATTTGAAAATGATGGAGATACAAGTGATGGTTTTGCTAATGGAGTAGGACATGCCGGTATATTTCTAAAATTACATGGCAACCAGCTTGTTATAGGAGTAAAGACGACAGAAGCTGTTGATGAGGTACACACAAAAGGCTTAGGTAATTTAAGATATTTAGCAACTCTGCCAGACGAGAAGAATTTTGAAACTGATTTTATATCAATTAAAATAATAGAAACAGACAAGAATGTTTCTGTGTTTGCTGACGAAGTGCTCCTTGCTACAGTATCTTTCTCGGAACAAAGGGACAATATATACACAAAAGCTGTTATAAAAGATGCATTGGGAACTGAGGTTGGCAGCACTGACACGGCTATTATAGCAGTTAAGAATTTAATTGGCTTTTCAACTCGTGGCGCTTTTATGAATTTAGATAATATTGTAATAAAATCTCTTGATGGAAAAGCAATTAAACAAAATATAGTGCCAATATACGATGAACTTGAAGCAGAGAAGGTCGGTTTAATTCCATTCCAAACATCAGAAGTGTCAGCGGGCTTTAGGATCACTGTAAATGCAGGAGATGCCCTAGAATCGATCGATATAAGACAATTATCAACTAATGGTGGCAAGAAAACATCTCTTACAATGTCTGTTTATAAATGGTTCTATGATTATGATACTACTATTTTCGAAGATCCGATATATCAGACTGTTATATATGACCATAATGATAATGCGCCATGTGATATAACATTTCCGACTCCTCTTGATTCGGGACATTATCTGGTAGTCTTTGACCAGGCCGGTATGGGCGAAGATAAGGATGGAAATGTAATGGGCTTTCCATGCTTGTGGACATCATCTATCCCGGATACTGAGAAATATGGAAATGTGGTTACGTATGTTAACGGAATTGAATCCGAAAATGGCATATGGGCATTTTGTGTAATCTTAGAAAATGGAGATCCTGATGGCGAATTATGGGATATTGACTCAACACCAACTCCGGATTCTAATGTTACTCCAACAATAAAACCAACAGAGCCTGCTGTAACAAACACTCCTGATATTACTGTTGCACCTACAGAAAAGGTTATTGAACCAACTCAAGAGCCGGCAGTGAATGGTAATAATACGGGAACTATAGTTGCAATTGTGATATGTATTGTGGCAATTGTTTGCACAGTTATTATCATAATAGTTATAAAAAACAAGAAAAATAAAGGAGGAAAATAATATGAGAAAATTAGTATCTTTAATACTTACTATCATTATTTCTGTATCTGTTTTAAGTGTAGTATCTATGGCAGAAGATAAAACATTAATATTATCGGAAAGCTTTGATCAATACGCAGACAACAATGAAGCTTATAATGAACTTAGTAAGAATTGGCTGTTAGAAGATGGAGCAAATACTTCTTGGCCGGACTATTTTAATCTTATCGAAAATGGAAATGGAAAAGCTTTGAGCATGACTTGGGTTGGAGCCAGAAGAATGTTGCTTACCGGCAAATATATTCCTTCGGATTATGAAGTTTCATTTAAAATGAAAACTGAATATACTACGCCTAACGGAGGCTTTTTCTCAATGCATACTATGGTAGATTTACCATATGTGACACAAAAGTGGGACGATGCTACGCAAACTATTGTTCCGTTTTGGGGAGGCATTCCGAATTATGAAGCAGATGGACATAGCGATCCGCTGATAGCAAATGGAGTAGGATATGCAGGTGTGTATATAAAACCTGAAAGAAATAAATTGGAAATAGGTGTTAAGACTGCTGAAATACCAAGCGCAACTGCTAAGTATGGTATTGGTAATATAAGATATTTTGTTGATTTACCAGATGGAAAAGATTTCGGCACAGAACTTCTGCAGGTAAGAATTACTGATAAAGATAATATTATCTCAGTATATGTTGATGATACATTGCTTGCAACAGTAACATATGGAAATATCAGTGGCTTATTTTATAAAAATGCATCTATAAAAGATGCAAATGGAAATGTAGTTGCCTCAACAGAGAATGCACGTATATGCATTGCAAATGATTTAGGATTCGTTTTAAGAGGTGCTATACTGGTAGTTGATGATTTTGATTTATATGCATACGGAACATTTGCACCGGCATTATCAGGAACAGTACCACTATATAATACACAAGCAGAGAAAACAGGTCTTAAAGGTATTTTAGGTGATGAATCTATGGCTGTGAAAATAGATGTTGCTTCAAAAAATGCAATTTCATCTTTTACATATAAAGGAATGGCGACTTATGCCTGTACAAATACAGAAGCAACATTTTACGTTTATCCATGGAATAACGATTATCAAACTACTTTAACCGGAACACCTATATATACAAATGTAATATACAATCACATTAATAATATGGATTGCGTGATTAATTTTGATACACCAATAACTGAGGGATCATATTTATTTGTTCTTACCAATGGTAAAGCAGGTATTGATGAAAACGGAGCAGCCGGTGGTCAGCCCGTTGTATGGTTACATGAGAAGAATGCAGAGAGTACAGCTCAGTTCTACATTAATGGAGAAATATCTGAAAATGCTTTTTATGCGGATTATGAATTATTAACGGGATATCCTGAAAAAGTGGTTGAACCTGAGAACCCTACGACACCTTCTCCCACGGAGAAACCTGCAGATCCAACACAGAAGCCGTCTGATCCTACACAAGGACCGGTTGAGAATCCTCCTACAGGAGAGGCGATGCCGGTTTTCGGATTAACTGTTTTAGTATTAACTTCAGTAGTGGCAGTTTTGTATATTTTCTCAAAAACTAAAAGGACTGAACAATGAAAAATTTCTTAAATAAGTTTTTTGCAATACTATTAATTACATGTAGTCTATATACATTAACACCGGCGGTTGTATCCGCTGGTGTTAATGATAGAATCCAGCCTGATACCTGGACTTGTGTTGATGGATTAGGACGCACTATAAGTCAATATAAAGATGTGGGCGATGTGCGTGAAGACAAGTATGTTGGTATGTTTTATTGGACCTGGCATTATAACAGTGCCGGATATCCTGCAAGAAACATTACTGAAATATTGGAAAAGTACCCCGAAAGTTCTCACGACTGGAATCATTCGGCTTGGGAAAATACGGCAAGCGGTACTCCTTATTTCTGGAATGAGCCTCTGTTTGGATATTATACAAATACAGATGAATATGTAGTCAGGAAACACGCAGAATTATTGGCAGATGCCGGAGTTGATGTTATCTTTTTTGATTGTACAAATGCTACTTTTACGTGGCCAGACGGATATAAAACATTGCTTAAAGTATTTGAAGAAGCCAGAAATGATGGAGTAAACACACCGCAAATTGCTTTTATGCTGAATTTTTCAGCTCATGATAATACGAGAGTAATGCTAAAATCTTTGTGGAGAGAGATTTACGGAAAAGATAAATATAAAGATTTGTGGTTCATGTGGGAAGGAAAGCCATTAATTATGGCACATTCTGCATCGTTGGATACTACTGTGAATTTAGAAACAGAAATTCTTAATTTTTTCACATTCAGAGCCAATGAGCCATCTTATTTTGTAAGCTCTACAAGCTATGATGAAAAAAGGTGGGGCTGGTGTTCTGTATACCCTCAGGGGAAATATGGTATCCGCGAAGATGGCAGCGTGGAACAAATGACAGTAAGTGTGGCACAAAATGCCAATGAATACGGTTTGACCAATATGAACGACATTCGTGGCGGCGTACAGGGAAGAAGCTATTCAAAAGATAACTATTCATATTCGTTTAAATATAAAAACGAAAAAATAACAATAAATAGTGAAAATGAAAATGCAATATTATACGGTTTGAATTTTCAGCAGCAGTGGGATTATGCACTGGAAGTTGATCCGGATTTTATATTTATAACAGGTTGGAATGAATGGATTGTAAGCCGTTTCTATGAAAATGATAAAAACGTTTTTGTGGATCAATACACAGATGAGTACAGCCGTGATATTGAGCCCACAAAAGGAAAACTAAAGGACCATTATTATTATCAGCTTGTTGATAACATACGTAAATTCAAAGGTGTCAGTAAACCCGAAGCAGGTACGGCTGAGACGAATGTTAATAAAACAATAGATATTTTTAGTAGTAATGATATGTGGGCTGATATATTATTGGAATATAAACATTATACAGGCAGCACACGTGAGAGAAATAGCGCCGGTTGGGGAGATCTCGTATATGAAAATAACACAATGCGAAATGATATCGTCACATCAAAAGTAGCATATGATGATGAGTTTATATATTTTATGGTTGAAACAGTTAGTGACATTACTTCCTCTGGCGATCCTGCATGGATGAGATTGCTTATTGATGTGGATTTTACAGGAATATCTAATAACTGGGAAGGTTTTGAATACATTATTAACCGTATATCGCCTGAGAAGAATGAGGCGATTATTGAATGTAATAATGGTGGTTGGTCGTGGACAGAGTGCGGTAGAGCTTCGTTTAATGTAACAGGAAACCGGCTGCAAATAGCTGTACCTAAAAGCGCACTGGGAATAAAAAATGATAGTAAAATCCCGGATTTTAACTTTAAGTGGGCAGATAATACTATTGCTAATAATATTACTGAAGATAGTGGCAATATATTGGATTTCTATCAATATGGTGATGTGGCACCGGGAGGACGGTTTATGTTTTCTTTTTCAACTGATATACAGTCATACGACATAGCAGATGATAATACAACATCTTCTTCCTTGCCATGGTATTTATATATGGCCGGAGGCGTTGTAATATCGTGTATAACAATAGTTGTTATATATTTTTTGAAAACGAATAAAAAGTAATACAAAAAAAGTTAAGCAGTGTTAATGAACACTGCTTAACTTTTTTATTCCATTTACTTTTACGCAAGGAATTTATCCATCAATGTATAACCTTTATCAACATATACATTAGAGTCTTTACAAGACTTTTCACAATAAGAGGTGTATCCGGAATCCTTTTCATTTTCTGAATCATAAATCATGTATGGTACTGCGTCGTGTGTATGTGTACGCAAGCAAAGGGGAGTTGGGTGATCAGGCAGAACCATAATACGGAAACCGTCACATTCGCCATTTTCCTTCATTTCACATAAAGCCTTATACACAGGCTCCAGAACAAGGCTGTCTAAGTACTCTACAGATTTGATTTTATTTTCCAGCTCATTGCGATGGCCACACTCATCAGGCGCCTCTACATGCAGATAAACAAAATCGCCTTCGTTTTTCAAAAACTCAATAGATGCTTGTGCTTTTCCGCTGAAGTTAGTGGAGATATTACCTGTAGCGCCCTCAACATCAATTGATTTCATTCCGGCAACTAAGCCCATTCCTTTAAGCAGGTCAACGGCAGATACCACGGCACCTTTTATATGATATTTATCATAAAAGTTATCAAATCCAGGCTTACGTCCATTACCCCAGAACCAAACTGAGTTAGCAGGATTAAGTCCACGAGCAATTCTGTCACGGTTAATTGGATGATCCTTAAGAAGCTCATAGCTTTTCTTCATCATATCAAGGAGCACCTTGCTGTCTTCACCCTTGGGTAAGTAATCGGTTACTTTCTTTGTTGTAATATCATGAGGCGGTGTGAAAGCCATGTCATAGCTATCAGGAATGTTATTCATGATAACACAATGTCTGTATGAAATACCGGGATAATAATGTATAGAATCTGTATCAAGATGCTCTTTAAGGTAATTGATCAGCACTGTTGATTCGCTTGTTGTAATCTCATCACTGCTGTAATCAACCATTGTCTTGTTTTCGTAAAGCTCATCATCGGAAAGTGTAACAATATTACATCTGAACGCAAGGTCTGTAGGCTCCATTGTGATTCCCATGCTGGCAGCTTCCAGAGGAGAACGTCCTGTGTAATACACATCCGGGTTATATCCCATCACTGACATGTTTGCAATATCTGAACCGGGAGGATTAAGGTGATCAGGCACTGTTTTAACCAAACCAAGCTCTGACTTCGTAGCTAACATATCCATTACAGGTTTATTTGCGGCTTCTAATATAGTTTTACCACCAAGTGATTCGATTGGGTAATCTGCCATACCATCGCCAAGTAATAAAAAGTATTTCATAATCGGTTCCTTTCCGATTTATTCCTTGCAAGCGAACTCGTCCAGCAATTTTGCGCTACGTTCCATGAAGGCACTCATTGCACCGGCGTCCATGGGCTTGTGAGCCAGCAGCGCGAGATCGTAAATATGAGCTGCAAGAAAGTCAATCTTTTCACAGTTATCTTCTTTGTTTTCAATAAGTTTAACAAGTGTTTTGACGGTTGTGTTTGAACTATTGAGTGTTACTGTTATGTCGTCTGCACCCATATTCATGTTGCCACCGTACATTTTCATCATTTCCTGCATTCTTCTTGACTGCTCAGAAACAAGTATAATAGCCGGCAGGGGAGATTTCATTGCCTCAACACCTATTTTTATTTTATCATTTCCGGAAACTTTTGCAAAGCTGGGTGTGATGTCTGCTATAACTTTCTCGCGATCTTCTTGCGACATTTCATTCGATGAATCCTTCATCGTATCTGTTATATCTGAGTCAACACGTACGAATTTAAGCTTACCGGAATTCTTGTATTCAATATAGTTTATGAAATGGCTGTCAATAGGTCCTGTCATAATGACAATATCAAGCCCTGCATCTTTAAGCATGTTAACGTACTGAGCTTGTGCCACTTCGTCATCAACATAATAAACAGACTTCTCTACAGGCTTGTTTTCTTCAGTATTTTCACCGTCTTTGATAGCTGTCAGATCAGAGATTGTAAGGAATCTGTCATCAGTTGTCTTGAACATAACAACATCCTTAACTTTGTCATAGAATTTCTCATCCTTGAGGCAACCGTACTTAACAAATGGGTTAATATCTTCCCAGCATTTGTTATATTCTTCACGCTCGGTGTTGAACATACCTGTAAGCTTGTCTGCAACTTTCTTTGTAATATGTGTTGATATCTTGTTTACATAACCGTCATTCTGCAGGAAGCTTCGAGAAACGTTAAGAGGCAGATCGGGACAGTCTATAACACCGCGAAGGAGCATAAGGAATTCCGGAATGATTTCCTTAATGTTGTCAGCAACGAAAACCTGATTGTAGTATACCTTGATAGTACCTTCCATAATATCGTACTGATCCTTAAGCTTAGGGAAGTATAAAATACCCTTTAGATTAAACGGATAGTCAATATTAAGATGAATCCAGAATAGGGGATCGTTAAAGTCTCTGAATACCTCGTGATAAAAAGCCTTATATTCCTCTTCAGTACAATCCTTTACAGGCTTCATCCACAGGGGTGTAGTATTGTTGATAGGCTTAGGCTCTTCCTTTGCATCTTCCTTTTCTTCTGTCTCTTTTTCTTCTGTTTCTTCTTCGTCTTTAATCTCTGTGAAAAACAGTTCAACAGGTAAGAAAGAGAAGTATTTCATTAGTGTTTCTCTGAGCTTGAAGCTGTCTAGGAACTCAACGCTGTCTTCTGCTATATGCAGAGTAATTTCTGTGCCTCTGTCTGTTTTATCAGATGGGGAGATGGCAAAATCCATTCCTGTGTCGCTCTCCCAGTGAACAGCTTCTGCACCGGGTACCCAGGATAAGGTGTCAATCTGAACATTATCTGATACCATGAACACAGAGTAGAAACCAAGACCAAAATGCCCGATGATTTGTGAATCATCGGTCTTGCCCTCATATTTTTCAATAAAATCTTTTGCGCCTGAGAAAGCAATCTGGTTGATGTATTTTACAATTTCTTCTTCGGTCATACCGATACCGTTATCTTTAATAGTGATAGTGCCGGCTTCTTTATCAAGAACAACTTCAATCTTCCATCCTGTGCTGTCAATATCTGCTTCGCCTACAGAGATAAGCTTCTTAAGCTTGCTAATAGCATCACAGGCATTTGATACGATTTCTCTGATAAAAATGTCTTTCTCAGAGTATAGCCATTTCTTAATTATAGGAAATATATTTTCAGTGTTAATTGATACGTTTCCGCTTGTATATTCCATTTTTTTAATCCTCCTTAAAATGAATAAAAATATAGATTTTCACAATTTTATACTCAATTAAGAAGGTTGTCAAATGGGAGAGGGAATGTAAAAGCGTTGTAGGACTCTTTGACAGAATTAGTTTGCGGAAGATTCGTGATTTGTCCGCAAACTGCAATGAGTTTATTTTACGTACTACATTATCTTTGCTCCGCTTTTTATTTGACACACTATATATTGCTATGTTACACTGCAATTAGTTTTAATTTGTGCTTTATCTAATTTAATAGATTTTGTTTTTTTTGTATTAATTTAGAAAGGAGTGTTAATATGAGAAAAATTTTATCACTAGCATTATTATTCTGTTTATTGATTGTAGTGGTCTCTTGTAAACCTGAGGAGTCTCATCATAATCATATTCATGTACCTGAGTTAGAGAAATTTAATATGAGGTGTTATGGAAATGAACTTTTCTATACTGACAGAGAGTATTCTTCTGGTTTATTTAAAGAGAGAGATTTATATTTATATGATTTGCATAACAAAGGCGATGAAGAAACAATTCTTATTGAAAATATCAGAGTGTTTGAAGTGACTGATGATTATATTTTTTATGTAAAACATTCTGGTGATGGGGAATTTGAAAAGCAGCATCAGGCAACAGATAACGGTGAGAATATCAGAAAATTCAGCGTTGTTACAAAAATATATAGATATGATAGAAAAAGTTCGACAAGTATATTATTCGCTTCAATATCAAATTTGCGTAATTTCTATGTTCATGATAACTGGTTATATGCAATTTCCGGTGATATATATGATATTGATTCAAAAACGGTCATAGGAAATACAAAAGTGTGCGAAGAATACCGTATAGAACGTTTTGATATAAATGACACAGAAATTATAGAAACTATTTTTTCTGAATATTATATTGATAATAAATATGCAGATTTTGCTGACGGAACACTGAATCACGCTGTGATTTTATCTTCTTTTGAATATTTTGAATGGGATAAAGAATGGATATCAAACAGGAGCTATGATCCCTGGAATAAATTGCCGATAAATAAAATAGTAAACGATACGGTATATTTTATTTATCCTTATTCCAGAGAAGATAGTGAAGGAAATAAACATATGACAATTGCATCTGTTGATTTGTTAACGAAAGAAAAGAAAGAGAGTCTAACGGTTCAGGCAGACAGAATATATGGATTTGATATAACGGAAGACAGAATAAAAATATTATATGCTTCTTCTAAATATAATAGTAAAGAAGTTAATAATCGAACATTTTATCAGGCCGAGTATGATCTGCAAGGACAGAATATGAACATGTGTCGCGTTTATGTACCTAACAAAGCAGCAAGAGATGATGCGTATGACGCAAACGGTTATGTGTTATATAACTCAGATGGTGATTTGTGGTATTTTGATTATGACAAAAAATTGCACATTGTATCAGAATGTGTAGACAACATAATACATGAAAATTACGATTTTGGAATTCATCCGAAAATTGTATATGCAACAGAGGATTTCATTGTGTTTGAGGATTTCTCAGGCAAAGATAAGACTATTCGTATGGAAGCGGTGTATAAAGATGGTAGCTCTTTGCGGATCCCTGTTGAGTTTAAAGGTTTTCCGGGAGAGGTGGTTGAATAATAATTATGAAGAAAAGTATTGACAATTCCTGTTACATTTAAGGGAATTCAAAAATACATAGTTTAGTGTTATAATTCAAAGGTATGTCAAAAGCGGCGGGATTTCCGCCGCTTTTTATAAGTATTCATCTTTTGATTTACCAAATAATATCTTCATGTAGTTTCTTTTACTGTAAATTACACGAATAATATGCACTTCGTTATCATCTACTTTGTAGAATATAATGTAGTTACCACATATAAGGAAGCGGTAAGGTACTTCAAGATTAATAATTGAAGAAAGCTGAGCACCCATTTCCGGAAAATCAGCAAGCTGACGGACACGCTTCATAATTCTATCAACTGTGTTGATTGCAGCTTGTTTATTATACAACTCATGGGATATATATTTTTTTATATCTTTAATATCTTTAAGAGCATCAGGTGAAAAATTGATTTTAGTCATTAATAGCCTCCAAAAGTGTTTCGACTTCAGAAATATCAATATATCCTTTTTCTTTGGCAGAAGCCTCACCTTTTGCAAGTTCGCTCATTAGTTTGAGTGTTGCCTGTGTTTTTTCGAATTCTTCCATATCTACTATAGCATATTTACCACGACCGTTTTTTGTAAGGAATACAGGTTCTCCTACAGCAATATCGCGTAAAACTTCATTGTAATTACGAAGATCGGATACGGGCTTAATGTTTGGCATTTTTTAATTACTCCTTTATGCTAAAATTTATATTACTGTATTTATTATACACTAATTCTTCGTAAAATTCAGCAGCAAAATCAAAAATTCTATAAAATGTTTTAATTAACATCTTGAAATACAAAACGTTGCATACAATGTACTAAATGTTTAGTGAAAGCAATTAGTTATTATGCACTACATAAAACTTCTGTTGATTCCATTGGTCTGCACCATTTGCCTGGGTAATATGCTATTTGGTACAGGCTGCTCTATAACCAAATCCAATATAAACGCTCCAGATACTCTTAGAATCTGTCTTGGCGGTGAACCTGATAAACTAAACCCTCAGGATGCAAATACGGCTTATTTGGCTTCTCTGGCGTTTATATCCCATTCCGGTCTGCTTATGTGTGCAGAAAATGGTAATCCTACATATGCATGTGCTCAGCGATGTCAGATATCACAGGACGGTCTTATCTATAGGTTTACATTAAGAGACAATCTTAAATGGAGTGATGGGAGCTTACTCAACAGCTATGATTTTTGCCGTAGCTGGCAACAGACGGGTGGCGCACAAAGCACAAGCGCCAATAAATATATGTTTAGCTGCATCGACGGATATGATACCGGAGTGCTTAACGTAACTGCATTGGATAATGGCAGAATTCTTCAGGTAGTGCTTAGCGAGCCTTGCCCATACTTTTTAGAACTATGTACACTTCCGGCTTTTTTCCCAATAAAAGAAACTGATGTAAACAAGTACAGCGAAGCCGGCTTTATATCAAACGGACCATTTGTACTTAAAGAATGGAATCATAGCCGCAGCATGATTTTCACAAAGAATCCATACTGGTTTGACTGTGAAAATGTAAGCCTCAATAAATTAGAGCTAATGTTATCAGATTCAGGTGCCGCAATATATGCAGCGTATAAATCAGGTAATATTGATTTTACAGATATTATTCCGGATGATGAGGTAGGGGGGCTTAAGAATGATATTACACTTAAACGTTGCGATATGCTGGGGACGTACTTTATTTCGTTTAATGTAAATTCAAAAATTTTCAGTAAGTTCAATAAAGAAGATGCGGCCACTTTCAGGAAGGCTCTGGGACTACTTATTAACAGACATAAAATCATAAATACAGTGTGCATGGGAGGACAGAAGGCAGCCGCACAATTTTTACCCACAGGCTTGATAACAGGAACAAGTCAATACGTAACAAGTGATTCGCAATATATTACAGATAAGAATCAAGCAATACAAATGCTGGAATCAATTGGATATATTTTTGACAATAATTGTAAGTTATCCGCCCAAACCCCTATTACCATAGATTACCTGACGAATGAAAGCGGCACACAGGCAGGAATCCCACAGTCCATACAGGCAGATTATGCCAATATTGGAATAACTCTTAATATAGTACAACAAGATAGTGCAACATTTCTTGAGAGCAAGAGAAATGGCAATTTTGATATGGCAAAGAATGGCTGGCTTGCAGACTATAATGATGCAATTAATTTTCTTGAGATTCACGAATCTGGTTCGCCTAACAATAGAAGTGGCTTTGGTAAGGAAATAAATGGTTATGCGCCTGATTGGAGTGAATATGATGCGCTTATAGGCCTTATACGGGCAGATACAGACGCTAATGTAAGAAATGATCTTGCAACCAGGGCGCAGGCTATTTTGATGGATACAGGCGCTGTGTGTCCTGTATACTACTATAGTGATTTGTATCTGATACGTGAAAATATATCAGGTGTCTATACATCTTGCTACGGACATAAATATTTTATGTATGCTTCGGTATCATAACGGAAGCAATGAGCTTCTTAGTGTAATCATTTCTCGGCGAGAAACATATTTGAGAACATGTACCATATTCTGCAATTGTTCCCTTATATAATACTGCAATATCAGTACATACATGTCTGACTACAGCCATATCATGTGATATAAATAAATATGTAAGACCAAGCTCTCTTTGTAATTCCATAATCAGATTTATTATCTGTGCTTTGACCGAAACATCCAAAGCAGATACGGCTTCATCCCATATGATAAAGTCAGGGGAGGTAGCCAGTGCTCTGGCTATAGCAATACGTTGTCTCTGTCCGCCACTAAAGTCGCTAATGTATCTGCTAGCATGACAAGTATCTAAACCTGTCAGATTAAGAAGCTTATGCACTTGATATGTACGATCACTTTTAGATTTACAGATTTTGTTTATTATAAGTGGTTCCGCAATTACATTTTCAATCTTCATTTTTGGATCAATGGAAGAGTAGGGATCTTGAAAAACCATCTGCATATGTGGTCTGAATCGATGAATATTTTTAGTAGTAATTTCTGTTCCCTTATAAAAAATCTGTCCGCTTGTTATATTATTGAGAAGCAGTATACTTCTACCAAGAGTTGTCTTGCCACTGCCTGATTCACCAACAAGACCTAATGTTGTTCCTTTAGGTATTTCCAGGGAAATATCATTGATAACAGTAAAGTTTTTAAACTTAACAATTAGATTTTTTACTTTAATCATTTTGATACATTCCTTATTAAATTTTCTGATTAAACCTGTGACATGCGACTGTATGGTCAAATGCATTTACAGAAGAATTACTTATTTTTATGTAATGTGGAAAAACTTTACAGCATAAGTCAGTACGTTCCTCGCATCTTGGCGCATACGGACAGCCGTCTGTAATGCTACCCGGCATCGGAACACTTCCCGGAATTGCCAATAAAGGTTTTCTTTTTCCTGGAATAAAAGAGGGGATTGTTCGTAAAAATGCTTTTGTGTAACAATGGCAGGGATTGGCAAAGATATCATGTGTTGCACCTGACTCGCAAATACGCCCTGCGTACATCACACATATCTCGTCGCATATATGTGACAATACACCCAAATCATGGGAAATAAATAAAACAGACATACCGTATTGTTTACGAAATTGTTTTATTATGTCAAGTATTTGAACTTGAATTGTTGCGTCGAGAGCAGTTGTGGGTTCATCTGCTATCAACAGATCAGGATTGGTCATTAATGCCATGGCGATCATTACACGCTGTCTCATTCCGCCTGATAATTCATGTGGATATTGTTTCATTCTTCTTCCCGGATCACTTATACCGCAAAGCTCAAGCATCTGTATTGCATGAGTTTTTGAATTTTCACGGGAAAAATTCAAAAACTTACCCGGATGAAGTCGGATAACTTCAAGTAGTTGATAGCCAATAGTCAATAATGGATTTAAAGAAGTCATTGGATCCTGAAAAACCATACTTATTTTATTGCCCCGGAAATATTGCATCTTTGTTTCACTAATATTTTGTAAATCAAAACCTCCGTATAATATGCTTCCTGATGTGGCTTTTATTTTATGAGGTAACAACCTCATAATTGAATAGGCACACATACTCTTACCTGAGCCTGATTCTCCGCATAGGCCAAGAATAGAACCTTTTTTTATGGAAAAGGATATATCGCGAAGAATGGGAATATTTTCTACTTTTGATAAACGTGATACACACAGATTTTTTACATCAAGCACTGTTTCCATTATTTTATCCTCTTAAGTCCGTCTCCCAATAAATTAAACGCAGCAACTATCAAAGCAATAAAGATTGCAGGTATAAAAAGCTTGTATGGATATGAATAAATACTATTTTGCGCCATAGAGGCAAGCGCGCCAAGGCTGGGCAGGGGAGCCTGCACACCCATTCCGATAAAACTTAGAAAACTCTCTGTGAAAATGGCAGAGGGCACTAAAAAAGCAGCAGATACTAATATTACGTTCATACTGTTTGGAATTATATGGCAGAATATAATGCGAAAATTTGAAGCATTCATACTCTTTAGGGCAATAACATATTCTTCGTATCGCAGAGACATGACACGACTACGTACTAATCTTGCAGTACCGCACCAGTAGAGTAGTGCAAATATAAGAAACATACTTTTGAGGCCTCGGGCGTCAAAAATAACAGAGAGTAAGATTATTACAAGCATGTCAGGCAGGGCATAAATGATATCTATTACCCGGGTAATAACAAGATCAATTGTACCCCCGTAGTATCCGGAAACAGAACCAATAGTTGTACCGATTACCAGTACGATCAGGCTGGAAAATATACCTACCATAAGAGAAATGGCACATCCGGTCATAACTCTGACAAAGTAATCTCTGCAAAGCTCATCAGTGCCAAATACATGTATAAAAAGTCGTTTGCCTGCAGGGTGAGATGCATTTTCAAGTGTCAAGGTTCTAACCCAGTCACCATTCGATATTTCAAAGTCATAAAATGGTATGAATCCGCTTCCGCCATTAAGGTCATATCGAACTGTTACAAGATCTGTTATATTTTTATACTTGTCTGGTTTAGCTATGACATCAATACTATTTCCTTGGTTATTAGCTGAAAAAACTTTACTCTCATAATCAGGTATACCATTATTATCCTTGTCAGATGCCCACACAGCATAGAAGGTACATGACTCTTCGATACAAACATAGTCAGATACAAAATTTACCATTTCTTCATCTGAAATACTGTCAATTAAATAAACTTGACAATGTGACCATCCGAGAAAAACACAGTTTGTCATATAAAGTTCTTCTTGTGGTGAGTACGAAAAAGGCTTTAAGTTCTTTGCGGTAATGTCAACGTTTCCATCTAAACTGATTTGCTCATCATATTTATATGGACAGACAATATATGCCAATGCAAATAATGTTAAAATAAAACACAATATGGAAATACTAATAACAATAAATGGATTCTTCATGTAAGCTTTATCCTCGGATCTATAAATTTGCAGATAATGTCACATATAAAATTCATCATAATAATTAAGAACGCAAAGAACAAAGTAGTGCCCATAATGAGGGGATAGTCTCGTGTGTTAATTGATGATACAAACAATGTTCCCATACCACCTGTTGAGAAAATACTCTCAACAACAATACTGCCTGTAAGCACATTGGCACTTAAAGGACCGAGATAAGAAATAACGGGAATAATAGCATTTTTTAATCCGTGGACCATAACTGCATATAATTTACCGGCACCTTTTGCTTTGATTGTTCGCATATAATCCTTATTTAGTACATCAATCAAACCGCTCCTTGTGAGTTTTGTTATGTATGCACTTGGATATATACTAAGGCAAAGAGCAGGTAAGAAATAGTTAATTGTGTTTGCCTGCCATACGTTTAATATTTCTAGTTTTATACAGAAAACATATAGAATAAGCATACCTGTAAGGAAGTTGGGAAGTGATACAACAATTGATATAAAAAACACAATAATCTTGTCCGCCGGCTTATCTTTGTTAATTGCTGATATGCATCCCCAAAATAGCCCACTGGCCAAAGCAATTAATATTGCAATAGCGCCTATAATACAGGATGTTTTAAATCCGTTCCATAAAATGTCAGATATGTTACGACCATTTCTTACAGAAACTCCCATATCCCCCTTAAGTAAATTTGCTATGTATTTAATAAAGCGAATATGTACAGGTTTATCTAATCCGTATTTTTCATTCAGACTGTCTTGTATTTGGTCAGGTAGTTCTTTTTCATCTGTGAAAGGCCCTCCGGGCACCAGATTCATCAGAAAAAATGTGGCAGTGGCGATAAAAAATAATGTCAGAAGGGAAATAAACAATCTTTTCATCGTGTACTGTAACATAGACATACCTAACCAAAAAACAAAACAGTATGTAATAATATATTTTGATTTTCAATTATTTATGATTGTGATATACTAAGAAAATCTCAAGGAGGGACTTATTTTTATGCAGCTTCCGGCTAAGTTTACTGAAAAGATAATTGAATTAATTGGTATAGATGAATATAAAAAATATGAAGCATCACTTGAACAAAATAAGTCATGCGGTCTTCGTGTAAATACACTTAAAATAGCCCCGGCACAGTTCAAAGAAAGATTTGCGGATATTCTTCCTATGCAGGAGAATATTCCGTGGACGTCAGATGGATTTTATTATGAAAATTCACTTTTTCCGGCAAAATGTGCCTTATATCATGCAGGACTTTTCTATCTCCAGGACCCCAGCGCCATGTATCCTGCAGAAAATCTTGGAGTAGAGCCCGGTGACCGTGTGCTTGATATGTGTGCGGCTCCCGGTGGCAAATCAACAAAGATAGCATCCATGCTTAAAGGCGAGGGTATACTTGTGGCAAATGATATAAGTGAGACACGTGTTAAGGCACTTGTATATAATTTAGAACGATGGGGCTGTAAGAATGCAATTATAACAAACGAAAGTCCTGAAAATTTATGTAAACATTTTACAGGGTATTTCACAAAAATTCTTATAGACGCTCCTTGCTCAGGTGAAGGAATGTTCCGCAAGGACGATGAGGCATTGGAGGCATGGGGGAAATATGACAAGAGCAAGTTTACACAAATACAGTCAGAACTTTTAGGCTATGCCTCACAGCTTTTAGCTCCCGGCGGTCAGATTATTTATTCGACATGCACTTTTGATGATGCCGAAGATGAGAAAATTATACAAGGTTTTCTAAATGAACATGCTGAATTTGAAGTAGCAGAACTTGATAAAGTTGGTGGTATTACAGACGGCATAGGTATCAAGGCGGCTGCAAGACTATGGCCACATAGATTAAAAGGCGAAGGCCATTTCACATGTAAGCTTGTATCCAAAGAGAACGCCGACGCATATTTCCCGGAAAATGTAGATTATAAAAGACAGCGAAGCTACAAGCTGCTTGACGGCCCACAGCCTGAGGTAAGAGAATTCTGGCAGAAGAATATGGCAAGTCCAATATGGAAGGGTTACTATTTGAAAATTAATACAAATCTTTACTATTTACCTATCAAGCCACCCAACCTTGATTCCCTTACAGTTGCGCGTTTTGGCCTTTACATGGGCGATGTAGAACATTATAAATTTAAGCCATCACATCAATTTTCATTGGCTTGTAGTAGTGATGAATTTAAGAATAATATTGATTTTGATTGTACAGACGATGCAATAAGACGTTATTTATTGGGCGAGACGCTCACCGGTGTTGAGTGCAGTGACGGCTATGCTGCGGTCCGCGCCAGTGGTCAGATTATAGGTCTGGCGAATGTTAATAGCGGCGTTGCCAAGAATATGTACCCAAAGGGATGGAGACGAGTAATATGAACAAAAAATCAGCAGATAAAATTGAATTTTTTATGATAGGGCTTAAAGGTCGTTTTGATGAAAATCGTGACTTCTTTGATAAAATAACAGTGAGCCTCAAGTCGGGGGTGAAGACTTTTGGGATTGAGGCTGTCGACAACGATGGCATGCTTTCATTTACATATATTGGTAATAAATATAATCTGGATTTTAATGGTTTCACAGCCTTTATCAAGGAAATCGTATTGAATTATGATGAAATGGTACTGGCGTATTTTGAACGTGGTAAGACAGTATATATAAATGCTGACAACAAGAATGTATCCACATCAATGCAGCAAACCACATATGTGGCTCCGCAGGAGGCTCATGCTGCAATGGAGGTAATGAGCAAACGTGAATACTATGTAAAGCCGGAGCGTGCGCCTAAGTTATTGAAGACAATAGGAATCCTTGGTGGCAATGGTAAGGTTAAGAACGATAAGATTCGTAAATATAATCAGATTGATCATTTTGTGGAGATTATTCACCCTCTTTTAGAAGAACTTGCCTCGAAGAATGACGAAATACGTATAATAGACTGCGCATGTGGTAAATCGTATCTTTCTTTTGTTTTAAATTACTACATACGCGAAGTGCTTCAGAAAAAGTGTTATATACTAGGTCTTGATTATAATGAAAACGTTATTGAAGAGTCCCGGCGTATGGCAAACGAATTAGGGTATAAAAACATGCAGTTTGTATGTACTGATATACGGGCATATACACCTGACAATAGCTATCAATTGCTTTTATCGTTGCATGCTTGTGATACTGCTACTGATAAGGCTTTGAGATTTGCGCTTAAACACAACATACAATCAATTGTTTGTGTTCCGTGTTGTCACAAGGAAATGAATCGCGCTCAATATAATTTACCTGGATTTGAGAATATAACAAAACATGGAATTCTCCGCGCCCGTATCGCAGACAGTCTTACAGATGGTATGAGACTTATGTACCTAGAAGCCATGGGTTACGATGCATCCATTGTAGAATATATATCTCCGTTGGATACGCCCAAGAATCTTATGATTCGCGCTATAAAAAAAGGTGGTATCAATCAGGATAAAATGAAGGAATTTGAGTCCACATGCCGTGTGCTTGGCTGTGAGTTATCTATCTCACATGATTGAATCATTAGTCATATTGATAAGAATAAAAATTCTCACTGCAGACAATAATATGTCTGCAGTTTTTTCTTGCAAATGCTCAATAACGGCAGGTGAAAATTATATTACATGTTATCAGAACAATGATAATGTTTTTATTTATTATAGTTATTATGAGACTTATGGGAAAACGCCAGATAGGGCAGTTGCAACCTTACGAGCTTGTAATAGCTATGATGATTTCAGACCTGGCTTCGATTCCTTTGCAAGATGTATCTATTCCCATAATGAACGGTTTACTACCGATTCTGACATTAACAGTTCTTCAGATTTTAATATCCTTTTTAATACTGAAATTTAAAACACTTCGTAATATAATCTGTGGTAAACCATGTGTATTAGTAAAACATGGTAAAATTATAAAAGAAAATCTAAAAAAACAAATGTATAATCTTGATGATTTACTAGAAGCGTTAAGACTTCAGGGTTCTCCTGATGTGAGTGAGATAATGTTGGCTGTGTTGGAAAATAATGGAAATGTAAGTATTGTTTTATATCCGGGAAAAAGTCCTGCGATAAGAGAGGATGTAACACAAAAGACAATGCCTAAAGGTGTTCTCACAGATATAATCATAGGTGGGTATGTTATGAAAGATAATATGAAGATACTTAATATTTCAAAACGAATGCTTCTGGAGGAAATAGGCAAGAAAGGATATAAAAGTCCTCGAAATGTTTTTTACTGTTATATAGACGATGAAGGGACATGGAATATTCAATAATGTTTTGTAAAAGAATCCGGGTGAAAACAGAGTTTTTTCTTAGTGTGTTAGTTGAAAAATTAAACGCAACAACGAAGAACTAAATGCAACGTGAAAAGTTAAATGCAACATGGAAAAACTGAATGTACAGCGCTTTTCAAAAAAAAAGCACTGTACATTCAATAAAAAATAG
>SVJB01000046.1 GCA_015069185.1 Oscillospiraceae bacterium
GTGTTATCTTATTCATAGTGGAGTTCCTTTCTATGGTTTTTTGTTTTCCAATTTAAAGATAACATAAGAAATGGAACTTCGCTATTTTTTTCTAGGTTCAATGTAACACATGTATTGTAATCCTACATTATTAGGTTTCTATAAACTGTCAAGCGCTTGACAAAAACACCTAAAAGGAGTAAAATTCTCACTTAAAATACATACAGAAACGGAGTTGTCTATTGTGGCATTTATCTATGACGAACCATCTTATACTTTTAGCGAATATTTGTTGTTACCGGGGCTTACAACCAAGGACTGTACACCGGATAGCGTATCATTAAGGACTCCAATTGTTAAGTTCAAAGCAGGTGAAGAATCACCTTTATATATAAATGCACCTATGGTGTCTGCTATTATGCAGGCTGTATCTGATGATCATATGGCAATCGAATTGGCAAAATGTGGCGGCTTGTCTTTTATATTTGTTTCACAGCCAATTGATAAGCAGGCTGAAATGGTTTCCAGAGTAAAAAAATATAAATCCGGCTTTGTTGTTAGTGACTCTAATTTAACACCTGAGCATACATTGCAGGATGTTATCGATCTTAAGAATAAGAACGGTTATTCTACAGTTGCTATTACTGAGGATGGTACAGCTACAGGTAAGCTCCTTGGTATCGTAACAAGCCGTGACTACAGAATAAGCCGTATGTCGATGGATCTTAAGGTTAAGGAATTTATGACTCCTTTCTCATCGCTAATTTATGCTGAGGAGGGTATTAGCCTCAAGGAAGCAAATGATGTTATCTGGGATCACAAGCTTAACTGCTTGCCAATTATTGATAATAAAGGCAATTTGAAATATTTTGTTTTCCGTAAGGACTATTCTTCACACAAAGAGAATCCGTTAGAGCTTCTTGATAGTGAGAAGAGATATATGTGCGGTGCAGGTATCAACTCAAGAGACTATAAGGAGAGAGTACCGGAGCTGGTTAAGGCCGGTGTTGATGTGCTTTGTATTGACTCATCTGAGGGTTATTCAGAGTGGCAGGCAGATACTCTTGATTTTATTAAGAAAGAGTACAATGGTAAGGTCAAGGTTGGTGCAGGTAATGTAGTTGATGCTGAGTCATTTAATTACTTAGCAGATGCAGGTGCAGACTTTATTAAGATTGGTATTGGCGGTGGCTCTATTTGTATCACTCGTGAACAGAAGGGCATTGGCCGCGGTCAGGCAACTGCTGTTATTGAAGTTGCTAAGGCGAGAGATGAATATTTTAAGAAAACCGGCGTATATATTCCATTGTGTTCTGATGGTGGTATTGTTCATGACTACCATGTAACATTGGCTCTTGCTATGGGCGCTGATTTTGTAATGCTTGGTAGGTATTTTGCACGATTTGATGAGAGCCCAACTCGTAAGCTTAATATCAACGGTAATTATGTTAAGGAATACTGGGGTGAAGGTTCTAACAGAGCCCGCAACTGGCAGAGATACGATATGGGCGGCACAGGTGGCATGAAGTTTGAAGAGGGCGTAGACTCATACGTTCCGTACGCAGGATCCCTTCGTGATAATCTGGATATTACATTGGGTAAGGTTAAGTCAACAATGTGCAACTGCGGTGTGAAAAATATTGCAGATTTTCACAAGAATGCTAAGCTTACTCGCGTATCTTCAACAAGTATTGTTGAGGGTGGCGCACATGACGTTATTCTTAAGGAGAAAAATTACAGCGCTAAGTTTTAATATATTTTAAGGAGTGTACAGTAGAATGGATGGAAAGGTAACACATTTGACAAAGAAAGGCTTGCAGGATTTACAAGAGCGTCTTGAGTACCTTAAGGGTGTGAAAACGCAAGAAATCATCAAGCGTATTGAAGTTGCTCGTGGCTTTGGAGATCTTTCAGAAAACTCTGAATACGATGAGGCAAAGAGAGAACAGCAGGAAAATGAGGCTGAGAAGTTCAAGATCGAACAGATTCTGAAAAATTATGTGCTGATTGATTCTGATAATCTTACTACTGATGTAGTTAGACTTGGTCAGTGTGTTGTTCTGTATGATTACGATTTTGATGAGGAGATTGAATATTATCTGGTAGGATCTTCTGAAGCTAACCCTCTTGAGGGTAAGATATCAAACGAATCACCTGTAGGAGCTGCTATTCTAGGAAAGAAGAAAGGTGAGGATGTTGTTGTTGAATCACCAGGTGGTAGCTTCAAGTACAATATCAGAGATATTTCTATACCGCAATAAAATTAATTTATTTAGGAGTTAAAAATGGACGAAATTATCAATGAAATTCAATCCGAAGAGGAGGTTAATGAGCTGGTTCGTGTTCGTATGGACAAGCTAGCTGCTCTTAAGGAAAGTGGAAATAACCCATATGAGATTACTAAGTTTGATGTAACTCATTATTCTGATTATATTTTATCTCATTTTGATGAGCTGGGAACAGAGGACCATAATGCACCTGCGGCAGATGGAGCAGGTGAGGCTGATGCCGCAGATGAGCAGGCCGAGGAAAAGGAGCCTATCGTGGTGTCTATTGCCGGTCGTATTATGCTCAAGCGTATTATGGGTAAGGCTAGTTTTGCTCATATTCTTGATAAGAATGGTCAGATTCAGATTTATGTTAAGAGAGACGATGTAGGCGTTGAAGCTTACCAGGCTTTTAAATCTTTTGATATCGGCGACATTATTGGACTTACAGGTACTGTTTTTAAGACAAAAACAGGGGAGATTACTGTTCGTGCTGATAGTATTATTCTCCTATCAAAATCTTTAAGACCACTTCCTGAGAAGAAACACGGACTTCGTGATATGGATTTGAGATATCGCCAGAGATATCTGGATCTTATTGTTAATCCTGAGGTTAAGGATGTGTTCTATAAGCGTTCACAGATTATTAAGGCAATTCGTAAATATCTGGAAGACAGAGAGTTTATGGAGGTAGAGACACCTGTGCTGCACAATATTGCAGGTGGCGCAAATGCTCGTCCGTTTATTACTCATCACAATACTCTTGATATTGATATGTATCTGCGTATTGCTTTGGAACTGCACCTTAAGCGCCTTATTGTAGGTGGTTTTGATAGAGTATACGAGATTGGTCGCGTGTTCCGTAATGAAGGTATGGATACTCGTCACAATCCTGAATTTACATTACTTGAATTATATCAAGCCTACACAGACTACGAGGGCATGATGAACCTTACAGAAGGGCTTTTCAGAACAGTATGTAAGGAAGTTCTTGGTACAGCAGTTGTTCAGTACGGCGATACAACAATTGATTTTGAATCACCATTTAAACGTATCAGTATGAATGATGCAGTTGTTGAGTATGCAGGTGTTGATTTTAGCAAGGTTGAGACTCTTGAAGAGGCTCGCGCTCTTGCTAAGGAACATCACATTGAATACGAAGAGCGCCATGGTAAGGGTGATATTCTCAATCTGTTCTTTGAAACATACGTTGAGGATGAGCTTATCCAGCCTACTTTCGTGCTGCATCATCCTGTTGATATATCACCTCTTGCTAAGAGATGTCCTAAGAATCCTGACTATACAGAGAGATTTGAGCTGTTTATTATGGGTAGAGAACATGCAAATGCCTTCTCTGAACTTAATGATCCTATCGATCAGCGTCAGAGATTTGAACATCAGGCAGCTTTGAAGGCAGCAGGAGATGACGAGGCTACAGACGTTGATAACGACTTCCTTAATGCTCTCGAATACGGTATGCCGCCAACGGGTGGCCTGGGAATCGGTATTGACCGTATGGTTATGATGCTGACTAATGCACAGACGATAAGGGACGTATTGTTGTTCCCCACGATGAAATCATTGGATAAATAAATCCTTGATTTGCAAGGGTTTTCAGCTCTTACAAAAGCCTTTTTCGTATAAATTTAGGAAAAATTCGTATAGAATTAGTAGTATATATGTGCTATGATTAGTATATGAACCTATTTTATACGAAGGAGGCTTTTTGTTATGGCTGAGAAAGTAAAACGCTCAAAAACGAAATATACGAGCATTTATTTTAATGAGAATACAAAAAAGTATGATGTGAAGTATAATTTCAAGGAATACGATGTAAAGACTGGCAAAAACAAGTATCGTGCAAAATGGGCATATAACCTTAATACTATCGCCGAAGCAAAACAAGCTTTAGCTGAATTACAGACTGGTGGAGCAAAGGCTGCAGACAAAGATATTACGCTTGAGGGAGCTTTTGAATTATGGAAAATCCGTGCACAGGCTAAAGATTTTAGTCCTGTCACAATGAGCAACACGGAAGAACATTTAAGAATGATATATCAGTTTATCCCAGCTACAACCAAAGTAAAAGATATAGACGAAGATGTTTATTATAAATTTTGCTCCGACATACGTGCGCATGGATATTCCGAAGAAACATTGAGATCACTAAATGCAACTTTTAGAAAACTAATCAACCTCGTCCATAAGAAGAAACTTGTAAAAGAAAACGTGCTTGATTATGCTGACAATATGAAAACAAAGAAAAAGCAGGACTATAAGGTTCTGTCTAAAGAAGAGTTCGATGTAATTGATCAGCATTTTAAAAACAATAGTTTCTATAGGCTTGGAGTAAATCATTATCCGAAGTATCGATTGTTGTTTAATCTTCTCTTTTATACTGGAATACGAATTGGCGAATGTGTTGCGCTTACATATGCAGACTTTGAGGAATTTGATTATTACAAAAAGAGCGAAGATAAGCCAATCCGAATTGTACCTACAAGCAAAAGCACAGAGGGTAAGCATTTGCAGGGAATGAGGGTAAGAATTAACAAGGCTTACGTCAGCGAAATAAAACTGACCAAAGACCCGAAGAATTTTAAGCATAGAACTATCCCTCTTTCGCCCGATCCAGAAAGACTTTTTATGAGAATTAGGAGTGAACACCTGATGAATGGTGGCAGTCTTGATGATAGAATATTTCCATGGACACATGGTGCTTGTGCAGACGCATTAGACAAGGCTTGTTCAAAGAATGGATTGAAACACTACACTTGTCATGATTTTAGGCATACGTTTATAAGTACCTTAATTCGAAAAGGTGTTCCGTTGCCTGTTATTGAGAAAGTAAGCGGAGATACGCAGGCTACAATTCTAGAGCGTTATTCGCATATGTTCGAAACGGATGAAGTTATGGTATTAAAAGCCATGCAAGATTTATAACAAGAATGTCCCACGGAATACCGGGCTTCGCCCGTGTGTATTCCGTGGGACATTTATTTATCTCTATAAATTCTTACCAATCAAAGGGATCAGATTCATCATTTGGCAAATCGCATATTGGTTCATCTGGAGCAACACCTTTTAATGGAACTATAGGAGGAGTATTGGTTTCAGTCACTATTTCATCCGCATTATGTTCATCGTTAGCGATGTTTTTTCTAACTCTGTCATAAGCACGTGTAGCATGTAACATTTCAAAATTGAATAGTTGTTGTGTATCAGCTAAATATTTTCCCTTTTCATTTTCAATAACATAAAATATACGTTTTTCGATTAAAGCATCGTAATATTTTGATACAGTATCTTCTTCCATTTTTAATGCAAATGCACATCGTTCGATAATGACTTCTAAGCTATCATCATCAACACAACAATACCATCCATGTGGTTGGCACATTTCCATACGAAAGAACATGATTACCGCCATTATTTCTGCGCCATGTTCTTTAATCAATTTTCTTAGCATGGTTGTCTCTAGATAGCCTTTTTCAAAGGTCACATAGGTTAAGCCTAAATCATAGGCAACTCCTTTTTTGCTGATTTTGGGATATTTCTTTTCTACTTCGTCAAATACAGCACAATCAATATACTCTCTTTTTTGTACTGCTTCTTTCTTAACATTGTTTTTCATAGTCTTTGTTTCCTTTCTGTTTATCATAATATATTCTAGTATTGAGTACAGCACTATACACATCATCAAATGACACTACACCAAAAGACAATACAATTCGAAACAACACAACACAGGACAAATCAATACAACACCAGACCTTACAATACAAGATGTCCTTGTGATGTCCGTTGGACTGAAAAATAGTGCAAAGAAAAGGAAGGGCCACTAGTATGCCCTTCCCCATAAAAGTATGGATACTCTATAACTTTAGAAAGAAATCAAACACTTGACTGGACTTGCACCAGCAGGCTTTCTTTCGTTTGCCTTCTGTATCTATTTTATAACAGGAAAGAATCAGAAGCAATAGATCAAATCTGAAATAAATGTGAACTATAAGAGGGGTTAAGGGGAATATTCCCTTGCCCACGTCGAATACTTTCGACAGAGTGGGTTCTCTGTCGGAGCTGTTGCATCCGTGAAGTTCAGTATTATATAATTATGGTGTAAGGGTTATTAGTGCCTTACACTATAATTATGTAATAAGGAGTTGATGTAATCAATATCGCAATATTGACGTGCGAGAACTACAACTGCACGGATGCTAACAGCGTAGAAAGAGAACAAGAACGCACCTTGACTGTAAAGAACCTTGACCATGTGAACTATGATCCTGCCAAGTCTGAAAGGAATGTTATTCTGGAGCATGACAGCCGAGCTGATCAGTTTAAAACATTCCGAGCCTATGTCAAGGACTACAAGGA